>CAMFSU010000012.1 GCA_945983355.1 uncultured Clostridia bacterium | reverse complement strand
CAGATGGAGCTTGAATTCTTCTGCAAGCCCGGTACTGATTTAAAATGGTTTGAATTTTGGCGCGGTTACTGCCGTGACTGGCTTTTAAATTTGGGGATGGATGAAAAATCACTTCGCCTTCGTGACCACGATAAAGATGAGCTTTGCTTCTATTCGAAAGCCACAACCGACTTTGAATTTTTATTCCCATTTGGTTGGGGCGAGCTTTGGGGCGTTGCTGACCGCACTGATTACGACTTAACCCAGCACGCTAACCATTCGGGTGAAAGCATGGAATATTTTGACCCCGAAACCAACGAAAAATATGTACCTTATGTAATCGAGCCTTCCCTTGGTGCTGACCGTGTGCTTCTCGCTTTCTTCTGCAACGCTTATGATGAAGAAACCGATGAAAAGGGCGACACCCGTGTTGTTCTTCGCTTACACCCCGCACTTGCGCCCTTTAAGGCAGCAGTGCTTCCCCTTTCTAAAAAATTATCTGACAAAGCAGGCGAAATTTATGCCGAGCTTTCAAAACACTTTAATGTGGACTTTGATGATGCCGGTTCTATCGGTAAGCGTTACCGCCGTGAGGACGAAATCGGCACACCGATTTGTATCACCTACGACTTTGAATCAGTAGACGACGGCTGTGTAACCGTTCGTGACCGTGATACAATGGAGCAAAAGCGAATTCCTATCGCTGAACTTAAGGAATATATTGAAGCGACCGTTGAATTTTAAGGGTGAAATCTTATGGAAACTATCTTTAGTATGATTGTTATGCTTATCGGCGGGCTTGTGTTCTTCCTTTTCGGTATGAATGTAATGTCGGGCGGACTTGAGACCATGGCGGGCGGCGGGCTTGAAAAGACGATGAAAAAGGTTACCTCTAACGACTTTTTGGGCTTTTTCCTCGGTGCCGGTATCACAATCGCAATACAATCATCATCTGCCTTTACGGTTATGCTTATCGGTCTTGTGAACTCGGGTATTATGGATTTTGCAAACACCTTTGGTATGATTATGGGCTCAAATGTTGGCACAACCCTTACCGCTTGGCTTTTAAGTCTTGCAGGGCTTGAGGGCAACTTCTTTATAACCCTTTTAAACCCCTCCACCTTTGCGCCCTTACTTGCCGGTATTGGTATAGTAATGCAAATGTTTTCAAAAAACGATAGAAAAAAACAGCTTGGAAACATTTTTATAGGTTTTGCAATTTTAATTTGCGGTATGGACCTTATGAGCGATTCAATGGCATCTGTTCGCACTCTCGATGGCTTCGATAGCTTTTTATTAGCACTTAAAAGCCCTATTATAGCGCTTTTGGTTTCTACTGCATTTACAGGTGTTATTCAGTCATCCGCCGCTACAATCGGTATTGTACAAGCATTAGCCCTTTCAGGCGGTATAACTTGGGAAATGGCAATTCCGTTAGTTCTGGGTGCAAATATCGGTACATGCGTAACCGCACTTATTTCTGCAATTGGCACAAATAAAAACGCAAAACGCGTTGTAGTAATGCACTTTTCAGTAAATGTTTTCGGTTCAATTTTATGTATGGTAATTATGTATATAATGCGCGCCTTTGGTGTAAGCATTTTAGGTGCTGAAATCGCAATGGTGGGCGTTGCAGTTATACACACATTATTTAATGCAATAAACACAATTGCTTTGTTGCCTATTAAAAAATTGCTTATTAAATTCTGTGTTTGGGTTGTTAAGGACAAGGACGAAAAAACCCATACCGTCTTTTTGGACGAGCGTATATTTAACAACTCTCCCCTTGCTATTTCAGAATGTCACCGCTTAGCAAACGAAATGGCCGAATATGCAAAGGAAGCAATTGCCACCTCTATTAAACTGTTTGACCAATATGATGAAGAAACCGCACAGCACCTTGTCGGGCTTGAAACCCTTACCGATAAATACGAGGACAGGCTTGGCACATATTTAGTGCGAATTAGCAGTAATAACCTTTCTAAAGAGGATTCGCACGCTGTTGCGCGTATGCTACACTCTATCGGCGATTACGAACGCATTGGCGACCATGCATTAAATATTTGTAAGCTCGCAGAAGAAATGCACCAGAAGGGCATTCGTTTTTCGGACAATGCAAAGCAAGAGCTTTCGGTTATATCTTCTGCAATTAACGAAATTGTTGACTTAACAGTTTCTTCTTTCCAAAATAATGACCCCGTAGTTGCTACACACGTTGAACCGCTTGAGCAGGTTATTGACGGACTTAACGAAACCCTTAAAGCTCTTCATATTGAACGCTTGCAAGCAAATAACTGCACCATTGAGCTTGGGTTTATATTTATCGACCTGCTTACTAATTTTGAACGTGTGTCTGACCATTGTTCAAATATTGCAGTTTACACAATGCAGCTTTCGGGAGACAAGCTTGACGCACATAAATACCTCAATTCCATTAAGTCAACTTCAAATGAAAAATTTATGGAAGAATTCGATAAATATACAAATAAATATTCATTATAAGCATAATAAAAAATCCGTACTGTTGTACGGATTTTTTATTTTTTACTGTATTTTGTTTTTAAAAATTCGGCATAGTGTCGTAATTCTCGCCACATTTCATCGCTCACCTTAAAATCTTCACCGAAAAGGGCCGCCTTGACCGCTTCATCGCTTAAAGCAATTTGCTCTTCACCACAAAGAAAGCCCACGCTTACATCAAAATAATCGGCTATTTTGCAAAGTGTATCGGTTGAAAGACTTTTAATTCTTCCCTTTTTATAATCAGTTAAGGATGAACGAGGTATGTTACATTCACGGCAAAGTGCGGTAACCGTTATTCCCTTTCCCTTGCAAAGCTCCTCAATTAAATCATACACAAAAATCATATTTTATCCCCATTTTACGAAATTTAGTAATTTTTACTTGACTTTTACTAAATTTCGTAATATAATCACGATAGTGTACGAAATTCAGTAATTTTTATTCATTATAATACTTTATTTCGTAAATGTCAAGCGAAAGAGTGAAAATATGTATTATTGTAAGGACTGCAACCGAAAATTTAATAAACCATTTTTAAAAAACGAACACCACACGTTAGGCGGCCCACCCTTTGAAAAGCTTTATTTATGCCCTTTTTGTAAAACAACAAATTTTACTGAAATTGAAATTCATCACTGCCGGTGCTGTGGTGCACGAATTATTGACGGGCAGGATGAATTTTGCAGTGATAAATGCAAGGTAAGGTTCGAAAAGCTTAAAAGAGAGGAATATAAACGCAAAAGGCAAACCGAAGACAACGCCGTTTACAAATTTATGCGCGAGGTTGAAAGGTATAACAAAAAGCACAACACAAAATACAGCTATGGTCAGTATGTGGCGCTTATAAAACCAAGATTAAAGGAGACAGAAAAATGCAAGCAAAAAAAGAATATTTAAAGCTTTACCGCACACAGCAAAATAAAATCAACCGCCTTAACGAAATGATGGAACAAAACCCCGAAAAAAGCGAAAAATACATAAAAGAAATTAAAAACTGCGAACTGGTGCGCCAAAACATTGAAAGCGATATTTCATCGATTTCAAATGAAGTACTTCGTGAAGTTTTATTTTTAAAATATATTTGCGGAAAAAATCTTTTAGAGGTTTCTTTTTTAATAAATTACAGCAAACGCCAAACCGAACGCTTTCATAAAAAAGCGTTGGAAGAATTTAAACCTTTACATTTGGAAATTTTGGATGTATAATATGATTGAACAGATGTTCTAAAAAGGAGGGTTAAATTTGGCTGACAGAATTATTTTACACTGTGACCTTAATAATTTTTTTGCGTCGGTTTCTCTGCTTTTTAACCCCACCTTAAGGGATTTGCCTGTTGCCGTTTGCGGTGACAGTGAAAACCGCCACGGCATAGTTCTCGCAAAAAATAACATTGCCAAAAGCTTTGGTGTTAAGACTGCAGAAGCCATTTTCGAAGCCAAGCGCAAATGCCCAAATTTAGTGACCCTTCCCCCGCTTTACGATGAATATGAAAAATATTCTAAAAAAGCACGGCAAATTTACGAAAGATACACCGATATGGTCGAGCCATTCGGCATTGATGAATGTTGGCTTGATGTTACGGGCAGTACTGTGCTTTTTGGCGACGGCTTGCAAATTGCAAACAAAATAAGGCGTGATATTAAGCGCGAGCTTGGAATTACCATTTCGGTGGGGGTAAGCTTTAACAAAATTTTTGCAAAGCTTGGCTCTGATATGAAAAAACCCGACGCTGTGACCGTTATTTCAAAAGAAAATTTTAAAGATAAAGTATGGCCTTTGCCCATTTCAGACCTTTTGTTTGTGGGCAAACGCACCGCCGACAAGCTTCACGGTATTGGGGTTTCAACGATTGGCGATATCACCCTTTGTGACGACAAAACTCTTAACCGAATTCTTGGCAAAAACGGTAACGAGCTGAAAAAGTACGCTTTAGGGCTTGATGATGCCCCCGTAACCCCCATAACTCGCAATTCAAAACCAAAGAGTGTGGGAAAATCGACCACCACAGGTAAGGACTTTGAAACAAACGAACAGGTTTGGTCGGCATTTTTGGGCTTTGCGGAGGATATTGCCGAAACACTTCGCCAACACGATTTATATTCGTTTGGTGTTCAGGTGCATATACGCACTGCCTCCCTTGCGGTAAAAGAATTCAGCAAAACCTTTGATACATCAACAAATTCATCCCTAACCCTTGCAAAAAGAGGCTTTGATTTATTTAAAGAAAATTACCACTTTGCCGAGCCATTACGCTCGGTCGGACTTCGTGCAATATCCTTAAAAGGTGACAGCACCGCCGAGCAAATTGATATGTTTGGTGACTGTGAAAGCACCAAAAAAACCGAACAGGTTGAGGATTCTATCTGGTCGGTTAGAAAAAAATTCGGAAACAATTCGCTAAAACGCGGAAGAATATTATAAAAAATGAAATAATCTTATTCTTTTTATTTGCCACTTGCAAATTTTAGTAATTTGTGGTAATATTAGTTTTAATAAGGGAGTAGTCAACACTAAATTTCATATTTAGTGCTGCGAAGTTCAACAGTCGGAAAAATATTTCCTGGCTTCGTATTAAATGACAAGACTTATCTGTTTTATACGGGTAAGTCTTTCTTTTTTAAAAAATTGCATATAATAATTTTCAAAAGGAGATTTTAAAATGAAGTATTATCTTCAAAAAATTGAGGATGTTTTTAAGCATATCGGCAGCACCGCCGAAGGTCTTACATCATCCGAAGCTGATGCCCGCCTACAGCAGTATGGCAAAAACAAGCTTCAAGAAGGCAAAAAGAAAACCATTCTGCAGCGTGTTTTAGAACAGCTTTCAGACCCAATGATTATTATTCTTATAGTTGCCGCTGTTATTTCGGCAATTACCGAATGGTTTGAACACGGCAGCTTTCACTTTGTGTTTCCAACCGACACCGTAATTATTTTGGTGGTTGTTGTAATTAACACCGTTTTGGGTGTTGTGCAAGAAAGCAAGGCAGAAGCCGCTATCGAAGCACTTCAAGAAATGAGCGCCGCAACTTCAAAAGTTCTTCGCGATGGCAAGCTTGTTTCGGTAAGAAGTGAAGACCTTGTTATCGGCGACGTTGTTATTTTAGAAGCAGGTGATGCTGTTCCCGCCGACTGCCGCATTTTTGAATGTGCAAGCATGAAAATTGAAGAAGCCGCTTTAACCGGTGAATCTGTACCGGTTGATAAGCTTATCGGTCTTTTAAACGGCGGTGAAAATGATGAAGTGCCCCTTGGCGACCGCAAAAATATGGCTTATATGGGCTCTACCGTTGTTTACGGCCGTGGTAAAGCAGTTGTTGTGGCAACAGGTATGGACACCGAAATGGGCAAAATTGCCGATGCTATCGCTCAAGCCGAGGAAGGCCAAACCCCACTTCAAATCAAGCTTTCACAGCTTTCAAAAATTCTTACCTTCTTAGTGCTTGGTATTTGCGTTGTGCTTCTTGGCTTCCAGGTAATTACCGCGGTTTTAGGCACAGGACTTACCCTTGGCATTTTCCTTGAAAGCTTTATGGTTGCCGTTTCCTTAGCGGTTGCCGCTATCCCCGAAGGTCTTGCCGCAGTTGTTACAATCGTGCTTTCTATCGGCGTTACAAATATGTCAAAGAAAAACGCCATTATAAGAAAGCTTACCGCAGTTGAAACACTCGGCTGTGCACAAATCATTTGCTCTGACAAGACAGGTACCTTAACCCAAAATAAAATGACCGTGGTTAACCATTTCGGCACAGATGAAGCGTTAATTGCTAAAGCAATGGCACTTTGCTGTGATGCTGAAATTGATGCTGACGGCATTGTTACGGGTGAGCCGACCGAGGCCGCACTTGTAAACTATGCAAACACACTTGGTCTTAATAAAAACGACCTTGTGACTAATGCTCCTCGTATTGGCGAAGCACCCTTTGATTCGGGCAGAAAGATGATGTCCACCGTGCACGATACTGCTGACGGTATTATTCAGTACACCAAGGGTGCACCCGATGTTGTGCTTAATAAATGCGCTTTTGCCCTTATAAACGGCGAGGTTGTCCCCTTTACTGATGAGGTTAAAAATGCAGTTTTGGCCGACAATAAGCGTATGGCTGATAAGGCGCTTCGTGTGCTTGCGGTTGCATTTAGAAAGTATGACACCGCCCCAGCAGACTTTGCACCCGAAGCCCTTGAAAACGAACTTGTTTTTATTGGTCTTACAGGTATGATTGACCCTGCCCGTCCAGAAGTTAAGGATGCTATTAAGGAATGCCGCAGCGCAGGCATCACCCCAATTATGATTACGGGCGACCATAAGGATACCGCAGTTGCCATTGCGTTACAGCTTGGCATTATTGAAGACCCATCAGCCGCTATCACAGGCGCACAGCTTGACGAAATCAGCGATGAGGAATTTGCTGAAAGAGTAACCGAATTCCGCGTTTATGCCCGTGTTCAGCCCGAACACAAAACCCGAATTGTTAACGCTTGGCGTGCCCGCGGTATGATTACCGCAATGACAGGCGACGGTGTAAACGATGCCCCCTCTATTAAGAGCGCCGACATTGGTGTTGGTATGGGTATTACCGGTACCGATGTTACCAAAAATGTTGCCGATATGGTGCTTGCTGATGATAACTTTGCTACCATTGTTTCAGCTGTATCAGAAGGCAGAAGAATTTACGATAACATCCGCAAGGCGATTCAGTTCTTACTTGGCTCTAACCTTTCGGAAGTGCTTTCAATCTTTACCGCAACAATTTTGGGCTTTACAATTTTAAAACCCGTTCATCTTCTCTTTATAAACCTTGTAACCGACTCTATCCCCGCACTTGCTCTCGGTCTTGAAAAGCCCGAAAGAAACATTATGAAGCGCAAGCCCCGTGACAGTAAAGAGGGTGTTTTCGCAGGCGGCATGGCTTTTGATGTGTTCTATCAAGGCGCGCTTGTTACTATCCTTACACTTGCTGCTTTCTTTATTGGCGAATACCTTGAAACAGGCGTTTTCGATATCTTCCACCCCGTTGCAAGCGGCGAAGGTATGACAATGGCATTCTTAACTATGTCAATGTGCGAAATCTTCCACTCATTTAATATGCGCTCACAGCGTGGCTCGGTTTTAGGTATGGCATTTGCACAAAAGTCGCACAACTTAGTGCTTTACGGTGCAATGGTGGCATCCCTTGCCCTTACCACTGCAATTATTGAAATTCCTGTTTTAGCCAATATGTTTGAATTCACACATCTTGATTTTAAGGCATACGCCATTTCTATCGGTCTTGCCTTCCTTGTAATTCCGATTGTTGAAATTATCAAAGCAATTCAGCGTTTGGCTGACAAAAAATAAATAGGCACAAAAAAATTAAACACGGCGATAACCAAATTCGGTTACCGCCGTGTTTTTATTAGCTTTTAAAGTGAACGAATAGAATCAACCGGCTTTTTCTTTGCGGCATTATAAACAGGTAAGAAGGTAGCAATAATTGCGGTAACAAGGGCAATTAAAACCATTATAATAAACGATAAAATACCAAACACAAAGAGAGATGCACCGATATAATTTACAGTTTCGCCGTTAATTAAACCACAAACAATTATACTGAATATGGTTGACAGCACAATACATATTGCCGTAATTGTAAAGGATTCAGAGAAGAAAATTTTGAATACATCTGTGCCACGTGCACCAACTGCACGGAGAATACCAATTTCGCGCTTTTTGTTAGAAATTGAAACCGATATAAAGTTTGAAAGCAATAATGCCGCAAACAAAGCAAAAACAAGACCAACATAAAGGAATACCTTTGAAAGCCCGTCAACCATATCATCAACCATTTGTAGATTATAAATAAACGAGCTTGAAATTCCAAGACGGGTGAATTTTTGGTCAAATTCCTTGTTGTTGTAAATGCTCCAATACTCATTTACAACCGCTTCGTCATAGCTAAATGGAATAATTGCGGTAGTGAAGGCCGCATTTTCGGGTTCAACATAATCGGTTTTAGATTCGCCATAATATTCAACAAAGGTTTTTTGCTCGTCCCAAAGCTTATTAAAAGTTGCTTCACTTACAACAATTTTGGTTTCGCCGCCGTGCTCTGACAAAACGCTCTTATAAGCAACACCCACAATGCTAAGCTCGTTTTGTGTGCCCTTTGCAGATTGATTTTGGTCATCATATGCCTTAACGCCAAGCTTTAATGAAACACTGTCACGCTTCATCGCCTTAAACAGCTCGTTAACCTTTGCTTTAATTTGTGCATCGTTAAGCTGGGTAAAGCTGTCGGTTTTGGTAGCTTCATCCCACTTGTAAATTCCACCCATACGAACTTGGTCGGCAATTTCGGCCACCTTACGGTATTTTTCAGCCAGCTCATAATTTCCATTTTGGTCAGCTTCTTCAATAAGCTTCCAATAGCTTTCGCTTGCCATTTGTCCGAAAAGCTCGTTTGTGACAAGTGCCTGATTATTAGCGGGTGTTGTCACACCGTCGGGTGAATAAAGCTTATAGCTGTTTCCTATATCGCTTGGGCGAACATAGTTTGCATTGGCATATTCGGGATAATTATATTTTCCGCCAACCTTTAAAGCGGCAACCACACGGGTGTAATTTGTAAGACTTTCCTTATAGTTTTCATTTTGTGCCGCAAATTTTTGTATGCGCTCTTCAGTGGTGAAAACTATACCGTGAAGACTGCTTTCAAAGTAAGAACGCATTTTATTTTGAAGGTTGTAATCCTCCTCGGTAGCAGTTTTTAACGATTCATAGTCTGCAGGAACCTCGCCCGTATCTAAGATACCTGTAATTTTAAATACCTCGCCCTGAATACTGATTTTTTTACCAATAAGCTGTGAGCGGTCACTAACCTCAATTAAATTTGAATTACTGTCAACCGCCTGGCACTGAATAAACATATCTGCTATGTATGAGGTTATTAAAATTTCATCATTATTTTGCGGATAGGTACCCGTTATTTTTTGTCGCAACGAGTTATTTTGAGGTAAATTAGCAAAAGCAACTATGTTATTTTGCCAATATTTTGAATTGTTAACTCTTAAATTAAAGCTTCCGCCAATTGACAAGCCGCCAAAAGCATCTCGGCCAAGCTTATCCCCAAGCTCTTTAATTTCGGCACTGTTGAATTTGCCGCGTTCCCAAGCTTCATATTCGTTGCGTTTTTCGCCTCTTTCATACCAAATATTTAAGGTTTCATATTCCTTATGAAGCTGAATATTTGAAATGCTTATATCTGAAAGGGTTTCCTTAAAGGTGGCTTCACTGTCATAAAAATTAAGGGTTGAAAGAAGACCTAAAAGTGTAAAGGCAACGGTGCAAAGCAAAACTGTAAAAAGCAGTCTTATCGGCTTTAAGCGAAGACTTGACACACCAATTTTAAAGGCGTGGCGCATTGGAAGACGTGAACGAATAAAACGGCTTTCTTCCTTTGTGTATTCCTTTTTAGAAATTTTGCTTTCATCGGTGTCGGCAAAAATTTCCTTTTGTCCGTCATCATTAATGCGGTTAACCTTTTTAAAGTTTTTAACATCGGTTTCGTCTTTTGCGATGATTATGTCATTTTTGCACTTTTTCAAAAAGGCCTTAATTTTTTCAAATTCACTGTCGGTTAAGGTGTTGCCATTTTTAATGCAAAGCACATCACCGATAGTGTTTATGTTTTCACTTAACGCTTCTTCACCGACTGTACCCTTTGTAACATCCGAAATAACCTTGCCGTCTTTAAGCTCGATAATACGGTCGCCGTAAAGCTCGGCAAATTCACGGTCGTGCGAAACAATGATAACAAGCTTTTGTTGTGAAAGCTTTTTAAGTGTTTCTAAAACCTGTCTGCCTGTGTTTGAATCAAGTGCACCCGTCGGCTCATCCGCCATAATAATTTCAGGTGACTTTATAAGTGCGCGGGCAATAGCGATACGCTGCTTTTGACCGCCCGACAGGGTGTTTGGTTTGCGTTTTGCAAAGCCCTGTAAATCAACCTGCTCCAAAAGCTCTTTAATGGCTTTTTTATCCTTCGACTTACCCTGAAGCTCAAGCGCCAAGGCGATATTATCCTCAACCGAAAACTCGTTAAGAATATTATACTCTTGGAAAATAAAGCCGATAAAGGTATTGCGATAGCTGTCAAAATCGGCCTGTGAAAAGTCCTTACTGCTGCGACCCTTAACAATAATTTCGCCGCTTGTCGGGGCATCAAGACCGCCGCAAACATTCAAAAGCGTTGACTTACCGCTGCCGCTTTTACCTAAAAGAAAAACCATTCCCTTTTCGGGAAATTGCAGCGTTACACCATCAAGTGCGTACACATCGGCGCCCTTTTTGGTTTTGTAAATTTTGGTTAAATTTTCAACTCTTAACAACCCAAACACTCCTTTGAGTAAAATTTAGTTGTATTCAGTATATCACATACCCAAAACCCAAGCAATAAATATGACATTTTTGTAATAAAAAATGACCTGCTTTTTAACAGATCACTTTTTCTATTTCATATTCTTTTTCACTGCAAACCGAAATAATATAATCTTCAAAATCAAATGTTTTAATTGGCAAATTTAAAACATTAACACTTTGAAGTCCGCCCGAAAGCCCTGTCCCCTTATGCTTTAAATATGCCTCTTTTTTGGTCCAAATTTCAAAAAAACGGCGGTCACAGTCGCGGGCATTTATATAATCGGCCTCTTCCTTTAAAAAGCGGCGGGTTATTCTTAAATCAGCTTTTCTGATTTTTTCAACATCAACGCCAACCTCGCTGTCACCTATCGCGATTACAGTAAGTCCTTCGGTGTGGGAAATGTTGAAAAACAAACCGGGAATTTGCCTGAAATACGGCTTTCCCTTTTCGGTTTTAACTATTTCGGTGTTATTATATTTTTGGGCGGCGGTCGTTTTTAAAAAGGCGTATGGGTCACATTCGCCCGTGAAAATAAAAATCTTGTTCATACGCTTATTATATAATATATATATTATTTTTGCAATATAATAAAAAACTATTGACAAAACAGGGTGTTTGGTGCGATAATAGATGTAATAATAGGATAATTGTTTAAATATATCCTGTTAATTTGATTTTAGGTGATACAAATGCGCGTTATAACCGGTATTGCTCGTGGCAAGCGCCTCGTCACACCGGACACATACGATGTTCGCCCAACCTCTGACAAGGTTAAGGAGGCATTGTTCAGCGCCCTGCAATTTGATATTGAAGGTCGCCGTGTGTTAGATTTATTTGCCGGCTCGGGCCAGCTTGGTATTGAGGCATTAAGCCGCGGTGCTAAAAGCTGTGTTTTTGTTGACAACAGCCGTGCTTCAATAAATCTTGTTAAAAAGAATTTGGAAATTACAGGTCTTTTGGACTTTGCAAAGGTTATTCAAAGCGATTTTTCGTCCTTTGCGGCAATGTGCCGTGACACCTTTGATATTGCCTTTTTAGACCCACCCTACGCAGCGGGGATAATGACCGACGCTATCAAAGCGGTGCTTCCGCTTATGAGCGATTACGGTATGATTATTTGCGAATATCCGCCCGAGGTTGATATTCCACAAGAAATCGGCGGTTTTAAGGTTTATCGCACCTACCGTTACGGTAAAATAAATGCTGCAATTTATCGAAAGGGGCTTTAATTTATGAAAAACAGCATTGCCATTTGCCCCGGCAGCTTTGACCCCGTTACAAACGGTCATCTTGATATTATCACCCGTGCCTCACATATGTTTGATAGGGTGATTGTTGTGGTGGCGTATAATGCAGATAAAAAGCATTGCTTTACACCCGAAGAGCGTGTTGAAATGATTAAAAAATGCATACCAAACCTTAAAAATGTCGAGGTTGTGCACTTTGACGGCTTACTTGCCGACTATGCCGCCGCCCGCGGTGCTACCGCAATTATTAAAGGACTTCGTGCTATGTCTGATTTTGAATATGAATTTCAGATGGCATTAACAAATAAGAAGTTAAATCCCAATGTTGAAACCCTGTTTTTAACCACCGATGCACAAAATATGTATCTTTCATCAAGTATGGTTAGACAAATTGCTTCAATGAAGGGCGATATTTCAAGCTTTGTGCCCGAAGCAATAAGGCAGGACATCATCGACAGGATAAATTCAAAAAAATAATACCTTTAAAGGTTTATGGAGGAAGAAAAAATGACACTTGACGAATTATTGGAACAGTTTGACGAAGTTATCGACGGCGGTATTAAAATCCCCGGAAAGAAAACCCTTGTTGATATCGAAAAATTAAGAGCAGTTGTTGACGATATCCGTCTTAACATCCCTGCCGAAATTAAGCAGGCCAAGGGCATTGTTGCTGACCGTGCTGAAATTATCACCACCGCAAAGCGTGAAGCTGATGCTATTATCCGCAATGCAGAAGAAAAGGCAAAAGCAATGGTAGCACAGGAAGAAATCGTTAAGCTTTCACAGCAAAAGGCAGCTGAAATCATTGCTAACGCACAGGGCAAGAGCCGTGAAATGCGTAAAGCCGCACAGGACTTTGTTGATGATATTATGCGCCGTGCAGACGAAGGTCTTACCGCTAACCTTGGCGAAGTTCGTAAAACCCGCGCTGCATTAAAGCAACAAATCCCCTCTGTTAACGAATAATTTTAAAACCTTAAATTAAATACCCTTTAAATGCTTTGACGGAGAAAGTGGTTACCATAACAAAACTTTTAGCGAGCAGAGGTTGGTGAAAGCTCTGCAGTTTTGGGTTGCCTAAATCACTCCTGAGCAGACGGCTGAAATTTTTTAAAGTAAGCTTTGTCCGGTTGTTTTCCGTTATAAAAACCGTGAATATTAGTTCTATGTAATAGGTGGTTTATAAAGTGTTATGCCCTTTATCCTATTGTGGATAGAGGGCATTTTTATTTTAGCAATTCTTAAAAGGAGTAGATGAAGTGTATAAAAACATTTCCCCCAACGTTAATTTCGTTGAAGAAGAAAAGAAAATCAAAGCGTTTTGGGATGAAAACCAAATCTTTGAAAAAAGCATAATTGAAAAGGCCGATGGCGAACCCTATGTTTTCTATGATGGTCCACCAACCGCAAACGGCAAGCCACACATCGGCCACGTTTTAACCCGTGTTATTAAGGATATGATTCCCCGCTACCGCACAATGAAGGGCTATATGGTGCCCCGTAAGGCCGGTTGGGATACACACGGTCTTCCCGTTGAGCTTGAGGTTGAAAAGCTTTTAGGCCTTGACGGTAAGGAGCAAATTGAAGAATACGGTCTTGACCCCTTTATCAGCCATTGTAAAGAAAGTGTTTGGAAATATAAGGGCATGTGGGAAGATTTTTCAAAAACTGTTGGCTTCTGGGCCGATATGGATGACCCATATGTTACCTATGACAACAACTTTATTGAATCTGAATGGTGGGCATTAAAGCAAATTTTTGAAAAGGGTCTTTTATACAAGGGCTTTAAGATTGTTCCCTACTGCCCACGCTGCGGCACCCCCTTGTCTTCTCACGAGGTAGCCCAGGGCTATAAAAATGTTAAGGAACGCAGTGCAGTTGTTCGCTTTAAGGTTAAAGGTGAGGATGCATATTTCCTTGCATGGACCACTACCCCTTGGACTCTTCCCTCAAACGTTGCGCTTTGCGTAAACCCTGACGATACCTATTGCAAGGTTAAGGCGGCTGACGGCTTCACCTACTATATGGCGAAGGAGCTTTTAGACAAGGTTTTAGGCAAGCTTGCAACCGAAGATACCCCCGCTTATGAAATAATTGAAGAATTTAACGGTAAAGCACTTGAATTTACCGAATACGAGCCACTTTTTGATTATGTTCAGCCCCTTTGTGACAAGCAACACAAAAAGGCATTCTTCATCACCTGTGACAGCTATGTTACAATGAGCGACGGTACAGGCATTGTTCACATTGCCCCCGCTTTTGGTGAGGATGACTCGAAAGTAGGCAGAAAGTATGATTTACCCTTTGTTCAGCTTGTAAACAGCAAGGGTGAAATGGCTGAAGAAACCCCCTATGCCGGCAAGTTTGTTAAGGATGCCGATGTGCTTGTGCTCACCGACCTTGAAAAAGCAGGTCTTTTATTCGACGCACCAAAGTTTGAACACGACTATCCGTTCTGCTGGCGTTGTGACACCCCACTTATCTACTATGCACGCGAATCTTGGTTTATCAAGATGACCGATGTTAAAGACCAGCTTATTGCAAACAACAACACAATTAACTGGATACCCGAAAGCATTGGTAAGGGCCGTTTTGGTGACTGGCTGCAAAATGTTCAGGACTGGGGTATTTCACGAAATCGTTATTGGGGCACACCCCTTAATATTTGGACCTGCGAATGCGGTCATATGCATTCTATCGGCAGCATTGAAGAACTAAAATCAATGTCCTCTAACTGCCCCGATGATATCGAGCTTCACCGCCCTTATATCGACGGTGTAACCATTAAGTGTGAAAAGTGCGGCAAAGAAATGCACCGCGTACCCGAGGTTATCGACTGTTGGTTTGACTCGGGCTCGATGCCGTTTGCACAGCACCACTATCCCTTTGAAAATAAGGACTTGTTTGAAGCACAATTCCCTGCTGACTTTATTTCAGAAGCGGTTGACCAAACACGTGGTTGGTTCTATTCACTTTTGGCAATTTCAACCCTTATTTTTGACAAGGCGCCCTTTAAAAATGTTATCGTTTTAGGTCACGTTCAGGATGAAAACGGCCAAAAGATGAGTAAATCAAAGGGCAATGCAGTTGACCCGTTTGATGCACTTGAAAGCTACGGTGCTGATGCTATCCGCTGGTATTTCTACACCAACTCTGCCCCCTGGCTTCCAAACCGTTTCCACGGTAAAGCCGTTGTTGAGGGTCAACGCAAATTTATGGGCACACTTTGGAACACCTACGCTTTTTATGTGCTTTATGCAAATATTGATAAATTTGACCCAACCAAGTATAACCTTGCCGACTGCAAGCTTACAGTTATGGATAAATGGCTTTTATCAAAGCTTAATTCAGTTGTAAAGGCAGTTGACACAAACCTTAATAATTACCGCATTCCCGAAGCCGCACGCGCTTTGCAGGAATTTGTGGATGAAATGAGCAACTGGTATGTTCGCCGTGGCCGTGAGCGTTACTGGGTACAAGGTATGACCGACGACAAGCTCGCCGCTTATATGACCCTTTACACCGCCCTTGTAACCACAGCAAAAACCGCCGCTCCGATGATTCCCTTTATGGCGGAAAACATTTACCAAAACATTGTTAAATCGGTTGATGACACCGCACCCATTAGTATTCACCTTTGCGACTTCCCCGAAGTAGCCGAAGATTTAATTGACAAAAAGCTTGAAGAGCAAATGGAAAAGGTGCTTGAAATCGTTGTGCTTGGTCGTTCGGCTCGTAACGGTTCTTCACGCAAAAACCGTCAGCCCCTTAATGTTATGTATGTTAAGCTTGACGGCGAGTTGGAAGAAACCTACACAAGCATTATTAAGGATGAGCTTAACATTAAAAAGGTTGACTTTACCGATGCGGTTGACAACTTTGTCACCTACACCTTTAAGCCACAGCTTAAAACCGTTGGTCCAAAGTTTGGTAAGCAGCTTAATGAAATCCGTCAGTATCTTATGGAAATTGACGGTAACGCCGCAAAGAAAGAGCTTGACGAAAACGGCAGTTTGACACTTAAACTTGCATCAGGCGATGTTACACTTTTGGTTGAAGATTTGCTTATTGATGCCGCTCAGAAAGAGGGATTTTATACCTTAAGCGACCGCGGTATCACCGTTGCGCTTGACACAGTTTTAACCGAAGACCTTATCAACGAAGGTTACATTCGTGAACTTGTAAGCAAAATTCAAACAATGCGTAAAGAGGCCGATTTCAATGTCACCGACCATATTGAAATCACCCTTGACGGCAGTCAGAAGATTTGCAACCTTGCAGCCGAAAAATCATCCGACATCGTTGGCGACACATTGGCTGACGCGCTTAAAATTGCCACACCTGACGGTTTTGTTAAGGAATGGGATATCAACGGCGAAAATGTTAAAATCGGCGTAAAACGCGTATAAAACCAATTTTAAAGTCCAAAGCTTTTGCTTTGGGCTTTACTTTTTTAAAAAATAGTGACTTTTTCGACAAAATGTGATAACATTCTTTTAGAGGTGTTATTATGTTTTTTAATACAAAAGATACCATACCCGAAGGACTTGGCTTTTCCGCCTTTGATTTTACCCATTTATCGTGGCTTTTTGCAACCCTTTTGCTTTGCGTTACGGGTGCAATAATTTACCGCAAATTACCTGCACAAAAGCAAAAAGCAATGCGTATTACAGTTGGCATTATTATTGTTTTTCTTGAAATTTTAAAAAATATTGTAATGGCCGCTTTGGGCGAATTTGGTGTTGGCTATTTACCGCTGCACCTTTGCGGAATAAACATTTTGCTTATTGCCTTTGATATTTTTAAACCAACAGCCATTGTGCGCAATTTTTTATATTATTTTTGTATTCCGGGTGCACTTTTAGCGCTGCTGTTTCCAAACTGGACAACACTTCCCTGCCTTAATTTTTCCCATATACATAGCTTTGTAATTCACGCATTTTTAGTAATGTACCCCATACTTTTGGTTTCAAACGGCGAAGCAAAGCCAACCCTTAAAGCAATGCCGAAAAGCATTTTGCTGCTTGTTTTAATTGCAATACCCATTTATTTTATAAACCTCTTATGCGACACAAACTTTATGTTTTTAATGGAGCCCGACAAAGGCAACCCGTTAGAGCTTTTTGAAAAACTGCTTGGCAGTCATCTTTGGGGCTTTCCCATTTTATTGCCCGCCGTTATGCTTATAATGTATTTACCCTTATTTATAATTTCCCTATTTAAAAAGCGGGCAAAAGCCAAAAATGAAATAAAAGAAGAAGTAACCGTATAAAAAAATAGCTTGAAGATTAAATCTTCAAGCTATTTTTATTTAATAATTTCAAGAATTTCCTTTGCGGAAGACAGCACAAAATCCGGCTTATCCTTTGAATTTTCTAATATTTCGGGGGTTGTTTCGCCCGACATAACAAGAATTGTTATACACCCCGCATTTATACCGCTTTTAATGTCAGTATAAATTCTGTCGCCCACAACTGCCGTTTTATTCTTTTGACAGCCCACCATTTTCATTGCTATGTTTGGCATTGCAGGTTCGGGCTTGCCAATAAAATACGGTCTTTTGCCTGTCGCATTAAAAACCATATCGCAAACACTTCCACAGTCGGGCACGCTGCCATATTCTGTTGGGCAGACATAATCGGGATTAGTTGCAATATATTTAACCTTTCTTGTGGAAAGTATTTTGCAAACATCATCAAGCTTTTTAAAGCTAAGCTCGGTATCAAAGCCCATTACTATACAGTCAACCCTTGAAATATCATCAGTTACGGCAAAGCCATTGTCGCAAAGCTCTTTTTTAAGGGACTGTGTACCGCAAACATAAAGGTTGGCATTGGGGCTGTTTTCTTTAAGATAAAGTGCGGTTGCCTGTGAAGAAGTGATAAAATCGTCGTAAACCGCAGTAATGCCCATTTTATTAAGCTTTTCAATATAAGCCGAAACGCTTTTTGAAGAATTATTTGTCATAAACAAATAGCGTTTGTTTTGCTTTTTTATAGTATCAAGCAATTCCTTCGTAAAATCGTAAAGTGTATCGCCAAGGTAAAGCGTACCGTCCATATCAAAAAGAAAAAGCTCAATTTCCTTTATTTTTGAAATATCCATATTCACAAAATTTTAAAACCCACCTTTAAAATTAGTTTATAAGGTTATAATACTTGCTTTTTTGCATTTTATCAATATATTTTTAAAAAAATATTTACTAAAACAAGAAAATGGGTTATAATTACAATAATCTAACTAAAAAATGGTGATTAAATGAAACTTGATTCAAAAACTATCCGCAAAATTTTGCTTATTGTTTTTCTTTCGGCAATAATTTTTGCACTTGTTTTTAATTTTTTAGGTGTTTTGGGCTTTGCCTCAACCCTTATCGGATTTATAACCCCAATAATTATTGCACTTTGCATTGCCTTTGTGCTTAATGTTTTTTTAACTGGGTTTGAAACCAAGGTTTTTAAATTTCTCAAAAATTCTAAACGCAAATTTTTAAGAAAGCTTTGCCGTCCGCTTTGCCTTGTTTTAACATATCTTTTGGCATTCGGTCTTTTGTCACTTATTGTTTTGGTTATCATCCCCGATATTAGCGACACTATTGCCTTTATTATTGATAAATTGCCGACATTTATCGTTGATTCACGCGAGTGGCTTGTAAATACACTTCAAAGCTTTAATATTCCGACCGACGAAATACCCAAAATTGATGTTAACACCTTAATGGAAACTGTTAAGAGCATCACCTCTAAATACAGCAACAGCATTGTAAACGATGCTATAAGCGTTACGGGCTCGGTTTTAAGTGTTATTTCAAACATCTTATTCGGTGTAATTGTTTCAATTTATATTTTGGCGCAAAAGGAAAAAATCGGTGCTTTTGCAAAGCGCGTGGTTGATTCCTTTATGCCTGAAACCGCGGCAAAGGTTGTGCACCACATTGCAAAGCAAACCTTTACTTCGTTTACAAAATTTATTGGCGGTCAGTTTACCGAAGCGATAATTTTGGGTACGCTTTGCTATATCGGTATGCTTATTTTCCGCTTCCCCAACGCCGCAATTATTTCGATTATAATTTGCATAACCGCTTTAATTCCCATTGTCGGTGCGTGGGTTGGCGCATTTGTCGGCGCATTTTTAATTTTAATTACCGACCCGCTAAAAGCTCTGCTTTTTGCTTTGTTCCTTATTATTTTACAGCAGCTTGAAGGCAACCTTATTTACCCCAAAGTTGTAGGCAAGGCGGTTGGCCTGCCTGGTGTTATTGTTATAAGCGCCGTGCTTGTCGGCAGTAACATCGGCGGTGTTTTAGGCGCACTTATTGCTGTTCCCTTATCCGCCGTTATTTATACCCTTTTAAAAGAGCTTATGGATTATATCGAAAAGCAAAAACACCCAAAAGAAGAAATTGAAAGCGAAACTGAATAGCATAAAACCCCGTAGCAAAAGCTACGGGGTTTTATTGTAAAAATGTTTCTTAACCTTTAACCTCGGCAATAGTTACGCCGTTTTCACCCTCACCAAAGGTGCCAAGGCGGAACGACAGTATATTTTTATGGCGGCGAAGATGCGCCTGCACATTTTTGCGAAGCACACCTGTACCCTTGCCGTGAATAATGCGAATGGTATCAATGCCCGACAGCACCGAATTGTCAATAAAGGCATCAAGCTCTAAAATGGCCTCATCACTTGCCATTCCGCGAAGGTCAATTTCGGTAACGGCGGTACGCTCGGCACGGGATTTAAGCCCCGTTACATTTCGGGTTTTGGGTTTTTCGGTTGTGGGCGAAAAGCTTGATTTAAAGCGCAAATTTTCAAAATCTACCCACATTTTAATTGCACCCGCCATTACGTATGCCTGCTTTTTATCGGGCTTAACATCAATAACGGTTGCATCTCTGCCAATGTCAGCCACAACTACAATGTCACCCTTATTTACTGCTTCAACCGCCTCACCCGCCACTTTTTTAACGGTTATGGGGTCGGCATCGGTTTCAAGCTCTTTTAATGTGCCTTTATATGCAAGTCGTGCTTTTTCGGCAAGCTTTGCCGCATTTTCGGCATTGATTTGCTTTTTCATTTCTTCAAGCTCGTTAAGTAAAATCGATGACTTATACCGTGTATCCTCTAAAATTCGGGTTGCTTTTTCACGGGTTTCGTTTAACGCTTTTTCCAGCTTAATTTCAAGCTCTTTTTCACGCATATCACTTTTACGCTTTGCCTCATCAAGCTCAAAGCGTAATTTTTTCGCCTTTTTATGCTCGTTTTCGGCCTCGCGCCGTGCATTTTCTAAGGATGCCACGACCCTTTCAAAGCGCAAATCTTCATCCTTTACCTGCTCTTTAGCAGAATCAATTATGCTTTGGTCAAGCCCCAATTTGCCCGAAATTGCAAAGGCGTTTGAACGCCCTGGCATACCGATTATAAGGCGGTATGTGGGTTTTAAGGTCTTAACATCAAACTCACAGCTTGCGTTTTCAACCCTTTCGGTGTCGATGGCGTAGGATTTAAGCTCGGGATAGTGGGTGGTCGCCACCACGCGACTGCCGAAAATTGATAATCGCATTAAAATTGCTTTTGCAAGGGCGGCGCCCTCTATTGGGTCGGTACCTGCACAAAGCTCGTCAAAAAGGACAAGCGAATCATCATCGGCATTGTCTAAAATTGAAATGATATTAACCATATGGGAAGAAAAGGTTGAAAGCGACTGCTCAATGCTTTGCTCATCACCGATATCGGCAAAAATTTTGCTGTAAATTGCAATTTCGCTGCCATCATCCACAGGCACCATAAGTCCGCACATTGCCATCAAGGTAAGTAGACCGATAGTCTTAATAGTAACGGTTTTGCCGCCTGTGTTTGGGCCGGTTATAACAAGGGTGTTATATTCTTTGCCAAGCCCCACCGTAATTGGCACAACGGTTTTATAATTTATAAGCGGGTGTCTTGCATTTTTAAGATAAGTGTAACCCTTTTTATTTATTTTAGGCATTGCCGCCTTCATTTTATAGGCAAGCTTTGACTTTGCAAAAATTAAATCAAGCTCAACAAGGGCATTAAAGGATGAGGTAATACCACCCACAAAGCTGCCTGCTTCGGCCGAAAGCTCGGCTAAAATGCGGTCTATTTCCTCTTTTTCCTTAATTTTTAAAACCCTGATTTCGTTATTGGTTTCCACAACCGAAATGGGCTCAATAAAAAGTGTAGAGCCCGTAGCCGAGGTATCGTGCACGATACCGCCGATTTGTCCCTTATGCTCGGCTTTAAGCGGCACAACAAACCTGCCGTCGCGCTGAGTAACTATATTATCTTGCAAATATTTTGCGGTTGGACCCTTTACAATTTTGTCCAAAAGCTCGCGTATTTTTGAAGACTTTGCGCTTATTTTACGGCGAATGTCATAAAGCGTTGGGGAGGCGTTATCGTTAAGCTCCTCCTCGTTTTTAATTGCAAAATTTATTTTATCCTCTAAATACTTATTGGGAATTAAGCTGTTAAACAAATCTTCAAGCGGGGTGCTTTGAAGTGCTGTGCAGTTTTCACGCCAGCTTTTCACCACGCGGATAACACGCAGGGTTTCAGCAGTGTCAAGTAAATCACGCATTGAAAGTACCGCACCCGCATCGGCACGGTTTAAAACCGACAAAACATTTTTAGCCCCCGAAAAGCTTGGTGTTTGGTACATTGAAGAAAACTGATATGCCGAAAAGGTTTCATTTAAAAGCTTTGAAACCTCATCAAAATCGGTTTTGGGTATAAGAGTCAAAGCCCTCTCGCGACTGTCCTTAATAGACGCTTCGCTTGAAAGCATTTGTAAAATTTTATCAAGCTCTAAGGTTTTTAAATATCTTTCGATATTGTACATTTTTTACTCCTTAATACTGTTGTAAAAGTCTAAAGTTTTAAAGCGGTAATCGATTTGGGTTGTAAGATAAGCCGAGGTTATTCGTGACAGCATTTCTGCACGGTCATCGGGTATTTCAAAGCTGTAAAGCTTTTCAAAATCAGAATAAACAATGTGCCGCATTGCCGAAAGCATTGTTTTATCCGCCGCAAAGCAGCTCTGTGTTCTCTCACAGTCGCCGCAAGTGATTATTCCCTCTTGGGCGTTAAAATACATTATATCATCCTCAAACTTGCCACAGCCGTCACAAGCAATAAGATTTGGGGCATATCCCGAAATGGCGGCAGCGCGAAGCTCGGTTATAGCTTTTATGAGTGGTGGAAAGCGTTTTTTAACCGTTAAAAAATGAAGCGAATTTAAAATTAGACGAAAAAATTCACTGTTATTGTTGCCGTTTACTGCAAAGCAGTCAGCAAGTTCGCAAAAATATTGCGAAATAGTTAAAACCTCAATATCACTGCTTGCACCAAAAAACATTGTAATTGGGGTAGCTTCATAAATTCTTAAACTGCCGTTTTTGCTTTTAATGGCAAAGCTGCCGTATGTAAGCATGCTGGTTGCGGCACCCTTTTTGGACTTTGTCTGCTTGGCGCCGCTTGCAAATGCCTTAATAATACCGTGTTCCTTAGTGAAAAGGGTTACGAGCTTGTCGTTCTCCCCCACATTCACCTGCTTTATAACCAACCCCTCGGTCGTGAAACGGGTTGTCGCCTGTGCCAAGTATTTCACTCCCCTTGCACGAATTTACATAAGTTAAATAATCATCGACTTTGCCGCTTGTAATAAACCTAAGCCACGATTTTTCTTTATCCATTCTTATCACCTAAATTTAGTTTTGGGTGATATTTTTAAAATATAATAGGTAAACTAATCCAATCCAAAGGTGTGGATAAGACCTTGGCGGTTGCGCCAGTCCTCCTTAACCTTTACCCAAAGCTTAACCGATGCCTTTATGCCAAAAAATTCTTCAATATCACGGCGTGACTGCATACCGATTTTTTTAAGCATTGCGCCACCCTTGCCGATAATAATACCCTTGTGAGAATCCTTTTCACAAATAATGGTTGCTTCAATTTCAACAATCGGCTCGCCCTCGGCGGTGTCACGCTCGACAAAGCGTTCCAAATCAACTGCAATGCCGTGGGGCACTTCTTTATCGAGTGAACGCAATAGCTTTTCTCTTATCATTTCGGCAACAATAACCTTTTCGGGTTGGTCGGTTACATCGTCAGCATCGAAAAAGTGGGGTGACGGTTTTGAAAACTTTTTAATTTCGGTCATTAAAAGGTCAATTCCATCCCCTGTTCTTGCCGAAAGGGGTATAACTGCTTCAAAATCGCAGGCCTTGGTGTATGCCATAATAAGCGACAGAAGCTCGTCCTTTTCTGGAAGCAAATCGATTTTGTTTATTACCAAAACTGCCTTCATTTTGCGTTTTTTAATTTCATCAATCAGTTTTTGCTCGGCAGGGGGTAAATTATCGCCGTCAAACTTAAATTTTTGGTTTGCCTCAACCACCAAAACTGCCGCATCAACATCGCAAAGACCGTCGTTAACGGCGCGGTTCATATTTTTATCAAGCTCGTTTCTTGCCTTGTGAAAGCCGGGGGTATCAATAAAAACAATTTGGTTTTCACCCTCGGTCTTAACGCCCATAATTTTAGTGCGGGTGGTTTGGGGCTTGTCCGAAACGATTGCCACCTTTTGACCTAAAATGCGGTTCATAAGTGATGATTTGCCAACATTAGGTCTTCCGATAATTGTTATAAACGCTGATGTTTGTTTCATAAATTTTTAAACTCCCAAACCCATTTTAATTAAAATTTCTTCCTGTTTTTTAAACATTTCTTTTTCTTCGGCTTCACTGTTTATATGGTCGTACCCCAAAAGGTGAAGCATTGAATGAACGGTTAAAAACGCAACTTCACGGTCAATAGAATGGCCGTATTCTTCGGCTTGCGCCAAAGCGTGCTCAGCCGAAATTACAATATCCCCCAGCATTAAAGCATCGGTTTCGGGGTTTATGTCATACTCTCCGTTTTCACCAAGCGGGAAGGACAGCACATCGGTCGATTTATCAATACCGCGAAAGTCGTTATTAAGCTCTTTAATTTCGTTGTCGTCAACAATGGTTACATTAACCTCTGCCACATCACAAAAGCCCTCATAATCCAAAGCCGTGTTACACGCTTTGCGGATGAGTGTGCGGTAATTTTTGGGCAGTTCAATGCCTTTTACCTTGTTTTTAATGCTGATTTTTGCGTTCATTTTGTTCTTCATTTCTTTCATAAGCTTTAATAATTTCCTGCACCAAGCGGTGTCTTACAACGTCCTTTTCAGATAATCGCATAATTGCAATGTCATCAATATTTTTTAAAATTTTAACCGCATCTTTAAGACCTGATTTTTTGCCTGACGGTAAATCAATTTGTGTGATATCGCCCGTAACAACGGCTTTTGAATTAAAGCCCAAGCGGGTTAAAAACATTTTCATTTGCTCGCTTGTGGTGTTTTGCGCTTCATCCAAAATGATAAAGCTGTCGTCAAGCGTTCTGCCGCGCATATATGCCAAGGGAGCTACCTCAATATCGCCGCGTTCAATACAGCGCTGAAAATTTTCAGCACCTAACATTTCAAAAAGTGCATCGTATAAAGGGCGAAGATAGGGGTCAATTTTTTGTTGCAAATCACCCGGTAAAAAGCCCAAGCTCTCCCCCGCTTCAACTGCAGGGCGGGTTAAGATAATGCGGTTTACCTGCTTTGAGCGAAAAGCCGCAACGGCAACCGCTACCGCCAAAAAGGTTTTGCCCGTACCCGCAGGGCCAACACCGATAGTAATGGTGTTTTTCTTAATAGCATCGATATACTTCTTTTGCCCCAAGGTTTTTGCCTTTACGGGCTTGCCCTTTGAGGTAATGCAAACACAGTCGCTGTTTAAAAGCTTTCCTATTTTATCATCCTCGCCGTCCCTTACAAGAGTTGCGGCGTACTGAATATTTTGTTCGGTTATTTGTTCGCCCTTGTTTATCATTTCAATAAGACATTCCACCGTTCTGACAGCGATTAAAACATCGTTAGGGTCACCCGATACTTTAATTTGACTGCCACGGTTGGTGATAACAACATTATACTTTTTTTCAATTTCTTTAATGTTTTCATCAAAATTCCCAAACAAAGCAACAAGCTGTTCAATTCTTTCAATGTCTACTGTTTTTTCAAACACCCTATCACATCCTATTCAAAGTTATTATATCATATTTTTTTCTATTTTCCAACACTAAATATTAAACTTTGTGGGGTGCAGATATCCCTTTCTTCTTTTATAATAGCTTTTAAAACCGCGCCGTCTTGGTTTTCAAAAAATTCGCGTGTTTTTTGGGCGTTGGGGTATTCCTTTTCAAGCCGTTTATCAAGCTCTTCGCAAGCGGTTTGAAAGTCGATTTTAACGGTTTCGCTCTTTTTATATAAAAAACGCCGTTTATGAAGCTTAATGGGCAGCTCGTTTTTAAAAAGCTTTAACGGTTTTACGCTATATTCGCTGTCATACTCACCTTTTTCAGCCCCCAAATAAAGCGGCAGCTTAAACCTCAAAATTTCTAAAACTGTTTTGGTTTTTGGTTTTCCGACAAAATATTCTTTTTTAATATTAAAATCTTGTTTAAGCTCTATTTCGGTGGTGGTTTCGGCAATAATTTTTCCCCTTGAGCGCACAAACTTTGTTCCCTGCTCGTTTTCACTTATGCCCGACACTAAAACATCCCCCTTGGCGACAGTGTCCCCCACCTTTACAACGCAGTTGCCCACCGTTACATCAATGTGCTTTATAATTCCGTCACTGTCGGCCAAAAGGTTTGAAGCAAGAAAATCCCCCTCGTCCTCTTTGGCGATTTCGGTCACATCAACAGTCAAGCGGCAACCCTCAATATTAAACGAGCCCCACGAAAGCTTGTCGCTTTTTAGCAGCATTTCCTGTGCTTTGTTTTTTGCATCCAAATCGCCTTTTTTCATACCGACAGTTATGCCGATTTCTTGGCATATTTTAAGTATTTCGCCGCTTTCCACCGTTTTATTGCCGTTTACTTCAATTACCCAAATAAACGATGAAAGCACCTGCAAAACCGCAAAAAACAGTATAAGCCCCGCCACAATTCCAAAGCGGTGCTTATACCTGTCGAAAAAAAACGGCAAGCCCTGTTTTTTTGTAATATGAAGCCGCACACCCTGTTTTTTGAAAATTTTGGGCAGCTTTTTAAAATCGCGCACCGTTATTTTACAAGAAATTTTACCCTTTTTAAAGCCAATATCCCAAATGCTTATATTGTTTTGCGAGCATAAATTTAAAAATTTTTCAGGGTAAACACCGTAAATTTCTATTTCTAAAATTCCAAGAAAAAATCTATATAAAAACAGCATAAAAACACCTAATTTGAAAATTCAATGGTTGAAATTTTGCCCCTTACCGTAATTAAACGGTTTTCAAAAGTCAAAATCTCAAAATCGCTGCCGCAAATTATAATAGCGCCCTTTTTGAGCCGCAGCTTTATATAGTCACTGTTATATTCATAAACCCCTTCGCAGCCGTCAATTTCGATTTTTCCGCTACCGCAAATTTCAATGTGCGGACTGCTTAATAAATCCTTGTCGAACATATCGGTTACAGGATTTAAGTTCCATTTATTTTTCTTTTTACCCTTTTCAATTTTAAGTTTTTTAGCCAAACAAAACCCACCTTTGTAATAATGCTATGAAATATTTTATAAAATAATTCATAGGTGGTAATGTGAAAAAATTGCTAAACTTACTTTCGGTTATATTTGTGTCGGCATTTGCTTTTTTAATAATTTTACGCCCCGAAATTTCGCTTAAAAGCGCCCTTTCGGGTGTGGTTTTGTGCGGCAATGTAATTATACCCTCGCTTTTTCCTTTCACCTTTTGCGTTATGTTTATAAACAAAAGCGGCATTCTAAAATTTTTAAAACCGCTAAACCGCATAACACAGTTTTTATTTCATCTAAACTATTATGAATTTTCGTTATTTTTACTGTCGCTTATCGGCGGTTATCCACTTGGCGCCAAGCTTTTAAGCCAAAGCGAAACCGAAAATAAAAAAACAAAAATAATGATAAATTACTGCATAAACGCAGGGCCCGCCTTTGTTGTGTTGGCAGTCGGCAAGGGTGTTTTTAAAAGTGTTTTAATCGGTTGGGTGCTTTTTTTATCGCACATTTCATCCTCACTTATAATCGCCTTGTTTTTGGGGCGTTTTTTAAAAGAAAGCAAAAAAATAACCGCGCCAAAACGAATCGGTGCAGTTGATAATTTCGTGCTATCGGCCGCCGATGCCGCCGATACAATAATAAAAATTTGTTCGCTTGTAATTTTATTTTCGGTAATTTGCGGTTATATTGAAATGCTGTCTGTAAGCTTTAAGCCACTTTCATTTTTAGGGCTTTTGTGCGAGGTTACAACCGCCGTTTTTAAATGCAATAATATTTTAACCGTAGCTTTTTTATTGGGCTTTGCGGGGGCGAGCATTTGGTGTCAGATTTTTTCACTTTTAAAAGGGATTAAAATAAATTATCTTTTATTTATAGCTTTTCGCTTTATTCATGGCATTTTATCAGGTGGGCTAACCTTTTTGCTTTTAAAGATGTTTAAGGTATCGGTTAGCACCCTTTCAAACAATGTAAGCTTTGATATTTGCGCCTTTATAAATGGGCCTGTGGTGGCATTTTCGCTTATAATTATGGGGGTTGTTTTAATAATTTCACTTTATAACAAAAAATTTGCTGGTAATCTGTGTCAGGATATAGTATAATACCCTTAAAGGATGTGAAAAAATGGCTAAATCGCCTTTTAATAAGAAGTTAGAAAAGCATTGCGAATATTGTGTGCACGGCACACGCTTAAAGTTTGAAGATGAAATTATTTGCAAAAAGCACGGTGTTACAAGCTGTGATGATAAATGCCGCAGCTATAAATATGACCCGCTTAAACGCATACCCCAAAGGGTGAAAATTGCGAACGACTTCACTGAGGAAGATTTTAAGCTTTAACAAAAATAAAAATGAAAAAACGCTCACCAAACGGTGAAGTGATATAATGATGGTAGACACAAAAAACGGTGTCTACCATCATTTTTTATGTTAAGATAGAGAAAAGGAGTTGAAACAAATGTCAAAACCAAAAGGTGGAACAAATAGAAGCCATATTAAAGAAGAAAATTAGCGTTAGTTAAAAGGAATTTGTGTGGAGAAATGGCTACTGCATTAGCAAGAGAGACAGGGCTTAGTGATTCAATGATTTGCAAATGGACAAGGCAATATTTACAAGGTGGTGAAGCTGCGCTTGTTAACAAGCGCAAACCCGGCAACCCACTTGCAAAATATGCGCGTAAAAAAGAACTCACCCCAACAGAGCAATTGGAATACAAAATTGCACTATTAGAACGAGAACTTTTAAAGAAAGACAGAGAAATTGTAAGGTTAAAAAAATCCATAGAACTCGAAAAGGGCGATGCCAAAAGAAGGTAATACAACAAATCTATTCCTGCATCGAAAGAGAAAGTGAAAGTCACTCGGTAACAGAATTATGCGACATATATGAAGTATCACGTTCAGGATATTACAAATGGTTAAAACGAAATGGAAACTTAAATAGATACGAAAAGCAACAACAGGAATTAGATTACTATGTTGCGGATGTTCATTCGCACTATCCATCACAAGGATACAGAAGTATAGCAGATACCTTGTTAAACCAATATGGCTGGGTCGTTTCAGACATTTCCGTGTTCAAGTCTAAGTGATGAGTTTGACAATTTTCTCGTAATGAAACCGGCAAAACGAATACTTGAAAAAGCAAAAAGTACCGGTACCCCTATCCTTTTGCACAGCGATCAGGGTTCCCAGTACTCCTCAGCAGGTTATTGCAACCTGCTTAAATCTTACAACACAATTCAAAGTATGTCAAGAGCAGGAACTCCAAGAGATAATGCAGTTATGGAATCGTTCTTTGGAAGATTTAAAGACGTTATGTCATCACACTTCCAATATTGGAAGTGTGATGACATACACAAAGTGCTTTCTGATACAATTTACTATTTCAATTACATACGTCCTGTTCGCAAACTGAAAAGA
>CAMFSU010000011.1 GCA_945983355.1 uncultured Clostridia bacterium | reverse complement strand
GTGCGCCTTTGAGACCGTATTTCTTTCTTTCCTTCATACGTGGGTCACGAGTGAGGAAGCCGGCCTTTTTAAGTTCGGGGCGAAGTTCAGCATCGAACTGTAAAAGAGCACGAGAAATACCGTGGCGGATAGCACCGGCTTGACCGGTAACACCGCCGCCTGCAACGCGGCAGATAATATCGAACTTGTCAGCGGTGTTGGTTAATGCCAATGGCTGACGAACGATAAGCTTTAAGGTTTCAAGACCAAAATAATCGTCAATCTCTCTGTCATTGATGATGATTTTGCCAGTACCATTGTAAACGCGAACACGGGCTACAGAACTTTTTCTTCTGCCTGTGCCGTAAAAATATGATTTTGCTTCAAACATAGTTTAAGTTCCGTCCCTTCTTAAAATTCGTAAACTTCGGGTTTTTGAGCAACCTGAGCATATTCAGTGCCGCTGTAAACATGAAGTCTTGTGAGGGCCTTGCGGCCGATGGTTGTATCGGGCACCATACCTTTAACTGCAAGTTCCATTGCGAGCTCAGGACGAGTAGCCATTAAGGTAGCGTATTTAACTTCCTTTAAGCCACCGATGTAACCGGTATGACGACGATAGAATTTCTTTTGTAATTTGTTACCTGTTAAAACTGCTTTGTCAGCGTTGATAACAACAACATGGTCACCACAATCAACATGAGGGGTGAATTCGGGCTTTAACTTACCGCGAAGTAAGTCAGCAACACGAGCAGCAGTACGGCCGAGAGGACGGTTAGCTGCGTCGATGATGTACCATTTACGCTGAATTTCAGCTGGCTTTGCCATAAATGTTGACATACTAAAAACCTCCAAAAAATTTCGTTTTCGCGCGGTGAGTCGCACCGCGTCAGCTTGACTATAATACCACAGTAAAATTTTATTGTCAACACATTTTTTGAAAATTTTTGATTTATAACGCCATTGCTCTTGTTTTCTCTTGTTTTCTTTAATTTTCTCTTGTTTTCTAATGTGCTATTTTACGTTTTTTGCTTTTTATATGTTGCATTTACAGTTAAAAATTGGTATACTATTACCGCAATTTAAAAAGTTTTAAGGAGATATAATGAACAAACTAAAAGCTTCGCTTTCGCTTTTTTTAACAATGTTTAAAATTGGGCTTTTCACCTTTGGCGGCGGTTATGCAATGCTTGCCCTTTTAGAAAACGAATTTGTTGAAAAAAAAGGTTGGCTTACAAAAGAGGAATTTTTGAATATGCTTGCCATTGCCGAATCTACCCCAGGGCCTATTGCAATAAATTCGGCAACCTTTATTGGCTATAAAACCGCAGGCGTTTTGGGCAGTGCCTTTGCAACGCTGGGTGTGTGTCTGCCCTCTTTCATTATTATATATACCATTTCCCTTTTCTTCGATGCGTTTTTAAAATTCAAGGTTGTAGAGTATGCATTTTTAGGTATTCGTGCCTGTGTGGTTTATCTTATTGCATCTGCCGGCTTTAAGCTCTTCAAGGGTCTTAAAAAGAATGCGTTGTCAATTGCAATTTTTGTGGCAGTTTTGGGTATTATGACCGCATTTTCAATTTTTTCGGTTAAATTTTCCACTGTGTTCTATATCTTAATTTGCGGCACAATCGGTCTTATTGCCTATCTTATCGGGCTTACCTCTAAAAAGGAGGGCAATAAGTAATGTTAGAATTGTTTTTAACCTTTTTAAAAATTGGTGTGGTTTCTTTTGGCGGCGGTTATGGTATGATTTCACTTGTCCGTGAAGAAGCCCTTGCACACGCATGGCTTACTGAAAACGAATTTATAAATATGATAGCCGTTGCCGAATCTACCCCCGGCCCTATTGCAATAAATATGGCAACCTTTATCGGCTCAAACGAATACGGTATTTTGGGGTCGGCATTGGCAACACTCGGCGTTGTTTTGCCCGCTTTTTTAATTATTCTAACCATTAGCGCTTTAATTAAAAACTTTATTAAATATAAGGGTGTTCAGGCGTTTTTGTCAGGTGTTCAACCCTGTGTCGTGGCGCTTATACTTTCCACCGCTTTTACAATGCTGCTCTCCTCTCTTTTGGGCTTTGCACACATAGGCGACACACCCACATTTAACATTGTCGGAATTATTGTTTTACCGATAATAGTTTTAATTTCTTTTGTTTATAAAAAGCTTAAAGGCAAAAAAATTTCACCCATTTTGCTTATTATAATTTCGGCAGCATTGGGTATAATTTTAGGCCCAATTTTCTAAATTATATAATGTTAAAACGAGTAGCTAAACGCTACTCGTTTTCTTTTTTAAATAGTTTAAATTCGTTATAGATGCTTTGGCGGTATTTCGCATCGTTTATTGTGTCGATATTGTCTAACTTTCGCTTTTTTGAAAGCACCAAACCAAAATAATCAAACACAACCACAACCCAACCCACAGGCAAAAGCCATTTGTGTTTTTTTACAAAATTATATTTTGTTTTGGCTTTGTGGTTTATGCTCATTAAAAGTTGCGAAAAAGCGCCCTTTTGACTTATGCCGTCTCTCTCGCGGTTTGAAATATACTTAATATGTCCATAGCGGGTTTCATCCTTAAACCCAAAATTACCGCCACTTATAATGTCGGCAATAATTGCATCCAAAAGCTCTTCATCCGAGTCGCCCGCAAAAGCTTTTTTATCAGCGCCCAAATATTTTTGACAACAAAGGGTTAAAAGCTGTGCAAAGCGCCAAAGCCCCATTTGTTTAAGGGGTGCTTCAAAGGTTGTTACAAAATCATCATTTGAAAAGCTGTTAACAAAAACCGCCCAGTCACAAATATGGCGAAGGCCTATTCCCTCTTTTGTCAAATGGGTTGCGGTGTGCAAAAGCAAAATAATGCCGTGGTGAAAATGACTTGGCACAAAGCACCTGCCGTTAGACACCTTAATTTCCATTTTATCATTAAAAACGGTTTTAAAACAATTATTAAATTCATCCGCAACAGCGTCGGGGGTTGTGCTAACTTTAAAATGCGCTTCGCAAACCGAACGCACGCCATTAAGCCGACGCACATAAACAATATGATTTTCTTTTTTTGTTATATCATCATTTGTTGTATAACCGATATTTAAAATCAGGTTATGAACTTGCTCGGTATCTTCGGGGTGTATTAAAATGTCCACATCGCCCATTGTTCTAATATCTGGCTTGTTATAATATGCCGCAGAAGCAACGCCTTTAAAAAACACATATTCAACACCGTTTTGACTTAAAGCATTGCCAATTTCAATATGGTTATAACTAACCTTTGCGTTTTTAATAGTTGACAAAAAAAGTTGTTTTTCGGCAATCTCGCTTTTAAGCGATAGTTTTTTAAAAGCGGTACAAACAATTGGTAAAACTGCTTGATGATTTGCTTCCTTTAAAAGCTCATCAACATCAAAATCGGAAGGAAGGGTTATTTCTTTGTCAAAAAGAACATCGGCACAAATATCGCATAAATACATTTGCTCTGTGCTTAAATGACTATTCATAATCCCCATCCTTTTAAAAATCAATTTTATACTGTTTTTGCTTTTTTGAATTTTTTAGATATTACTTCCACCAAAATGGCTTTCGCGTTAAGATAAACCTTATAGTTTGTAACTGCGGCAACCACAAAATAAATCGGCACAATTACTATGCAGGCAATCGCCGCCCACAAAATTATATTGAAATAATTGCTCAAATCTAATGTTATAAATTTAGTGGCTCTGTCAATAACAATAAAAACAATAAAATTAACAATCCACCGTTTATATGTAGGTAAACAACTACGGTTTAAAATTTTATGGTTTGCATAAATTATCATATCATTTGTTCTATAAATAAGGGCTGCTATCGTACCAAATAAAACGCCGTAAATTCCAAAGAAATATGCGCAGGGTATTGAAACTGTTATGTTAATTATCGACTCTAATATCGAACGCCACTGTGTTTTTTTGAAATGCCTTGCAAAGTTTAACACGTTTGCCGAGGCACCCCTGCCAACCGATAAAAAGAAGGTTGCGACAAATAAAAACGGTAACCATTTGTCAATATATGTAATATCGGAAACCCCTTGTGTATATAATCTTAAAAACGGCGTAATAAACAAATATGCTATTGTATAAAGCGAAAATGTTATAGCCATGTGAAACACTTCATACATATCGTGATATTTAATATATTTTTCACGGTCGGTATTAAAGGTTTGCCCCAACACAAAATAAATTCCGGTTGAAAAAGTCTTGATTGCGGTTTGTATCATTCCGTATAGCATTTGATACATAGTATACACGCTTACAACCTTTAAACCGCAACTTTTGGTAAAAGTTAAAATCAAAACATCGGTGTTTCTGAAAATTAAATCAGAAATTTGAAGTATAAAGGCCGAACCCCTTTGCGAAATTGCCGAAAAATCAGGTTTTACCGACAAGTTAATCCATTTGTAATGTTTGCGAATATATAACGTTATATACACAATTTGTGCTGTGTTTAGTACCGCATACATTGCTTGAATAACTAATATATTAACCCCTACTGCAATTAGTATAATTTTACTTACGCTTATTGCAATGTGTATAATCAAGCTGACATTTGTAATTATATAATTTTTACCCTCGGCTTGAAGTAATAAATTATATTTTGCAGTAACAAAAAACGATATCGCACCGGTTATGCCATTTAAAAAAACTATTGCCGAAACAGTCCAAAACGGAATGTCAGTATCTAACACAAGTGGAAAGCCGAAAGATAATACAAATATTAATACCAAATATACCGTGCCGATTTTTTTGTAATAGTGATTAGTTGCCGAAAGCACGCTATTTAAAGAAGAGTAGTCATTTTCTGCCACCGGCTTGTATAATGCCTGTAATGTTACAGTTCCTACTCCGGCCTCTAAAAGTACCATATATGTATATAGTTGACCGACCGAAGTTAACAACCCATTCATTTCTGAGCCAAAGCTTACCAAAAACATTCTTGGTATAACAATTCCCAAAGCAATGGTTATCACTTGGCTTAATATACTAAATATCACATTATTAAAAACTTTTTTTGTGTTCGAATTTTGCATAAATGCTCCCAAATATTCTATTTAAGTTTTTCTTTCAAATAAAGCAAATAGTCTTTTATATATCCAAGTCTTCCTCTAAGACTTAGTCCCTTATGCATTACAAGCGGAATGAGTGATTTTAAGTTTCTATTAGCAAAATACACCCTGTATTTTTTGCGGATATACATATTTTTTTCTAAAGTTTTATGTATTTCTAATCTTTGGTTTTCTGTAATCAATCCCATCGATACAGCTTTTATCATATCGTCATTTTGCTGTTTAAGGATTTTTTCCAAAGGAAACTTATCAAAATTTTCAGGGTTTGAGCTGCTTGTACTGTGTTTGCGGTATTTTATCATAATGTCGGGCAAAAAACAAAGATTTCCAGACAAAAGCATCCTAAATCCTATGGGATCATCTTCGGTGGGACAATCATCATTCAAAGGGCCAAATAATGTCATAACCGACCTTCTAAATGCAGTAAATCCTACACTGAGTTTTCCGCCTGTTGCCAAAGAATACATCCGCTTTTCACTAACGCTAAAATTTTTTTGGTAATATTCAGACAATGGATTTAAATCGCTGTCGCAGCAAATTGCACCGCAAGAAACTTGTGTACAACTACTGTCTTCCTCGAGATAATTAACCAATTTTTCCGTTCTTTCAGGCAAAGAAATATCATCGCCATGTGCCGCAATAATTATTTCACCCGTAGCAAGTTCAAGGTATGCCTTGTTCATATGTTTTGTTATGCCTAAATTTTCAGGATTTCTATTAAGCACAATTTTATGCGGACCTTTATATTCATTGGCCATTCTTTCCATTATCTCATAAGTTCTATCGGTGGAACAATCATCCGATAATATAATTTCAAGTGGCTCATAAGTTTGATTAAAAGCACATTGTATGCTTTCTTCAATAAAATTTTCAATGTTATATGCAGTCAAAACATATGATACTAACATTTTACCCTCTCCATTAATATAACAACATTTTTATATTCTACCAAAAAACCTTGAAACATTTTTACGTCGAAAAACAACTTTTTCCATTACGCTTTTCACAATAATTATTGGCTGTTTTTTGATTGGATTAATAGATAAAATTTAATAACGTTAAAAAACTATTAATATTAGACTAACTTTCTTTGTTAACTCACCCTTAAATAATACACATATATTATTTTATTTGAAATATAATTTCTTCCCAATATTTAGGGTCTATATTTTCATTTGACACAGTGTTACCGCCGGAAACCTCGTTAACATATTTTCCGGGTATATCAACCCTAACACCCTTGTCAGCCAAAAACCATTCATATTCATTATCCAAATGGCCCAAGTCGATTGCACGTATATTTAACCGCGCAAGCTCATAAACAACAACCTTTGCAGTGGGGCCTAATGTAACTAATATTTCATCATAAGAATCGGCAATTGAAGCCACATACTCGACAATTTCTTTATGTTTATCATAAGCATTTTCTGCGGGACAAATAACACGGGAAACACTTTTTGCGGCAGCAAACAAATCATTACCCACACCGTTACGGGTGAATTCACCCTCAACAATAAGCAATTTTTTATTTTCCCATATTTTTTTAATCTTATTAATAATAATTGATGACAAGTTTTTATTTTCAATACCGACATAAAATCTACTGATAAGCGCTTCTCCATAGGTTACATCAGAGGATAAGTAAACTTGCCACTTATAAAATTCTAAATTTCTATAATCATCCCACCATTTTTTTGCCTTGGTGGTTAGTTTGTCGGTATTACCCGCCTTCATCCCGGGAATACAAATTAAAAAATTATCACTTTTGTCACTTAATATATTCTTTAAATAGCAACTCAATTCTTTGGAACTTTTTTGAAAACCAATATTTTCACCACATATAATTCTCATTTCTCCGTCGCCAAAGCGTATTACAGAACGTTTTCTTTTCAAAATTTCATCAATGGTGTCTTCAAATGACATCGCAAAAATGGGTTTCTTTCTTTCATAATATTTACTCAACAAATATTTATATGCCAAAATAATCTTGTTGTAAATTGCCTTTAATTTTTCTTTTGTTTCTGCAACAATTTTTTTCAAATCTTAATCCTCCGGATATATAAG
>CAMFSU010000010.1 GCA_945983355.1 uncultured Clostridia bacterium | reverse complement strand
CCTCTCAAGTCGCTTTCAGATATGCTCAAGGGTAAGCAGGGTCGTTTCCGTCAGAACCTTTTGGGTAAGCGTGTTGACTATTCAGGTCGTTCGGTTATCGTTGTAGGACCTGAGCTTAAAATGTATCAATGCGGTCTTCCTAAGGAAATGGCGCTTGAATTATTTAAGCCCTTCGTTATGAAGCGCCTTGTTGAAATTAAGGCAGTTACAAGCATTAAAACCGCAAGAAAGATGGTTGACCGTGCTTCAGCTGAGGTTTGGGATGCATTAGAGCTTGTAATTAAAGAACACCCTGTTCTTTTAAACCGTGCTCCTACACTTCACCGCCTTGGTATTCAAGCGTTTGAGCCCGTTTTGGTTGAAGGTAAGGCATTAAAGCTTCACCCACTTGTATGTACTGCTTATAACGCCGACTTCGACGGCGACCAAATGGCTGTTCATGTGCCCCTTTCAGCAGAGGCACAGGCAGAAGCACGTTTTCTAATGCTTGCTGCAAACAACCTCTTAAAGCCGTCTGACGGTAAGCCTGTTGCTGTTCCTACACAGGACATGGTGCTTGGCTCTTACTATTTAACTCTTGTTAAAGCAGATGAAAAAGGCGCTAATAAGATTTTCCGTGACAAAGACGAAGCTATTATGGCCTATGAAGATGGTATTATCGGCATACATGCTCCTATCCGTGTTCGTATGACTAATGCAAATGGTGAAAACAAACTTGTTTGGACAACTGTTGGTTTCGTTATCTTTAACCAGTCAATTCCACAAGATTTGGGCTTTGTTGACAGAACAAACCCCGCAACTGCATTTGACCTTGAATGGTCCTTTAAATTAAAGGACGAAAGCAAGAATTTTGTTGAAAGCAATGACGACATTATTCAAAACAAGGTTGGTAAAAAGCAGCTTGGTAAAATTATTGACAAGTGCATTGAAATGCATGGTACAAGTGAATCGGCAATTGTTCTTGATAACATTAAGGCAACCGGCTTTAAATATTCTACAAAGGGTGCTGTTACCGTTGCAGTTTGCGACGCTGTAATTCCGCCCGCTAAGAAAGAAATTCTTGCCGCTGCCGAAGAACAAATCGATAAGGTTACCAAAAACTATCGTCGCGGTCTTATCAACGAAGATGAACGCAGCCGTCACGTTATTGAAATTTGGAACAAGGCAACCGATGATGTTGCTGATGCTCTTAAGGGCAACCTTGATGAGTTTAACCCCATCTTTATGATGGCTGACTCAGGCGCCCGTGGTTCTATGAGCCAGATTCGTCAGCTTGCAGGTATGCGTGGTCTTATCGCAAATACCGCTGGTAAGGTTATTGAAGTTCCAATTCGTGCTAACTACCGTGAAGGTCTTAATGTACTTGAATACTTCATTTCTTCACGTGGTGCTCGTAAGGGTCTTGCCGATACTGCGCTTCGTACCGCTGACTCGGGTTATCTTACCCGTCGTCTTGTTGACGTTGCACAGGATGTTATCGTTCGTGAGGATGACTGTGGCACCGATGAAGGTCTTGTAATCGAAGACATTAAGGATGGCAACAATGTTCTTGAAAGACTTCAAGAGCGTCTTGAAGGCCGTTACCTTATGGAGCCCGCAATTCACCCCGAAACAGGCGAGGTTATTTGGGGCACTGATGAAATCGTTACTGCTGACGGTGCAAAGGCAATTGTTGACGCAGGTATTACCTCGGCTAAAATCCGTTCAGTTCTTACCTGTCATAGCCACCACGGCGTATGTAAAAAGTGCTATGGTAGAAACCTTGCAACCGCTAAAGAGGTTACCACAGGTGAAGCAGTTGGTATCGTTGCCGCTCAGTCTATCGGTGAGCCGGGTACACAGCTTACCATGCGTACCTTCCACACCGGTGGTGTTGCAGGCGTTGCCGACGTTACACAGGGTCTTCCCCGTGTTGAAGAGCTTTTCGAAGCACGCAGACCTAAGGCATGCGGCTTAATCGCTAAAATTGACGGTCAGGTTCGCATCGCTGAAGAAAAGCGCAGTAATGTTATTATCATCACAAATGACGACCTTAAAACCGAAGAAAAGGTTACAATTCCTTACGGTGTACGCCCGCTTGTTGCTGATGGCGACTACGTTAAGGCAGGCGACCTCTTAATCCCAGGTGCTAAATATCCACAGGATATTTTAGAAGCACAAGGTCCTGAGGCCGTTCAGAAATATATTATTGCTGAAATTCAAAATGCTTACCGCACACAAGGTGTTGACATTAACGATAAGCATATTGAGGTTATCATCCGTCAAATGATGAAGAAGCTTCGCATTGTTGAGCCCGGCTCAACCGAGCTTATTCAAAATGCAACCTATGAATATAAAGAAATCAAAGACGCAAACGACGCTATCCAAGCTCGTATTGATGCAGGTGAAGAAGGTCTTGAGAAGGCAACCTACAAGGCAACCCTTTTGGGTATCACCAAAGCATCCTTGGCAACCGAATCCTTCCTTTCAGCCGCTTCCTTCCAAGAAACCACCCGTGTTCTTACCGAAGCTGCAATTAAGGGCAAGGTTGACCCGCTCTTTGGTCTTAAAGAAAATGTTATTATCGGTAAGCTTGTGCCCGCCGGTACAGGTATGAAATGCGAAGAAATTAACCCCATCAGAGAAGAGGAAATTCTTGATTCTGCTGATGAAGTAATGGCTGATTTAGTTGCAGTTTCTGCCGAGGTTGAAGAATAGCTTTCAAAAAATTAAAAACTCTCGAAAGTAAAACTTTCGAGAGTTTTTTATCTTTAAAACAAACCTTTTTGTCTTAAATAATAAAGCTTTAATATGGCGGTTTGGGTTTTGGCATCCTTAATTTCGTTTAAAAGCACCATTTCCACTGCTTTTTCAAGCGGAATTTTAACCACGCTTAAAAATTCGTCATCATCAAGTGCGGTGTCGCCCATAGTTAAATTCTTTGCGGCATACATATAAATTATTTCATCACAATAAGCAGGGGTGGGGTAAAGCTGACCAAGGGATATATATTCACCCGCCACAGCGCCTGTTTCTTCTCTCAGCTCGCGTTTTCCGCAAGATAGGGGATTGTTATCACCCTCTTTATCGCGCTTGCCTGCGGGGATTTCTAACAGCACCTTGCCATAAGGGTAACGAAACTGCTTAACCATTAAAACATTATCATTTTCGTCAATGGCGGCAACGCAAACACCACCCGAATGCTCAATAACCTCACGCACGGCGGTGGTGCCGTTTGGCAGCAGGGCAGTGTCACTTCTTAAATTTAAAATTTTTCCTTTAAATATTGTGTTTTTGTTTAGTGTTTTTTCATTAAGCTCCATTTTAAGCACCCACCCTTTGTTTCTTTATTTAAAGTATAAACCAACAGTTTAATATTGTCAAATAAAACAAAAACAAGCCCACCTTTTCAGGTGGGCTTGCCTTTTTATAAATCAATTAAAACAGAAACCTAATTGATTAGTTGTTGTTAACCCAAGCAATATCCCAAAGTGACACACGGTGTTTGTTACCTGAGTTTGTGCCAAGGTTAGCAAATTCAATGGTGAAATCACCACTAACAGGTGTATCTAAAGTCCAAGTGTGATTATCAGAGAAACCCTTAGCTAATCCGGTTTTGTTTAATGTTGTTGAAGCAACAACAGCACCAGTGCTATCTTTAATTTTGATAGATAAATCAAATGAGGTATCGGAATAAGCAAGGCCATACTTAAATGATAATGATTTAATACCATTTGCATATAAGCAAGAAGTTAAAACACCTTGCGCACCCGTTTTGCCGTTGAGAACCACTGAATCAACAGCCAAGGAGTTGTTTTGTGAAGTGGGGATAAGCACTTGACAGTTTTTTGTTGACCAACCATCACTTGATTCGTAGGCACCATAGTTAGTATTTACAGCGAAAGTTGTGGGACTGAAGCTTGTAGCTGTAGAAGCGTTAGAAGTTCCGCCTTGGCCACCTTCACCTTCGCCACCTTCACCTTCGCCACCTTCACCACCTGAAGGTGTGCCTGCAACATAACCGTAAATCCAAGCGTTCTTAATTTGAGGACCGTTATAGTTGGAAAGAACGCCGTAAAGTGTTACGGTGTCACCAGCTTGAGGTTTGGTGGTTAAAGCATCATATCTGGTTTCGCCGGTGGAGTTATACATACCGTAAACAGTAAGTGTGTTGCCTTCTGTATCCTTTATGGTGCAGTTACCATATTTTGAGTCGGGTGCGGTAGTAATTTCGCCTGTCACAAGGTATTTATCTGTGGTTGCAGCACCCTTATCAGGTTGTGCGGCGCCAATTGTATTGGCTTCGGTAATAGATGTTGCAGCAATGTGTTCTACAAGCTTGGGGTTCTTGAGTTGAATAACATCGTTGTATTTGCCAATAGGAGCAGAAACTACAATGTAATCGCCGACCTGAGGCTTAACGGTCATAGAGTCATATCTTGTGGCGCCTGTAGAATCATACAAACCATAAGTGTAGATGGTGTTGCCAAATTCATCTGTAATATAGGTGTTGCCATATTTGGTGCTGACAATCTCAGTGATTACACCAGCAACATAATGGTTTTCGGTGGTGTATTCGTTGTGACCTTTTGCGGCACCAATAGCAATTGCGTCAACAATTGAGGTGATAGTCATTTGACCCTCGTCGTCGCCTGAAGGTGTGCCTGCAACGTAACCGTAAATACAAGCATTCTTAATTTGAGGACCGTTATAGTTGGAAAGAACGCCGTAAAGTGTTACGGTGTCACCAGCTTGAGGTTTGGTGGTTAAAGCATCATATCTGGTTTCACCTGTGGAGTTATACATACCGTAAACGGTAAGTGTGTTGCCTTCTGCGTCCTTTATGGTGCAGTTGCCATATTGTGAGTCGGGTGCGGTGGTAATTTCACCTGTTACAAGGTATTTTTCTGTGGTTGCAGCACCTTTGTTAGGTTGTGCAGCACCGATTGTGTTGGCCTCGGTAATAGATGTTGTGGCGATGTGTTCCATAATTTTAGCATTTTTAAGTTGAACATTATCGTTATACTTACCAATAGGTGAAGCAACTACGATATAATCGCCAACCTGAGGTTTTGTGGTTAAAGCGTCGTATCTGGTAGCACCGGTAGAATCATATAAACCATAAATGTAAATGCTATTGCCAAATTCATCAACAATATAGGCGTTGCCGTATGTGGCGTTAGCAATCTGAGAAATTACACCGGCAACATAATATGTTTCTGATGTGTATTCGTTGTGGCCTTTTTCGGCACCAATAGCATTGGCATCAGCAATAGATGTGAGTTCTAAAGTTTTAGCATTAACAACAATAGTAAATGTTTTAGTTTCAGTAACATTACCGAGTTTAAGTGTAGCGGTAAGAGTGACAGTTTGTTTTTCATCGCCAACGGTGATGGTAAGTTTGTCGCCATTTACTACAGCAGCAGAGCTATTAGAAGCCCAAGTAATTGTTACATCTTCATAGGTTACGCCTTTAACAGTAAGGTCAATTTCAGCATCTGTGAAGAATTCGTCTTCAACAGAGAGAGTTTCCTTTTCAGCTGCAACCTTATCAGCATCGGTGATAGAGCTTGTGTCAACCATTGTTACAAGGTGAGCAGGGAAAGATGTGCTGATATAGCCAGTCTTACTTGCACTGATGGTTTCATGGGTGCCGTATGTGCCCATATAGAAATCGTTCAAGCCTTCTTTGGTGTCGTTGAGCTGTTCCATATAGAAGGTCTTGTTTTCAGCGTTCCAAATGAATGCTGTGCCCTTATCGGCTTCGTCAACGATTAAAGCACGTGCTCTAATATAATCACCCTCATCAACTAATTTGATAGTGAGGTATTTCTTAGCGGTACCATCCATGAAGTAGAGGTAGTATTTACCTGCTTCGGGGATTTCTACGAATACATCAACACCTTCGGTGTAATTGGTAGATGTTGAGAGGTAGTGTACTTCGTTAGCAGAGGTGCCGATGAAGTACAAGCCCTTGTTCATAAGGTTTGCTTGTACTAAATAAAGTTTGTAAGCAGTACCTGCAATAGGTGTGTCAACAACTACGGGAACTACGCTTGGCTTAGCATCAACTGTGATGTTGAAGGTCTTAGTAGCGGTAGCTGTGCCGCAGGTAAGGGTAGCGGTAAGAGTTACAGTTTGAGCAGTTTCTTGAAGTGTAACGTTTAATTTACCGTCAGCAACAACTGCGCAAGCATTGTTAGATGCCCAAGTAATCTTAACATCGTCATAGGTTGTGCCGGCGCCTTTAAGGTCGATGCTGGAATCAGTAGAGAAGTTTGTAGCAGAAATGCTGAGAGCTTCTTTTTCTTTTGCAACCTTGTCAGCATCAGAAATCTTGGTGGTGTCAACCATTGTACCAAGATATCCTAAGAAGCTGGAGTCAGGATATTTGGTAGTACCAAATGTGTTGTAATTGTTATAGGTAGCAATGTAATAGGTGGTGTTACCAATCTTCAAAGTGGGTGCGCCGGTAGTAGCTTCAACAGCAAACGGTGCGGAAGGTTTATCTGTCTGGAACACGAAGTTAATATATGTTCCATTTGGAACGATATTTATGTAGTTCTTTTCGCCACCCTTGTTGAAGTACATAAAGTAACCATTATTAGTGGTTTCAACATAAACATCAACAGCTTCGTTATAGTCAGTGGTAGAAGCGCCGTAGTGACCGTTCATTTCACCTGTGAAGTAAAGGGTTTCGCCACGGTTAAGCTGTACCATATAAAGCTTATAAGCGGTGTTTGCAACAGGGTTGGTAACCTGCTGTGCAACAACGCTGGGCTTCTTAGCAAGATTGAATGTATATGTCTTAGTTTTGGTGATTGTACCTAATGTGAAGGTAGCAGTCATAGAAGCGGTTGTAGCTTCAGCTTGAAGCTTAATGTATGCTTTGCCGTCTTTAATTTCGATAGCATCGCTGTTAGACTTCCAAGTAATTACAACATTTTCATAAGATTTACCCTTTGAGGGGAGAGTGAGGGTCTTGTTGATAGGAACATCCTTATCAAACTTAATTTCATCCATTTCAACCTGAACTTTTTCAGCATCAGTTCTTTTGATGAATGCGCCGTACTTAAAGCAGTCTTTGCTAACAGGGTTTAAGTAGATAGAGCCGTTGTACAATACAACGATACCGCTAACATCTGCATAGTAACCCTTCTTAGCGGTGTGACCGTTAGCAATCGCCTTCATATCAGCATCGCTTACACTTTCGGGGCAGTCAGTACGATAGAGACGGATGTAAGAGGTAAGACCTGCAAGCTTGAAGTTATAGTATTGTGACTTTTCAGCAAGGTTTTGGTCGGTGATTTCAACACCCTTGATGGTTACATACATACCAAGCTTTGAAACAAGAGCTTCGTCAGAAAGTGAGTTAGCTGCTTTGTAGATGTTTGTAATGTCAACAGGTGCAAAGTCAACAACCTTTGTATCAAGAACGTTTACAGAAGCATCCTTAATTTCGTGTGTGCCGCTGTAAATGTCCTTAGTACCTGTAACAGATACTAACATACCTCTCTTAAGGTTTAAGTCTTTAATGGGGTCAGCAGTCATCGAATAAATGTAATAACCGCCTGCATTGTTTACATCATGTACATATAACATGTTGTATTTTTGGCCTTCACTTTGTGAGTGAATAGCAGCAACATAACCTTCGATTACAACTGCCTTGCCGGCTTCCATAGCCATATATTCTTTCCAGGTTGAAAGAACATACTTCGGAACTTTAAGCTCGAAGGTAAGGGTTGCGGTTTTGCCATCGGGGTCGGTGATAGTTGCAGTCAAGGTGTATTTAATGTCAACCTTTGTCTTTTCGTTAAGGTCGATTTTAACCTGTTTGTTTTCTGCATCTTCAATAACCTTAATGTCATCACGGTCGGTTGTCCAAGTTATCTTGTAAACAACGCCGCCCTTCATAACCTGTGAAACCAAAGTATAGTCAGCCGCAGTTTCGATTTCTACAAGGTATTTTTTGTACATGTTCTTGAGGTATGCCACAGCATCTTCAACGTCATATACAACTTCTGTCGGCTTTGAATTGTCGACAGGTTTCTCGTCTACCTTGCCCTTACATGCAGCAAAGCATGTGAAGCAAAGTGCCAAAACGAGAAGTAACGCTAAAAGTTTTTTCATGGTTTTTTACTCCTCCTAATTTATCTTTATTAACGAACAGTCACGTCGTCAATTGAGAGCAGTTGGATTTGTGATTTACCGTCAAAGGTATCTACAATACCCTTAACGTCAATGGTTTTGCCTTGGAAGTAGTCGGCCTTGACTGTTTTGCCGTTTTTGTCGGTTAACACCACGGTACGAACAGAAATTTGTGTACCGCCTGATGTACAGGTAAGTGTCATAGCACCGTCGCTGTCGCCACCGTTATTGGTGGTGTAAACGCTTTTAACAGTTAAGTTTTTCATTGAAATTGAGGAACCAATCGCAAGCTTTGAATAATCAAACTCTTTAATGGTTTCTTCGTCGTTTTCAATGATGGTAACGTCTACCTTGCCTTTGGCAAATTTTTCGGGGGTTGTTGCAACCCAAGCGGGTTTATGACCGCCCTCGATAAGCATTACCTTGCTGGGGTCGGTCGGGTTCATCATATCATAGTCAAGGTCGGCTATCTGATAGCTGTCACCCGCTTCGTAATATTGCATCGAGCCAACCATTCTAACCTTGTTGCCGGGCTGCAATATATCGCCGAGACCGTATTTGAGGTTAAAGCCGTAGTAAACCGCAATACCGTGGTACATATTGGTTTCTTCGTCAAATTCCTCAATATAAACCTGCTGACCTTTATTTTTGGTAATAACACCTGTAAAGGCAACGGTTTTATTTGTATATTTTTCGGGATTGGCGCGAAGCTCTTTAAGTGTCAACTCAATGCAGCCGCCATAGTAGAAATTGGGGTCCTTCTCGCCCGAATAAATATGCTTTTTATGTTCTTTTGCTTGGTCAATTGCCTTCATACCAATTTCACCGTATTTGGTGGAAGAGGTAGCGGATGCAATTGCAAGACCTTCCTGTAAAAGTTCAATATTTAAATTGCGGTATTCGCCGCCTTCTTCGGTTTGATACCAAACCCAAAGCAGATATCTTTCACCGGTAGAGTCAGCGTTCCAGCCGCTGTCTTCGCTTTCAATTACAATGCTTTTAGCATTTGAAAGCTTTTCTTTTGTGAAGTTAGAGGCGGTTTTGCCCCATTCTTCAATTTGGCCTGTTGATTCGGGTGTGTTAACCGCAAGATAACGGGCCTTGATGACATCACCCTCGAACGAGGCATCGTCAATGTAGAAGTGGGTAGTGTCGCCGTCAATGAGCTGTTTAATTTTAACCTCAACGGTGTTGTTGGCACCATTCATATCAAGCTTCACTTGTGAAGCATAGTCAATGAATTTGCCATTTCCACCATTGTCACCTGCGGGTTTTTCACCGCAGGCAACAAGAGAAGTTAAAACAACACATATAAGCAGCACTATCGCACTGATTTTTCTGAAGTTGTTCATAAGTTTAATTCCTCAAAGAAAAAATTATGACATATATTCACATTCGGCAACAGCATCTTCAAATGCCTTGTCAATCATAGCGTCAACGTCTTTAGCAGTCTTGCATTGTACCATGCAGTACTGTAAAAGCTGACCAACCTGGTCACGAGCTTCAGATGAGCCGTTGAAAGCAGGAGATACGAAGTATGCATCCTTTTGTTCAAGACAGGTCTTAGCAGAAAGAGCTGTAATGTTGTCGCCGCCGTTAGCGCTCTTAATGAAGTTAGAATATACGGGGTGTTCAGAAACAGATTCGATTACAGGAACATAACCCGAAATCATTGAGAATTCAGCTTGGAATTCAACAGTTGTGGTGAGGTACTTAGCAAAGAGCCAAGAAGCCAAAACTTCTTGTTCAGTACCGTTGAAGATGCAAAGTGAAGGACCTTGAGAGATAACCTTCTTGTTAGATGCATCCGCCTGAGGAATAGTTGTGATGCCTACATCAAATGGATATTTACCGTTAGCATCCTTGGTAGGACGTTGGTAAGATGCACCAGCTGATGAACCGATACACATATAAGAACGTGCTTCGTTTTCTTTAAGGTTGGTGAAGAGGCCTGATGTGTAAGAACCGTAGATTTCTTCGGTGGTTACATAACCCTTCTTGTGCCATTCAGCGAATCTCTTAACAAAAGCTTGGTTTTCAGCAGTGTCAAAGAGGAAGTGGTCGCCTGTAGCTGAGGTGTAGGGGGTCTTTAACTGTTCGGTCATTGTGATGAACCAGTTAGCTTCAGAGTCATAGCCGAGAGGAATGCACTTGGGGTCAATCTTTAAGATTTTAGCACAAACATCTTCCATTTCGTCCCAAGTGGTTGGAACCTTTAAGCCGTGCTTGTCAAAGAAGGTCTTGTTGTAGTAAAGAACTTCGGTAGATTTTGAAAGAGGTAATGTGTGCATTTTTCCGCCTTCAAATTCTTTACCTTCTTGGTAGTAAGCATCTATGAAGTCTGCAATTTGTTCATCGGTAAGACCAAGAATTTCTTCAGTGCCGTCAGCTCTTTTTACAGTGCTCTTGCTTGCGATAAGCTCATCAAGAGTTACAACAGCGCCTGCAAGGTTGTAAAGAGCAACGTGGTCGGGGTAGCAGTAAGCAATATTGGGTTGGTTGCCTACGGTAAGCTCGGTAGCGATTTTATCGCGTACGTCGTCATAGCTACCTACTTGTGAGTGGGTGATTTTGATGTTGGGGTAAAGCTCGTTGAACTTTGTGATGTACTTATCAAGTACGCCGCGGAGGTTAGCACCCATTGTGTGATAGAAAGTAATTTCTACTTCGCTACCGTCGTAGGTGATACCTTGCTGAAGTTCAAACTGTGGTTCATTCTTCTTTCCGCCGCAGCCGGCCATTGATACCATGCCGAGACAGATAGTAAGAATGAGGAGAAGTGCTACAAGGATCTTTTTCATTTGGTTTCTGTCCTTTCGAAAAATATTTTTTGTTTTATAATTTAAAGCGGATTTTTTACCCAATTATTAAATCCTGCTTAAAATCCGTAAATTATCCCTTAATACCGCTTCGTGATACGCCCTTCATAATGTACTTGCGTAAGAAGAGGAACACTAAAAACAGCGGAGCCGATACAATAGCAACGGCTGCCATCTGAACGGGGGTGTCGGGGCGGTTATCAACCGTAACATTGAATTTTCTCAAACCGTTGGTAACAAGCCAATATTTTTCATTATCGGCAACAAGGTTTGGCCACATATAAGTATTCCAAGAGCCCATCATCTTTAAGATGGTAATTGAAATAAGTGTGGGAAGTGCTAACGGAATCATAACCTTCCACAAATACTTAAGGTCGCTTGTACCGTCAACCTTTGCTGCAAGGTAAAGCTCGTTAGGTATTTGCATAAAGTTTTGCTTTAAAAGGTAAATGTAAAATACACTTACAAGGAAGGGAACAATCAAAACTGTAAAGCCGTACTGTTCAAGGTTTAGCCAACCAAAATCGTTAACGGTTTTATAGTTTGTAATGGTAAACAATTCACCCGGAATCATCATTGTTGCCAAAAGTGCTGCAAACATTGCGTTTTTGCCCTTGAATTCAAGACGGGCAAAGGCAAATGCCGAAAGTATGGTGATAACAAGTGACAAAATGGTGGAAACAACACCAACGAAAACGGTGTTGCCAAAAAGTCGACCAAGGTTTGCAGTGTTAAAGGCCTCTGCATAGTTTATAAAGTCAAACTCTTTCGGGAAAAGGGTGGGAATTGTTAAAAGATATTCATCCAGCGTTTTAACTGAGGAAATAAGCATCCAATAAAACGGGAAAAGAATAACAAATGCAACAGCAAAGAGGAACAAATAAAGGAAAAATTGGCTTACAACCTTCATAATCTTTTGGCCAACGACTACCTTATGCATGTCCCTTTCCTGCATAACCTGTAAAGATGAGTTATTAGACATTCAATAGCCGCCTCCTTAATAGTGGGTCTTTTTCTTGCTGACATAAAGGTTAATCATTGTAACCACAAAGATTATGCCAAACAAGATAAGAGCCGCGGCCGATGCACGACCTTGCTGATTTTTGATGGATTCGTAAATATAACCAACCATTGTGTTAAGGCGGCCGTGGTCACCCGCGGGGCCCATACCAACGTCGAATATACCAACAATGCTTGAATATTCCTTAAAGCCGCCGATAAAGCCGGTAATAACAACATAAGCAATCATCGGGGATAAAAGCGGAACGGTGATTTTGGTTAACACGCGCCATTTTGGTGTGCTGTCAACCTTTGCTGCATCGTAATATTGCTTGTTAACGCTTTGAAGACCGCCAAGAAGAATTAAAATCTTAAAGGGTAATGCGTTCCAAACAATGTAAACAACCATAACGGTTATATTTGCCCAATAGCTTGAGCCGGCGTTTATCCAGTTGATTGGCTCAACACCAAAAACGCCAAGGAAGTTGTTTATAATACCCGCAGTGGTAACGATTTGGTCCTCGGAAGAAATGTTACCAACAATGTTAAACATTGCGGCAAATACCATACCGATAGCAATTGAGTTTGTAACGTATGGTAAGAAGTAAATTGTTTGAAGCAATTTTTGGAATGGCTTAATTGCATTAAGACAAACCGAAATTAAAAGTGCTAAAATTGTTGAAAGCGGAACAGTAAGCACACAAAGAATCATTGTGTTTTTAAGGCAGGTGACAAAGCCTTTATAGCCAACAACGTGTTTAAAGTTGCCAAGCCCAAACTGGAAGGTTTGACCGCCAAGCCCTGCAAGTGAGCTGTAATTTTCACTGAAAGCCATTATAAGAGTATTGATAATTGGCCAAACGGTGAAAACCAACAACAACACGATAGCGGGGGAAAGATAAAGCCACGCTTTCCATTGATGTTTATTTTCAACCATATTTCATACTCTCCTTAAAAATAAATTCTTTCTTCGGTTTCTTTATCGAAGATAAAGGTTTTATGAGGAACAAGTGAATATGAAATGGTCTCTTGACCTTCGGCAATGTTTTTAACATTGTCAGAGCTAACTATTGAACGGATAACAGGATTTAATGAAGCAGCGTTTGTTGAAACAATGCTAACGTCACGGCCCATAACCTCAACATTATTAAGGTGGCAGTTAAGCTCGCCCTTTTTGGTTGGAACAAAGCCCTCGGGGCGAATACCAACGTAAACGTCACGGTCGTCAATACCGTTAACGTCTAAAACAGCATCCTCGCCTATGTAAAGCTTGCCGCCCTGCACCTTACCGTCAAATACATTGATAGGTGGAGTACCTAAGAATTTTGCAACGAAAAGGTTTGTTGGGTCGTCATAGATATCCTGTGGTTTACCAACCTGTTGAACAATACCAAGCTTCATAACAATAATCATATCCGAAATGCTCATTGCTTCTTCTTGGTCGTGGGTTACGAAAATGGTGGTAATGCCGGTTTCTTTTTGAATACGTCTGATTTCTTCACGGGTTTGAAGACGAAGACGGGCATCAAGGTTTGAAAGAGGTTCGTCCAAAAGCAAAATTCTGGGCATTTTAACAAGCGCACGGGCAATAGCAACACGCTGTTGCTGACCACCTGAAAGCTCGTTTGGTTTTCTTTCCATAAGGTCATCAATTTGAACAAGCTTTGCAACCTCATAAGCGCGTTCAAGCATTTCGTTTTTGGGAAGCTTGTCCTTACCTGTAAGATTTTGAAGCGGGAAGAGAATGTTTTGTTTAACAGTCATGTGCGGATAAAGCGCATAGTTTTGGAAAACAAGACCAACGCCTCTGTTTTCGGGGGAAACGTTGGTAACATCTTCTTCACCAAAGAAAATTTTACCCGATGTAGATTTTTGTAAACCGCTTATCATATAAAGGGTTGTACTTTTACCGCAGCCCGAAGGACCTAAAAGGCCAACAAGCTTACCATCGGGAATGGTGAGAGTGAAATCGTTTACGGCGATTACCTCTTCATTGGATTTTTTGTTTCGGCTGGGAAAGATTTTAGTTAGATTTTGCAATTCAACTTTCATTAAACCGAACCTCCTTAAAATTGTTTATATATGATTAAATTTTCAATAAATTAAATCCAAAACTAATAGGGTGAACGCTCCGCCATTATGGCGTGTTGTTCTTCTTTGTATTTTATAAGTTCTTCTTCACTGTCAAAAATCAACTGACTTGCAAAGTCAACCGTTACGGTGTCAGCCAACAAATCGTGAAGTGCTTGGCGTGTTCTGCGAGTGGCAATGAGCGAAATGATTTGTGCAATAACTATAATACCAAGCATTAAAACGCCAAAAACACCTGCACCGCCAAAGAAAACTAAGATAATTGAGAAAACGGGAAGCATAATTTCAAATGTGTATTTACCTAAAACAGAGCGAACGAAAAGCTGAATTGGAGAAACCTTTACACCGTTTGTACGCATAACTGCAATGCCAAAAATTTTCTTACCGACTGTTTGCCCGTTTTTAAGAAACAGGGGAACAACAAATTCCCAAATTATAATAGCCAATAGAATACTTATTGCGGTAATGATTACAGTCGAGCCGAACAGCAAGCCGTATGCTTTAACTACACGCTCATCCTTTTGAAAGATTTCGTTAGCGTCGGCATAAATTTGTTGCTCTTCTTTTGAAAGCTTATTAAAATTCTCTTGCGAGATTTCAAGGTCGATATTATATTTTTCGGCATATTCGGTGTAATAATTTTCAAGGGTTGAAAGTTTATCCTCAAAGCCGATTACACTTGAAACTATTACAGCAAAGCCGGTGACTAAAATTGCAATGATTATAAAATCAAACATCCAAGCCGAAAGACGTTTCCAAACGGTTGGTTTTTGCAAATCGTAAATCATAAAAAAGGGTACCTCGTATAAAAAATCAAATATAAACACTTATCACAATAGCACAAAGTATCATAACACATTTTTCGCCAAAAAACAACCTTTTTAATGTATAAAAGTTAAATTTATATATATTATATATATTTTAATAATTTTTCTTGACATATAGTGCAATTATTATGTACAATAAAGTATATATAACCTAAATTCAGGAGGGAGCTTTTTATGGAAATTACTCAAATTTTAGCAAGGTGCGACCATACACTTTTAACCCAAACTGCCACTTGGGAGGATATTAAAAAGATTTGCGATGACGGTATGAAATATAACACCGCAAGTGTTTGCATTCCGCCATATTTTGTAAAACAGGCAAAGGAATATGTCGGTGAAAAATTGGCAATTTGTACTGTTATCGGCTTCCCTAACGGATATAACACCACCGCGGTAAAGGTGTTTGAAACAAAAGATGCTATTAAAGACGGCGCTGATGAAATTGATATGGTTATAAACATTGGCGCTTTAAAAGCGGGTATGGACGATTATATCATAAACGAAATTAAAGAAATTAAAGCTGCATGCGGTGAAAAGATTTTAAAGGTTATTATTGAAACCTGCCTTTTAAACGAAGATGAAAAAATTCGTATGTGCAAAAATGTTACCGCCGCAGGCGCTGATTTTATTAAAACCTCAACCGGTTTTTCAACTGCGGGCGCCACACGCGAGGATGTTGCCTTAATGAAGGCAAATGTCGGCGAAGGCGTTTTGGTTAAGGCCGCAGGCGGTATTTCAGGCATTAAGGATGCCGAAGACTTTATAAATTTAGGTGCTGACCGCCTTGGTACAAGCCGTGTTGTAAAGGCAGTACAAGGTCTTGAAGGCAGCGGTTATTAAAAACGAAAGGAAGAAAATATTATGTCTACACCAACCCCTCATATATCGGCCCAAAAGGGCGATTTTGCAAAAACAGTTTTAATGCCGGGCGACCCGCTTCGTGCAAAATTTATCGCCGAAACCTACCTTGAAAACGCAGTTTTGGTTAACAATGTTCGCGGCGTTCAGGGTTACACAGGTTATTACAAGGGCAAAAAGGTGTCTGTAATGGCTTCAGGTATGGGACAGCCCTCAATCGGTATCTATTCTTACGAGCTTTATAATTTTTACGATGTTGAGGCAATAATCCGAGTTGGCTCTTGCGGTTCATTTTCGCCCGATTTACACGCTCGTGACATTATTGTTGCAATGGGGGCTTGTACCAACGGCAATTATGCTTTGCAATATAATCTTCCGGGCACATTTTGCCCTATTGCCGACTTTGATTTGGTTAAACGCGCCGCCGAAGAGTGTGAAAAAGCCGGTGTAAATTACCGTGTTGGCAATATTTTTTCATCGGATATGTTTTATGATGATGCTGCATCTGGTATGCAGTGGGCAAAAATGGGCGTTTTAGGCGTTGAAATGGAATCTGCAGCCCTTTATTGCAATGCTGCCCGTGCGGGTAAAAAAGCGCTTTGTATTTGCACTGTAAGTGATTCTTTCATATATCCTGAAGAGAATACAACTGCTGAAGAACGCCAAAATTCCTTTACAAAAATGATGGAAATTGCCTTAAATTTAGCGTAAAAAATGTAATTTAAAGGAACAAAAATTATGTCAAAACGAGTTTTTTTAATAGTGCTTGACAGTGTTGGTATCGGTGAAATGCCCGACGCGGCTGATTGGTCGGATGAGGGTAGCAACACACTGAAATCAATTCGCGATAATAAAAATTTCAACTGCCCTAATTTAGAAAAATTGGGACTTTTTGCAATTGACGGTGTGGGTGGCAACACAAAAACGCCTATTGGTGCTTATGCCCGTATGTTTGAGGCATCAAAGGGTAAGGATACCACAATAGGCCATTGGGAAATTGCGGGTGTTTATTCGCCAAAAGCATTCCCAACATATCCAAACGGCTTCCCAAAAGAGGTGCTGGATGAATTCACAAAACGCACGGGACGCGAGGTTATTTGCAATATGCCATATTCTGGTACGGATGTTATCCGCGACTATGGCGAAGAGCACTTAAAAACCGGCAAGCTTATTGTATATACCTCGGCTGACAGCGTTTTTCAAATTGCCGCACACGAAGATTTGGTGCCGGTTGAAACGCTTTATAAATACTGCGAAATCGCCCGCGAAATTTTACAGGGCGAGCACGGCGTGGGCAGGGTAATCGCAAGACCGTTTAACGATGTTTACCCCTTTAAACGCACACCTCGCAGACACGATTATTCACTTTTACCGCCCGAAAAAACTGTGCCTTCTATTTTAAAAAACAGGGGATATTCTGTAATCTCGGTTGGTAAGATTTTTGATATTTTTGCAGGTCAGGGCTTTACTGAAAGTAATCCAACAGTCAGCAATGATGACGGAATGGAAAAAACACTGTCTATAATGGAACGTGATTTTAACGGCCTTTGCTTTGTTAATTTGGTTGATTTTGATATGGTTTACGGGCATAGAAATGATGTTGATGGCTATGCTACTGCAATGTCAAAATTTGACAGTTCGTTAGGTAAGCTTTTAGAAAAGTTAACCGATGATGATTTGCTAATTATTACTGCCGACCACGGGTGTGACCCTAAAACTCCATCTACCGACCATTCACGCGAATACACCCCAATGCTTGCATATTTTAAGGGTGTGAATCCCGTTAATTTGGGTACTCGCAAATGCTTTGCCGATATTGGTAAAACCGCTATGGAATGGCTCCAAGAAGCGGATGATGAGCTCTTTGGCGACAGCTTTTTAAAGGAGATTTCAAATGACTGATGTTGAACTTATAAAATTTGCGGTTTCGGCGCGTGAAATGTCATATTCACCCTATTCAAACTTTAAGGTTGGCGCCGCTTTGCTTACAAAAAGCGGTAAGGTTTTCACCGGCTGTAATGTTGAAAATGCGGGCTTTACCCCCACAAACTGTGCCGAAAGAACAGCGGTTTTTAAAGCGGTAAGTGAGGGTGAAAGGGAATTCTCCGCCATTGCAATTGTTGCGGGCAAGGGTGATAACCTTAATGATTTATGCGCCCCCTGTGGTGTTTGTCGACAGGTGCTTAGTGAATTTTGTGATGGTGATTTTAGAGTCATTATGGGCACCCCCGACAATATAAAGGTTGTTACTTTAAGTGAAATTTTGCCCTATTCCTTTAATAAAAACGATTTGAAATAAGCGTAGGTATTAAGTTATGCGAATGTTTGATATTATAAAGAAAAAACGCGATGGCGGTGAGCTTTCGGACAAGGAAATCGCTTGGTTTATTGACGGTTATGTAAAGGGTGAAATACCCGATTATCAGGCCGCCGCACTTTGTATGGCGATATATTATAAGGGTATGACCATTGACGAAACCACAGCTCTTACCTTTGCCATTCGTGATTCGGGCGAAAGGTTAGATTTTTCAAATATTGACGGGCTTCGTGTTGATAAGCATTCAACCGGCGGTGTAGGGGATAAAACAAGTCTTATTGTTGCCCCAATTGTTGCCTCACTTGGTGTAAAGGTTGCTAAAATGAGCGGCCGCGGTCTTGGTCACACAGGCGGTACAATAGATAAATTAGAGGCGATTGAGGGCTTTTGCACCGATATTTCGGTTTCTGATTTTGTTAAAATTGTTAACGAAACAGGCATTGCTATTGTTGGTCAAAATGCCACACTTGCCCCCGCTGACAAGCTTTTGTACGCTTTAAGGGATGTTACCGCAACGGTTGACAGCTTACCCTTAATTGTTTCAAGCATTATGGGCAAAAAATTAGCAGCTGATGATGACTGCATCGTTTTGGATGTTAAAACAGGTAGCGGCTCGTTTATGAAAACGGTTGAGGACAGCAAAAACCTTGCTGAGACTATGGTTGATATCGGCAAACGCGCAGGCAAAAAAATGTGTGCACTTATTACGGATATGGACAGACCTCTTGGCTTTGCAATCGGTAATTCGTTGGAGGTTATTGAAGCTATTGAAACCCTTAACGGCAATGGGCCCGAAGATTTGACTGAGCTTTGTGTTGCCTTGGCATCATATATGCTGTCTCTTGCCGAAAAGGGCACCTTTGATGAGTGTAAAGAAAATGTTTTGCGTGTTATAAATGACGGTACAGCGCTTAATACCTTTGCAAATATGGTTGAGGCACAGGGCGGCAACAGGGATTGGATTTTAAACCCCGAAAACTTCCCAAAAGCCAAATATCAGCGTGAGGTTTTAAGTGAGAAATCGGGCTATATTACAAGCGTTAACACCGAGGGCTACGGTGTTGCAAGCTTACTTTTGGGTGCGGGCCGAAATACAATGACTGACAAAATTGACTTTGCCGCAGGTATTTACCTTTGCAAAAAAACGGGCGATTATGTCGAAAAAGGCGAAAAAATCGCACTACTTTATGCCGAGGATGAAAGCAAATTTGCCGCTGCAGAAAAGTGCTTTGTTAATGCCACTGTAATTGGCGACCAAAAGCCCTGTGAAATGCCGCTTATTTTAGATGTTGTGGGGGATAACAATGGCTAAATTATATTTTAAATACGGTGCAATGGGCTCGTCAAAAACGGCAAATGCGCTTATAACAAAATTTAATTATGAAGAACGCGGCATGAAGGTTTGGCTTATTAAACCGTCGGTGGATAACCGCGACGGCGCAAATGCTGTTAAATCCCGCATTGGCCTTTATGCCGAAGCGTATGTTGTAACCCCCGATAAAGATTTAATGACCGAATATAAAAACCACAACGATATTGATGTTATAATCGCTGATGAGTGCCAATTTTTAACCCCAAATCAAATTGACGATTTAAGAAAAATTGTTGATTTATATGACATTCCCGTTTTGTGCTTTGGGCTTCGTACCGACTTTTTAACCAAGCTTTTCCCCGGCAGTCGCCGACTTTTTGAGGTGGCCGATTCTATAAGCGAAATTAAAACAATTTGCGCTTGCGGTAAAAAGGCAATTATAAATGCAAGAATTGATGAAAACGGCAATGTCGTGACCGAAGGTGCACAAATTTTAATTGGCGGCAATGACTCTTATGTTGCTATGTGCCACAGCTGTTGGCAAGAGCAAATTAAAAAGCAAAAAAACAAATAAAAAAAGCCGACTTTTTAGTCGGCTTTTAATTTTTTTATAGCATCGAATTGATGAAATTGAATAATTCTTTTTGTTTGTCTTTTGGTAAACTGCGGTAAATTTCAATGATGCCTTCTTCTGTTGCTGAAAGGGTATCCCCAACCTTTTCTTCTTTAATTTCCACAGCAGTTTTTCCGTAATTTTCAATAAAAGGTGTTTTTTCTCCCACAATAATAGTTTGCGGCTTTGTCGGGGTGATTTCAATTGGTTGACTTTTTTCGTACCCATAAATTATAAGGTCTGGGTTTACCTCTAAAAATTTCGCAATATCAAGCGCCATAGGTACCGAAATGTTGCCTTGTCTTTCCATTTGCGAATAGGTGCTGCATTTAATACCTAATTTAGCGCCAAGCTCGGTTTGGCTCAGCTTTTTTTGATTGCGGTAATATTTAATTCTTTCGTTTATAGAATCATACATTTTATTTACGTCCTTTATTAAAATAACTTGACTGCAAAGGGGTTTATTTGGTATAATACTGTGTACGCTGGAGTGGCTCAGTTGGTAGAGCAGCTGATTCGTAATCAGCAGGTCGTGGGTTCAAGTCCCATCTTCAGCTCCAAATAAAAATCCGTTCATAAGCTGGGCGGATTTTTTCATTTTTCTTATTAGAATTATACATTTTTTGTCATAAAATGTCAAGATGGCAAAAAATATCTTTTTATTGTAAAATTTAGGAAAAATTATCGTGCAACCGCATTATATATTATATATACAAATTATACAAAAAAATTTCCTTATTTTTGTATTGACTTATTGGCGGTTTGTGTTATAATATTAGTTGAATAAAAATAACAATGCCATTTTGTTTCGTTTGGAGGGAAACTTTATGAAAAAACAGTATAAAGCACCTTTGCTTGAGGTGTTAGAACTCGTTGTAGACGAAAGTCTCTGCGTTTCCGGTGAAAGTAACACTGGTAATCAGGGCGACAACGAATTAGACGATATCCTTTAATAACAAATTTTTGTTTGGAGATGATACACATGACTAAATTTAAGAAATTGGTTTCAGTTTTACTCGTATTTGTTCTTTGCTTTGTAGTTTGCGGCGTAATTGCATCTGCTGCTGAGGACCCCACAGTTTTGGTTTACACATCTTATGCAACGAATGATGCATCTCAGGTTAGATTAACAATCAAAACCAGTAAGGCTTATGCTGCAATTGTCGGTTCTTTCAAATATGGAAGCGGCTTAACACTTGTAGATGAAAAGATTGTTTTTGCAGAAGAGACATCCGACACAAAATATGAAGATGCTGACAATACAGTTAAATTTGCTCTCGTTACCGATAATTTTGGCGATAATGGTAAATATGGCGACCAATACTGGGTAAGTTTTTTATTTGACATTAATAACAAGAACGATATAAGCTTCACAGAATTTAATGCACAAGTTGCTGATTTTGAGGCTACTCAGGCTATTGACCCTGCATATAAAGTTGCATCAGTTAAGACAATTTCAACCGTTGGCTCTTTAGGTTCGCAATATCGTGATGAAGAAGATAAATATGCAAACGGTACAGCTGCATTACGTTTCGGTGCAAAGCTTGACAGAACAAAAAATGACAACAAGGTTACAGTAGGTGGCAACCAATATAAAGCTGTTGCTTGCGGTGCAATTCTTGGTTATGAATTTAACATTAAGGTTAACGGCAACCCAATTGCTGACATTTCAACACTTAAAAATTATTTTGAGCTTGACGGCGCAACCCTTCAAGCTAAAAACACAATAACCGGCGCAAAAGCATATGTTTCAAGTAAATATTATGAAAGCACCGACAATTATTTAGCTTACACCTTTGCTATCACTGGTATTAAAGATAATCATGAAACATACGGCAATCTTCAAAATGAACCCATTGTTTTCGTACCTTATACTATTTATGACAAAGGTAACGAAACATACGATGTAGTATTTGGCGATGCAATCGCTCAATCATACACCACAGTTAATGAAATTTACAATTTTGTTAAAGATAACGCATAATAAAGGATAAAACCTTATGAAAATGATATTTAAAGTTGCAACTGTTGTTTTGGTAATTGCCTGTCTTTTACTTACAGTTGGTTGCAAAAAGAAAAAGGGCCAATATGATGAACCGGTTGGCTTACCGTCCGACAGCATAATCAACAGCGACGGCGAGGTTGAAGAAGACGAAATCACCGTTGATGAATTGCTTGGTATTGAAAGTGATAAAACTGACACCACCTCCAAGGATGAAAGTGATAAAAACAATACCTCCAATAATTCTTCAACCGACAAGGATGAGTCAAGCAAAAACGAAACCTCTTCCGATAAGAACGATACCGAAAATTCAAAGCCCGATGATAATAAGAACGAAGAAAATTCTTCCAACACTTCTTCCGGCAACTCTTCATCAAACAAAAATGATGATGTAGTTTCCGATAAAGAAGAAAACAACGGCTTTAAAGATGATTTAGGTTGGTTCTAAAAACAAAATTAAAAATCTCATTCCGCAAGCGGAATGAGATTTTTTTATTTCTTTTTCTTTTTATGAATATTTCTTATAGTTTTTTTCTTTTTAAGATTTACGGTTTTTTCGTTTTTATCAGGTGCTACAAGACAGTTTTTACCCGTACCAATAAGGTCAAACCTGCCGTTTTTCTTTAAAGCTGATAACACTAATTGTCGGTTTTCGGGCTTAAAATATTGTAAAAGGGCACGTTGCTCGGCCTTTTCCTTTGGTGTTTTCGGCACATATACGGGTTTTAGGGTGTTGGGGTCAAGCGAGGTGTAAAACATACAAGTTGAAACTGTGCCGGGGGTGGGATAAAAGTCCTGCACTTGTTCGGGGTGAAGGTTGTTTTTCTTTAAAAACACCGAAAGCTCAATGGCGTCCTTCATACTACTTCCCGGGTGGGACGACATTAAATAAGGCACCAAATATTGCTGCTTGCCAACCGACTTTGTCAGCTCATAAAAACGCTTTTCGAATTTGTTATAAACCTCTATCGGTGGCTTTCCCATATATTTTAAAACATTGTTCGAGCAATGCTCGGGCGCAACCTTAAGCTGACCGCTTACATGGTGGTTTATAAGCTCTTTAAAAAATTCATCATCCTTGTCGGCAATAAGATAATCAAACCTAATGCCCGAACGAATAAACACCTTTTTAACCTTGGGCAAACGGCGAAGGTCACGCAAAAGCTGTAAATAATCGCTGTGGTCAACTTCAACTGCGGGACACATTGTGGGGGCTAAACACTTTTTGTCTACACAAGCGCCATTTTTAAGTTGACCTTTGCAAGCGGGCTTTCTAAAATTGGCAGTTGGACCGCCAACATCGTGAATATATCCCTTAAAATCATCCATTTGGGTGATTTTTTTCGCTTCATTTATAACGGAAGCGTGGCTTCGAGAGGTTACCACTCTGCCTTGGTGAAATGCAAGTGAGCAAAAGTTGCAGTTACCAAAGCAACCACGGTTGTGGATTATGGAAAATTTAACCTCGCTTATAGCGGGTACACCGCCCATTTTTTCATAAGATGGGTGATAATTTCTCATAAAGGGTAGGGAATAAACCTCATCCATTTCTGCTTCATTTAGGGGTGGCATTGGTGGGTTTTGCACCAAAATATAATCCCCGTGCTTTTGAATAAGGGTTTTGCCCCTTACGGCATCCATTTCATCCTGCTGAATTTTGCAGGAAATGGCATATTGCTTTTTGCCGTTTTCGGTGTTTTCCCTTACCATTTCAAAGGAGGGACATTCACGGCTTGAAGAAATGTGCGAAAAGTCGGTGGTTTTCACCTTATAGCAGGTGCCTAAAATATCTTTAAGTTCGCTAATTTTTTCACCGCTGTTTAGGCGGTTTGCAATTTCTACGATATGCTTTTCACCCATACCGTACATTAAAAGGTCGGCGGTTGAATCAATTAAAATTGAGGGGCGCACACGGTCGTCCCAATAATCATAATGGGCAAAACGGCGAAGCGATGCCTCAACACCGCCTATTGCAATGGCAACATCGCCATAAATTTCACGAATTTTTTTGCAGTAAACAATGGTTGCACGGTCGGGTCGTGCCCCTGCCTTTCCGCCGGGGGTATAGCTGTCATCACTGCGGCGTTTTTTAGCGGCGGTGTAATGCGCCACCATAGAATCAATATTGCCGCCGTTAACCAAAAAGGCAAGGCGGGGTACACCAAAACGGGTGTAATCGCTGTCGCTTCTTGGTTGGGGAATAATACACACCTTATAACCGTTATGCTCGAGCACGCGTGAAATTATAGCCGTACCAAAGGATGGATGGTCAACATAAGCGTCACCCGTTACAATAATAAAATCGGGCTGTTGCCAGCCGTAATCGTTCATTTCTTTTTTAGTTATTGGTAAAAAAGGCATAATTTCACCCCCAAAAATTCTATACTTGTAATAGTATAACATAAAATTTCATAATTCACAAGGAGATTTAAAAATGAAGTTTTGGGATATGTACACAAAGGCAATAATTGCCGAGGGTGTAGCGGTTTTGCTTATAATTTTAACGGTGGCAACACTTAAATTTTGTTTTAAGAAAACCTATAAAAAGGTAAGCAATTTTTATATTGAAAGCGTTCTTTCAGATACTGATATAAACGAGGTGTTAAAGGGTGAAGTTTAAGGTTTTGGGCACACAAATTTACATATCTTTTTTCTTTATGGCGGCTATAACCTTAATGCTTGCCACCGACCGTACAGGCCTTATGCTGCCTTCACTTTTTGCGGTTATGTTGCACGAGCTTGCTCATCTTTTTACAATGTGGGTGCTTGACTGTGCGCCAAAATCGGTTCGGCTTATACCCGCATCAATTCAGATAAATTCGCGGTTTTCATTTCAGTATAAAAACGACATTTTAATAGCGCTTTCGGGCCCTGTGGCAAACCTAATTCTTTGTCTTTGCCTTTACTTTAATTATGCGGCTTTCGGCAATATGGCGGTGCTTTATTATGCGGTGTTAAATTTAATATACGGCGTGTTTAACTTACTGCCTGTAAAGGGGCTTGACGGGGGCACTGTTTTATACGCGGTGTTTTGCAAATTTAAAGGGCCCAACAAAGCGACGGTCATTATGAAAATAATCACCCTTTCGTTAGCGGTTATAGTAATTTTTGTGGCGGTTACCCTAACCTTTCGTTATCGCCTAAACCTTTCTATATATATTGTAGGTATTTATCTTTTAATAATGGGGTTAATGAAAACTTGAATAAAAGGTTGAAAGAATATTAAATTTATTGTATTATATATGTATAATTTTTTTGGAGAAGATTTAATGAATAATAAGGACTTTGAAAGACTGTTACTTTCGGTGCAAAAACCGGGTCGCTACTCGGGCGGCGAAATTAACAGCGTTATAAAGGACAAGCATAGCGTTGATGTTAGGTTCGCCTTTTGCTTTCCTGATACTTACGAAATTGGCATGTCACATTTGGGTATGAAAATACTCTATTCACAGTTTAACCAAAGGGATGATATTTGGTGTGAGCGTGTTTTTGCCCCTTGGCTTAATTTTGAAGAGGTAATGCGCCAAAATAACATACCTCTTTTCGCACTTGAAAGCCGTGACCCCATTAAAGATTTTGACTTTATCGGCTTCACCTTACAGTACGAAATGTCATACACAAATGTGCTTAATATGTTAGACCTTGCAGGTGTGCCTTTAAAAAGTGCTGACCGCAAGGAGCTATCGCCATTGGTTGTTGCGGGCGGACCCTGTGCTTGCAATCCCGAGCCACTTGCTGACTTTGTTGATATTTTCTTTTTGGGCGAGGGTGAAGAGGTTGATTTAGAGGTTATCGACCTTTATAAAAAGCACAAAAAAATGGGTAGCAGTAAGCCGGAATTTTTGCGTGAAGCCGCTAAAATAGAGGGGGTTTATGTACCGTCACTTTATGATATTTCTTATAATGATGACGGCACAATTAAGGAAATTACCGCCCAAAACGGTGCACCAAAAACCGTTAAAAAGCGCATTATTAAGGATTTAAACAACGCATTTTACCCCGAAAATTTTGTTGTGCCCTTTATCCAAATTGTGCACGACAGAGCAGTTCAGGAGATTTTTAGGGGCTGTATTCGTGGTTGCCGTTTTTGTCAGGCGGGCTTTATTTACCGCCCTGTTCGTGAAAAATCGGCCGATGTTATAAACCGCCAAGCAAAATGCCTTTGCGAAAATACCGGCTATGATGAAATTTCAATTTCATCACTCAGCAGTAGTGACTATACGGAATTAGAGCCACTTTTAAACGAAATGCTTGACTGGACACAGCAAAACCACATAAGCTTGGCTTTGCCGTCACTTCGAATTGACAATTTTTCAGAAGAGCTTTTGCAAAAAATAAGCCACATTAGAAAAAGCGGTCTTACCTTTGCGCCCGAGGCGGGCACACAGCGACTTCGTGATGTTATAAATAAAAATGTCACCGAAGAGGAAATTTTATCCACCTGTAAAATCGCTTTCGAGGGTGGCCATACCGCAGTAAAGCTTTACTTTATGATGGGCCTTCCCACCGAAACGGATGAGGATTTAAAGGGTATTGCCGATTTGGGTCAAAAGATTGTCGATATGTATTACAATATGCCAAACAAACCAAAGGGCAAGTCGGTTTCAGTTTCAATGAGTGTTGCAGTTTTCGTGCCAAAGCCCTTTACACCTTTCCAGTTTGAGCCACAAATCAGCAAGGCCGAAATGGAGAGAAAACAGGCATTTTTAAAGAGCTGTATAACCACCCGTAAAATAGATTTAAGCATGCACGATTCTTCAACAAGCTTTTTAGAGGGTGCCTTTGCCAAGGGTGATCGTCGACTTTGTGATGTGCTTTATACTGCGTTTAAAAAAGGTTGCAAATTTGACAGCTGGAACGAATGCTTTGATTTGGATAAGTGGAACGAGGCATTTGAGGAATGTGGTGTAAACCCCGATTTTTATTCGGGCAGACTTCGCAGCTATGATGAAATTAACCCTTGGGACCACCTTGATTATGCCGTTTCCAAGGACTTTTTGGTGCGCGAGCATAAAACTGCCGTATTAGGCAAAACCACACCCAACTGCCGTGAAAAATGCTCGGCTTGCGGGGCAAATTGCTATGGGGAGGGTGTTTGCTATGAGAAGCGTTAGAATTTTCTACGAAAAAAAGGGAAGAATGAAGTTTGTTTCTCACCTCGATATGAACCGCTTTATGTCCCGACTTATTGCAAAGGCCAAAATTCCCGTTTGGTTTACCGAGGGCTTTAATCAACACGCTTATATGAATTTTGCCGTGCCGTTATCTCTTGGCTATGTTGGGCTTTACGAGATTGTGGATGTAAAAATTACTGATGATAATTATTCACTTTCACAGCTTATAGATGATTTAAATGCGGTTTCAACCCCCGACATTCACTTTTTAAAGGCGACTGAATCGGTAATGCATACAAAGGAAATTGCCTTTGCCGAATTTGAATTGCTTTTTGATGAAATTAACACCGAAAAGTTGAATGAGTTTTTGGCACAAGAGTCAATAATTTGCGCTAAAAAGACTAAAAAGGGTGGGGTAAAGGATATAGATATCGCCCCACTTATTAAAAAGGCGGAAATTAAGGATAACAAATTAACTTTAATTTTGTCAGCGGGAAATGAGAATAATCTTAACCCATCACTTGTAATGACCGCATTTTTTGATTTTTGCGGTATAGAGCCGATTTATTACGAAGTTACCCGCACAATGATTTATAATAAAAATTTAGAAGCGTTTTGCTAAAAATTTTAAAAATAATTGTCACTTTTGTGGCAATTATTTTTTTATTTTTACAAGGTTTTGTGTATTTTAATAAAATAATCGAAATTTGTAAAAATATCGCCTTACAACTGTTGATTTTAAGGGTGCAAAATGCTATAATAAGTAAAATGAAAATATTATGGGGTTTTATAGTCTTGTAAATCGATAAGGATTATATCGATAATATCGATACTGATTTTTAAAACTCAATAACCAAGCGGTTTGAGACATATTTTAAGGAGGGAATACGGATGGAGAAAAGTTCAATATCAAAAGCCACCTTGGGCAGAGTACCAAGATATCTGAATTACCTTAAAGAATTGTCCCCGGAAAATGTTCCGTTTATATCCGCGACCACCATTTCAAAAGCGTTAAATCTCGGTGAAGTTCAAGTAAGGAAAGATTTAGCAATGGTAAGCGGTGCAGGAAGACCTCGGATTGGGTATGAAACCGAAGTGCTTATTGAGCAGCTTGAAGATTGCCTTGGCTATAATAAATTAACCAATGCGGTGTTGGTAGGTGCCGGTCGACTTGGTAGGGCACTTTTACAGTATGATGGCTTTCGGCATTTTGGTGTTAAAATCACCGCCGCCTTTGATTCAAATGATAAGGTTTTAAATCTTGATGCTGAAACTGTTATTTTACCAATGAATCAGTTTGACGATTTTTGTAAAGAACAGGAAATACACATTGGTATTATAACAGTGGGAGAGGGCTCGGCCCAACAGGTGTGTGACCAAATGGTAAAAAGCGGAATAACTGCTATTTGGAACTTTGCCCCCTGTAAATTACAGGTGCCCGAAGGTGTCCTGCTTCAAAATGAAAATTTGGCACTATCCTTAGCACATTTAAGAAATCGCTTGGGCTATTCTTATAGAATTGTTGATATTGAAGGGTAATATATAAAGTTTGGGAGAATTTAATGGGAATAAGAAAGTTTGATACCAAGGTACAGTATTTAAAGTATAAGGTACTTCGAGAGGTTGCACGACATGCTTGGAATGACACATTGCTTGATAATGTGCTGAACATTCCCGAAATGATTGTACCCGGTAAAACACCAACAATGCGTTGCTGTGTTTATAAGGAACGCGCAATTTTAGGCAAACGCGTTAAAATTGCAATGGGTGGCAATAAAGAGAACCCAAATGTTGTTGAGGTTATCGACATTGCTTGTGACGAATGCCCTGCGGCAGGTTATGAGGTTACTGCCTCTTGCCGCGGCTGTTTGGCACACCGTTGTGAAGATGTTTGTAAAAGAGGAGCAATCTCCTTTGACCACAACCATGTGGCGCATATTGATAAATCAAAATGTGTTGAATGCGGCCTTTGTGCAAAGGTTTGCCCTTATGCCGCAATTATCAATCGCAAGCGTCCCTGCCAAATTGCTTGTAAGGTAAAGGCAATTTCTATTAAAGACAATAACGCTGCAGCAATTGACAATGAAAAATGTATTCAGTGCGGCGCTTGTGTATATCAATGTCCATTTGGTGCAATAACCGATAAATCTTATATTTTAGATGTTATTGATATCATTAAAAAAAGCGAAAACAACAAAAAATACAAGGTTTACGCTATGGTAGCACCTTCAATTTCTACCCAGTTTGTTTATGCAAAATGGGGGCAGGTTATTACCGGGCTTAAAGAACTTGGCTTTTATACTGTAATTGAAGCTGCACTCGGCGCTGATATGGTGGCACAGGCCGAATCAAAGGAGCTTGCCGAAAAGGGCTTTTTAACAAGCTCCTGCTGTCCTGCATTTGTGCAGTATATAGAATCGACATTTCCTGATATGAAGCCGTTTGTGTCGCATAATCTTTCACCAATGGCTACACTTGCAAAATATATTAAGAGCACCGACAAAAATGCAAAGGTTGTCTTTATTGGCCCTTGCACTGCTAAAAAGGCGGAAGCAAAGCTTGAAAGCGTTAAGCCGTATATTGATTCAGTTATGACCTTTGAGGAACTTCAAGCACTTTTCGATAGCAAGGATATGGATATTACAACTCTTTCGGAGGATGTGCTTGAAAACGCATCATATTTTGGCAGAATTTTTGCTCGAAGCGGTGGTCTTACCGATGCGGTTAAGCAAGGTCTTAAAGAGCAAAATATTGATTTTGATTTAAAGGCGATTTCTTGTGACGGTATTGAGGAGTGCCGCGTAGCCCTTCTTAAAAAGAGCAAGAATGTTCTTGATGCTAACTTTATTGAAGGCATGGCCTGTGTTGGCGGTTGCATCGGCGGTGCGGGATGTCTTACACACGGCGAAAAGAACAAAGCAGAAGTTGATAAATACGCAAGAGAAGCATTGGAAAAAACAATCAGCGACGCAGTTGCTGTTTTAAAATAAGAAATTATAAAAAGGGGAATTATTATGAATAAAATTACTGTAATCGGCTCGGGTAGTGTTGGTTCGACAATCTCTTACACATTAACTGTTATGGGTATTGCATCTGAGATCGTTATGATTGACATTAATCAGGAAAAATCCTTGGGTGAAGCGTTGGATATCAGACAGGGTGTACCTTTCTGCAATCCTGCTAACATCTATGCCGGTTCTTATGCTGATGCAAAGGATTCTGACATTATTGTTATCACCTGCGGTTTACCAAGAAAGCCCGGTCAGTCAAGACTTGATTTGGCACAAACAAATGTAAATGTGTTGAAGCAGGTTGCAAAAGAGGTTGTTCCGCACGCACCTAATGCTACATACATAATTGTAAGTAATCCTGTTGATGTACTTACCTATGTTTTCCACAAAATTTCAGGCATTCCTGAAGAAAGAATTATTGGCTCGGGTACTATTTTGGATACCGCTCGTTTACGCGCTCGCGTTTCTGAATATTACGATGTTAATCAAAAAAATGTACACGCTTATGTTTTGGGCGAGCACGGCGACTCTGCTTTTGTTCCGTGGTCTATTGCCAACATCTCTAATGTTCCGATTGAAGATTACAGAAACGCTTTACAAAATTCAAATGATTATCCCGAATTCGACTGCGAAGAGGTTGAGAATTATGTTCGCAAGTCGGGTGCGCGCGTTATTCAAAGAAAGGGCGCAACCTTCTATGCGGTTTCAATGTCGGTTTGTCATATTTGTAAGTGCTTACTCAGTGGTATTGATACCACAATGACCGTTTCCACTATGCTTCACGGTGAATACGGTATCGACGATGTTTGTCTAAGCTTACTTAATGTTGTTGGTAACAAGGGTGCTCACAGTAAGGTGCTTTTACCCCTTAACGAAGAAGAAATCAAGGCATTACACCATAGTGCTGATTGCCTTAAGGAAATTATCAACAGTGTCGATTTTTAAGGAAAGGTTGTTACATAATGGAATATCGTATTGAACATGACTCGATGGGTGAGATGAAGGTTCCGGCTGACCGTCTTTGGGCAGCACAAACTCAGAGAAGTCACGAAAACTTTGAAATAGGTGTTGGTATTGAAACAATGCCTAAAGAAATTATTCACGCCTTTGGTGTGCTTAAAAAAGCTGCGGCTATTACTAATAACAAATTACGCCCCGAAAAAATGACCGATGAAAAGCTCGGTGCTATTATAGCAGCTTGTGATGAGGTTATGGCAGGAAAGCTTAACGATCATTTTCCGCTTGTTGTTTGGCAAACCGGCTCGGGCACACAGTCGAATATGAACTCTAATGAGGTTATCGCTAACCGTGGCAACCAAATTCTTGGTAAAACCTTGCTTCACCCAAATGATGACTCTAATATGAGCCAGTCATCCAATGACACCTTCCCAACAGCTATGCACATTTCGGCTGTTTTGATTTTGGAAGATAAGCTTATTCCCGCTGTGGAAGAGTTAATTGCTACCTTTAAGCGCCTTGAAGAAGAAAACGAAGGCATTGTAAAAAGCGGTAGAACACACCTTCAAGATGCAACCCCAATTAAGTTTAGCCAAGAAATCAGCGGTTGGCGTTCAAGTCTTGAAAAGGATGTTGAGCTTATTAAGCGCGCGGTTGATCCGCTTCGTGAATTAGCGCTTGGCGGTACTGCAGTTGGTACCGGTCTTAATGCTCCTAAGGGCTTCGACACAGGCGTTGCTGAAGAGGTTACAAAAATTACAGGTAAACAGTTTGTTACCGCAAGTAACAAGTTCCACGCTTTAACCTCTAAGGATGAGCTTGTGTTTGCACACGGTGCGATTAAGGCACTTGCTTGCGATATGATGAAGATTGCAAATGACGTTCGTTGGTTGGCATCCGGCCCGCGTGACGGTCTTGGTGAAATCTTTATCCCCGAAAACGAGCCCGGCTCATCAATTATGCCAGGCAAGGTTAACCCCACCCAATGCGAAGCTGTAACAATGGTTGCTGTTCAGGTAATGGGTAATGATGTAGCTGTTACAATGGCAGCTTCACAGGGCAACTTTGAGCTTAACGTATTTATGCCCGTTTGCATTTACAACTTCTTGCAGTCGGCACGTCTTTTGGCTGAAGCAATTGTTTCATTTAATAAAAACTGTGCTGTTGGTATTAAAGCAAATAAGGAAAAAATGCACCACAATTTGCACAATTCTTTAATGCTTGTTACTGCGCTTAACCCATATATCGGTTATGAAAATGCGGCAAAAACAGCTAAAAAGGCATTTAAAGATAATATTTCACTTAAAGAGGCCTGTGTAGAGCTTGGCTTCTTGACCGCTGAAAAATTTGATGAGGTTTTCCATCCTGAAGAGATGGCATAAGTCGGAGGTAATTTGATGAAGGTTAGTTATTTCCCCGGTTGCACCTTAAAGAATAAAGCTAAGGACCTTGATATGTACGCATATAAATCGGCCGAAGCTTTGGGTGTTACTTTGGAAGAAATTGAAAACTGGCAATGCTGCGGCGGTGTTTTTACAACCGCAAATGACGAGGTTGCAACAAAGCTTTCGTCTGTTCGCGCATTGAAGTATGCAGGCGAGAAGGAACAGCCATTAGTAACTGTTTGCTCCGCTTGTCACAATGTTATAAAACAAACTAATTATGCAATGCAAACCAATTCTCAGTTTGCTGACAAGGTTAATAGATATATGGCGGCTGACGGTACATATAACGGCGAAACACAGGTTTACCATTACCTTGAAATGCTTCGTGATTTGGTTGGCTTTGACACCCTTAAAGAAAAGGTTGTAAATACCTTAAAGGGCAAGAAAATTGCGGCATATTACGGTTGTCTTTTGTTGCGTCCAAACAGTGTAATGCGTATGGACGACCCTGAAAACCCCACTATTATGGAGGATTTCATCCGTGCTCTTGGCGCTGATGCAGTAGTCTACGCAAAAAGAAACGAATGCTGCGGCGGTTATATTTCGGTTGAAAGTCCCGAATCCGCCAAAAGAAACAGTAATGCTATTATAGAAAACGCAAAGGCAGCGGGCGCCGAAATGATTATTACCGCCTGCCCGCTTTGTAAGTATAATCTTGTTAAAAACGGTGCAGATATACCTGTGGTTTATTTCACCGAGCTTTTGGCAGAAGCCCTTGGCGTAAAGGAGGATACAAATGCATAACAACAAGTATCTTCAAGAAGAAATTATCCGCATAAGCGGTGTTAACCCCAGTAAATGTATGCGTTGCGGTAAGTGTTCAGCCACTTGTCCCGCATACGATGAGATGGAATATCATCCCCACCAATTTGTAAATATGGTGGAATGTGGTGACATTGAACCACTTTTAAATTCTAAATCATTATATAAATGTTTGTCTTGCTTTGCTTGTATCGACCGTTGCCCCCGCGGTGTAGAGCCCGCAAAGGTGGTTGAGGCCGTTCGCTTAACCGCTATAAGAAAACAAGGCGCAAATCATATGACAGCCGATGACATTCCCGCAATTATTGAAGAGGATACACCTCAACAGTTGCTTGTCAGTGCTTTCAGAAAATATACAAAGTAAAGGAGGAAAAGACAAATGCAAAGAGTTGGCGTTTTTGTATGTTGGTGTGGTAGTAACATTGCAGGTACAGTAGATGTTGAGGCAGTGTCCGAGGCACTTAAAAGTGAGCCCGGCGTGGTCTTTTCCACCAATTATCAATATATGTGTTCACAGGCCGGTCAGGATATGATTAAGCAGGCCGTAAAAGAGCACAATCTCACAGGTATTGTGGTATGTTCTTGCTCACCCCGTATGCACGAAGCAACCTTCCGCAAAACTGCGGCAGCAGCGGGACTTAATCCTTATATGGTTGAAATTGCAAACATTCGTGAGCAGTGCTCTTGGGTACATAAGGATATGCTTACAGGTACCGAAAAGGCAATTATTTTGGGTAAAGCGGCTATCGCTAAGGTTAACCTTAACGCGCCTCTTATCCCCGGTGAATCGCCCGTTACCAAGCGTGCGTTGGTTATTGGTGGCGGTATTGCAGGTATTCAAACCGCCCTTGACATTGCAGATGCAGGTTTCCCCGTAGATATCGTTGAAAAGAAGCCCACCATCGGCGGTAAAATGGCTCAGCTTGATAAAACCTTCCCAACACTTGACTGTGCGGCTTGTATTTTGACACCTAAAATGGTGGATGTTGCACAAAATGAAAAAATTCGTATTTTCTCTTACAGCGAGGTTACTGAAGTAAGTGGCTTTGTTGGTAATTTTGAGGTTACTATTAAGAAAAATGCAAGATATGTTAAGGAAGATATTTGTACCGGTTGCGGCGCTTGTGTTGAAAAGTGCCCAATGAAGCGCATCCCCAACGAGTTTAACTTGGGTATGGACAACCGCCCCGCAATTTATATTCCTTTTGCACAGGCAGTTCCAAAGGTTGCAACCATTGACCCAAATGCTTGTAATATGCTTAAAAACGGCAAGTGCGGTGTTTGTTCAAAGGTATGTGCCGCAGGTGCTATTGACTATACACAAAAGGATGAATATATTAACGAAAAATACGGCGCTATTGTTGTTGCAACTGGCTTTAATCCAATTAGTATGGATAAATTTGACGAGTTCGCTTACAATCAGTCAAAGGATGTTATTACATCCCTTGAATTTGAGCGTTTGACAAATGCCGCAGGTCCTTCTGCGGGCAAGCTTTTGCGCCCATCTGACGGAAAGCATCCCCATACTATAGTGTTTGTTCAGTGTGTTGGCTCAAGGTGCGAGTCCTGCGCTGAAAAGGGTAAAGAGTATTGCTCGAAGATTTGCTGTATGTATACCGCAAAGCACGCAATGCTTACCCGTGATAAATATCCCGATACCGAGGTTTATGTATTCTATATAGATGTTCGTACCCCAGGTAAAAACTTTGACGAATTCTATCGACGTGCGGTAGAAGAATATGGCGTTAAGTATATTAAGGGTATGGTTGGTAAGGTTGTGCCTGAGGGCGATAAGCTTAAGGTTCAGGCATCTGACCTTATTGCAAATAAGCAATTACATATTGATGCTGATTTGGTTGTTTTGGCGGCCGCTATCGAGCCCGACAAATCAGCCCGTCCACTTGCTACAATGCTAACAGCAAGTATGGACACAAACGACTTCTTTACCGAAGCACACCCAAAGCTTCGCCCTGTTGAAAGCCCAACTGCGGGCGTATTCCTTTCAGGTGCTTGTCAAGGACCTAAGGATATTCCTGAAACCGTTTCACAGGCAGGTGCTGCGGCTTCAAAGGTTATCGGTCTTCTTGCAAAAGACAAACTTACAGGTAACCCCTGTGTTGCAAATTCAAATGAGCTTATGTGTAACGGTTGCTCGTCTTGTGCAAATGTTTGTCCTTATGGTGCTATCACTTACGAGGATAAGGAATTCCGTATGCCTGACAGAACCACTAAGATTAGAAGAGTAGCGTCGGTTAACCCCGCAGTTTGTCAGGGTTGTGGCGCTTGTACCGTTGCTTGTCCTTCGGGCGCTATGGACCTTAAGGGCTTTGCAAATCTACAAATTATGGCGGAGGTTGACGCAATATGCAAGTAAATGAATATAAGCCCTTAATTGTTGCATTTTGCTGCAACTGGTGTTCTTATGCGGGTGCTGACCTTGCGGGTAACAACCGTTTGGCATATCCTGCTGATGTTAAAATTATCCGTGTGCCTTGTTCTTGCCGTGTAAACCCAATGTTTATTTTACGCGCATTCCAACGTGGTGCGGATGGTGTAATTATTTGCGGTTGCCACCCCGGCGACTGTCACTATACCTCGGGTAACTACTTTACCCGTCGCCGTATGGCTGCCCTTTTCTCAATGCTTGACTTTTTGGGCATTGAAAAGGAACGCACCCGTGTTGAATGGGTATCTGCTGCTGAAGGCGCAAAATTTGCTGCAACAATGAACGACTTTGTTGCTACTGTAACTGCACTTGGTGAAAACAAGAGATTGGAGGATTTAAGATGCAAAAAATAACCCGTGAACAGCTTATACAAAAAGCATCAGAACTCCTCGAAAACGGTACTGTCAGTGCTGTTTTAGGTTGGGGCATAGGTGAATTTGACTATGATGTAACCCCCACTGTTTTCAGCACGGTAGAAGAGCTTAGAAACGGCTTTGTTTTTAACGATTTCTGCGGTGCAAACTTTTCAAAATATCTTGTTAAGAAAACTGATAAAATTGAAGGTAAAATTCTTGTTTTCTTAAAGCCCTGTGACACTTACAGCTTTAACCAGCTTTTAACCGAGCATCGCTTCGACCGTGAAAAGGTTTATGCTGTTGGTATTCCTTGCGAGGGTATGGCTGATATTGCAAAGGTTAAGGCAATCAGCGGCGACGGTATTGCTGCAATCGGTTCGAACGGTGATAAATTAACTGTTACCACCCTTTATGCTGATGAGCCCGTTGTTATTGCCGCAAATGATGTTTTGGCTGAACGCTGCATTAACTGCAAGAGCAAAAAACATGTGGCTTACGATGAGCTTATGGGTGAAGAGGGCGAAGTTATTGAGTCAAACCGCTTTGACGAGGTTGCCCGCCTTGAAGCAATGACAGCTGATGAAAGATTTGCTTTTTGGCAGAACGAACTTTCACGTTGTATTCGTTGCAATGCTTGTAGGGACGCTTGTCCTGCTTGCACCTGCGAAAAGTGTGTTTTCGACAACCCTAATTCAGGTGTTGAAAATAAATCACCCGCAAACGAGTTTGAAGAAAAATTATTCCACATTATTCGTGCATACCATGTTGCAGGCCGTTGTACTGACTGCGGCGAATGCTCGCGAGTATGCCCACAAAATATTCCCTTACACCTTCTTAACCGCAAGTTCATTAAGGATATGAACGATTTTTATGGTGAATATCAAGCAGGTGCCGAGGTTGGCAGTCGTGCACCTCTTGTGGACTATACCACCGAGGATTTAGAGCCGGGTGAGGTTTTTGACAGGAGGGAAAACAATGCGTAAATGTTCTCTTGAAAAAATTAACCTTTTGTTTAAAGAAATCGCTAAAAATGCCGAGCTTTATCTTCCGCAAGACCAAACCGACGGTAGTGCCGCTTATAAAAAGTGGGAAGAGGGTAGTGTTTGGAGCAATGCTCTGAATACTGTTAGAAGCCCTAAGGATTTCTTCTTCCCCCAAACTGAGGATTTAATGGCATTTAAGACTGAAGGCAAAAATATTGAGGTTATAGATACAAGAAAAGCACTTGATGATTTTGTAATCTTCGGTGTAAGAGCTTGTGATGTTAAAAGCTTTGATATCCTTGACCGCGTATTTTTAAGCGAGCCGGTTGACAGTTTTTATGCTTTAAGACGCAGCCACGGTGTTATCATTTCTTTGGCGTGCAGTAAGCCGTCTGAAACCTGTTTTTGTAAAACATTCGGCATTAACCCTGCCGAACCCACAGGTGATATTTCAGCTTGGAAGACTGAAACTGACATTTTCTTCGAGTCAAACACCCAAAAGGGTAAGGAGCTTTTAGAAAAACTATCTGCTTTAACTGAAGAATGTGATGACACTGCAGTAGTTGACCAAAAAGCAAAAATTGATGCTATTATGCAAAAGCTTCCGCTTAAAGACCTTAAAACTGATGCTTTCGGTGGAGGTAAAACAGGCGAGCTATTTAATGCGCCCGAATGGGATGAATTATCTGAAGCTTGTCTTGGCTGTGGTACTTGTACCTTTGTCTGCCCAACCTGTCAGTGCTATGATATTAAAGATTTTAATACAGGCAACGGTGTTATTCGTTTCAGATGTTGGGATTCTTGTATGTATTCCGACTTTACAAAAATGGCGCACGGCAACAACCGTTTAACCCAAAAGGAGCGCTTCCGTCAAAGATTTATGCACAAGCTTGTGTATTATCCTGAAAATAACGACGGATTGTTCAGCTGTGTGGGTTGCGGTCGCTGTCTTGTAAAATGTCCGATATCAATGAATATCGTAAAAGTAATGAAAAAGATTGGAGGGAAAAAAGGTGAATAATATTAACGATACTTTAATTCCTAAAATTGGTGTCATTACAGATGTTCGTATCGATACACCTGACATTAAAACCTTCCGTGTGGTAACACCTGACGGTAAAAAGGCGTTTGACCACAAGCCCGGTCAATGCGCTATGCTTTCAGTTCCAGGTGTGGGCGAAGCAATGTTTTCTATTACTTCTTCCCCTACAAACGAAGAATTTATGGAATTTTCCATTAAAAAATGTGGTTGCGTGACTGATTGGTTGCACCAAGCAGAACCAGGTCAGCAAATTACTATTCGCGGACCTTATGGAAAACCGTTCCCCGTAGATGATGTATTTGCGGGAAAAGACCTTTTATTTATCGCGGGCGGTGTTGGTTTAGCACCTCTTCGCTCGGTAATCAACTACTGTCGTCACTACCGTGACCGTTACGGCAAAATTGATATCGTTTACGGCTCACGCAGTAAGGATGATTTGCTTGATTACAAAGAAATTATTGAAGAATGGGCAACCGATGACGGTGTTAATGTTCATTTAACCATTGACAACCCGCAAGAGGGTTGGGACGGTCATGTTGGTTTTGTTCCTACCTATGTTAAGGAGCTTGGCTTTGACACCAACAAGGTGGCCGTTTTGTGCGGCCCACCCATTATGATAAAGTTTACACTTGACGGTCTTTGTGAAATTGGTTTTGATAAAACCAATGTTTACACCACACTTGAGCTTCGTATGAAGTGCGGTGTTGGTAAATGCGGCAGATGTAATGTTGGCGCAAAATATGTTTGCAAAGACGGTCCGGTTTTCCGCTGTGATGAATTGGAAGAACTTCCAAGTGAGTATTAAAGGAGAAAATATAATGGAAAATATGGTAAATATTTACCTTTATGGTAAAAAATATGAGGTTCCTTCAAGCCTTACTATTATGAATGCCATGGAATATGCCGGTTATCAGCTTGTTCGTGGTGTTGGCTGCCGTTGCGGTTTTTGCGGTGCTTGTGCAACAATTTATCGTATTAAAGGTCAGCAGGAGCTTAAAACCTGCCTTGCTTGTCAGACTAAGGTAGAGGACAATATGTATATTGCTACTCTTCCTTTCTTCCCACTTGTTAAACAACCATATGATATTGAAAAGGTTAAACCTTCTGAACAAATTATGATGCAGCTTTACCCCGAGGTTTATGCTTGTATCGGTTGTAATGCTTGCACCAAAGCTTGTACTCAAGAGCTTAATGTTATGCAGTACATTGCTTATGCACAACGCGGTGATTTTGAAAAATGCGCCGAAGAGTCCTTTGACTGTGTAATGTGCGGTGTTTGTTCTTCCCGTTGTCCTGCAGGTATAACTCATCCTCAGGTTGGTCTTTTGGCAAGACGCTTAAATGGTAAGTATCTTGCACCTGAAACTCAGCACCTTTTAGAGCGCGTTGCCGAAATTGAAAACGGCGGTTGTGAAGCAGACCTTCAGGATATAATGAAGAAAACTGCCGAAGAGCTTAAAGAAATGTATAACAACCGTGATTTCGAGAAATAAGGAGGTGCGATAATATGTATACTAAAGAACAATTAGAATCAATTAAAAGGGTAGAAGCTACCCGTGAAGAACGTCTTAAAGCGGTTCTTGCAGGTAATCATCCCAGACGAATGACTGCCGAAGAAAAAGAACAGGTTTTACTTGAAAACCATCCTGACCACATAAAATCGCAGTTTGCTGAACTTAAAATCGGTCCTAATAAGGGTGAAAAGGTGCCGATTGAATTGGCTGAAACCTTACAGGCAAACCCAAGAATTAACCCTGCTGATATCGACCTTACTAAGATTGATTATGATGTAGATGTGCTTGTTATCGGTGGCGGCGGTGCCGGTTCTGCGGCTGCTATTATGGCTAACGAAAACGGTGCTAATGTTATGATAGTTACAAAGCTTCGCCATGGTGATGCCAACACAATGATGGCTGAAGGCGGTATTCAAGCTGCTGACAAGCCCAACGATAGCCCCGCACAGCATTATCTTGATGTTATGGGTGGCGGTCACTTTAAAAATGTGCCCGAATTGGTTTATAAGCTTGTTAATGATGCCCCAATTTGCATTAAATGGCTTAATGATTTGGGCGTTATGTTCGATAAAGAAGCCGATGGTACAATGGTTACCACTCACGGTGGTGGTACATCCCGCAAGCGTATGCACGCTTGTAAGGACTATTCAGGCGCTGAAATTATGCGTGTTTTGCGTGATGAGGTTCAAAACCGCCAAATCCCCGTTGTTGATTTCACCTCTGCTATTGAAATCATTAAGGATGAAAACGGCAAGGCAGCAGGCGCTGTTTTAATGAATATGGAAACCAAGGAAATTCTTATTGCACGTGCTAAAACTGTTATTATAGCAACAGGCGGCGCAGGTCGTATGCACTATCAGGGCTTCCCAACCTCTAACCACTACGGCGCTACTGCTGACGGTCTTGTTTTGGCTTACCGCGCAGGCGCACCCTTGCTTTATGCTTATACCTTACAGTATCACCCAACAGGTGCTGCTTATCCTTCACAAATCTTTGGTGCATTGGTTACCGAAAAGGTTCGCTCTATCGGTGCTCAGCTTATAAACTGTGACGGCGAAGCATTTATGTATCCGCTTGAAACCCGTGATGTTTGCGCTTCAACCGTTATCAGAGAATGCCGCAAGGGTAAGGGTATTGACACCTTTAATGGCGGTCAGGGTGTTTGGCTTGACTCACCTATGATTGATATGATTCACGGCGAGGGTACTATTGAAAAGAGAATCCCCGCTATGATGCGTATGTACTTAAAGTATGGCATTGATATGCGTAAGCAACCAATCCTTATTTATCCCACACTTCATTATCAAAATGGCGGTATCAAGATTTCTGACAATGGTATGTCTGAGGTTGAAAACCTTTTTGTTGCGGGTGAAGCCGTTGGTGGTATTCACGGTGAAAATCGTCTTATGGGTAACTCTTTGCTTGACATTATCGTATTTGGTCGCAACGCGGGTATAAACGCTGCTGCAGTTGCTAAAAACACAACCGTTAGCGATAAGCTTAACCTTGACCATGTTGAAAGCTTTAAGAAGGAAATGGCTGATGCAGGCATCAAGACCGATAAGGTTTCTCCTAAGCTTCTTCCTCGTTATACCCACGGTAACCCCGTGTTTGATGAGCCAAAGGCTAAATTTATGAAATAATTATTTTTAAGCGGGTGGTAACACCCGCTTAAAGAATGAGGGCTATATAAAATGAAATTATTCGAATTATTTGATGGAAAATTTAACCTGTCTATCAGTGGCGTAGCGTTTCTTATTTTTTCAATACTTGCCATTGCGGCAGTAGGTTACTTACTTGGTAAGGTGACTATCAAGGGTGTTAACCTTGGTACAGCAGGTGTATTTCTTATAGCTTTGCTTTTTGGCTGTCTTTTTTATGTACCTTTAAACAGCCAGCTTGCTATAGGGGAAGTAAACTTTACAACAGAGGCCTTAAAGGTTGTTGAAAATTTAGGCCTTTTATTATTCGTAACATCGGTTGGCTTTATTGCGGGACCTAAGTTTTTTGGTAATTTAAAGAAGAACTTTAAAACCTATATTCTTTTGGGCCTTGTTATTATAGCTTCAGGTGCACTTGTTTGTGCGGGATGTATATTTATTGCAAAAATGACAATGGATATACCCGCTGAAGAATTAACTGCAATTATGACAGGCCTTTTTTCGGGCGCGCTTACCTCAACACCTGCATTCTCAGCCGCAAAGGAATCTGTCGGCAAAGATTATGCAAGCTTCGTTGCAGTTGGTAACGGTATCGCTTACATTTTCGGTGTTATCGGTGTTGTTTTATTTGTTCAGCTTGTTCCAAAGTTTGTTAAAGCAGATATGGCAGCAGAACGCGCAAAGCTTACAGACGGCGACAGCAATGCAGAAGACCCTGTTGATGAATTAACCGATAAAAAGTTAATTGATATTGACCCGTTTGGCATTGCTTCCTTTGCTTTAGCTGCTATTTTGGGCCTTTTGCTTGGTAGCATTAAAATTGGTTCATTCTCGCTTACGACAACAGGCGGTTACTTGCTTGTTTCACTTGTATTCGGTCATTTCGCAAAACTTGGTAAAATCAACCTTATGCCTCCCGCTGCAACCTTAAAGGTTTTCCGTGAATTCGGTCTTATGCTGTTCCTTATCGGTGCAGGTATTGCAGGCGGCGCTAAGTTTGTTGAGTGCTTCCAGCCCATATATTTCCTTTATGGTGCTTTAATGACCATTATTCCTATGGTAATTGGTTTCTTCTTTGCAAAATATGTGCTTAAGTTAAGTTTGCTTAACAACCTTGGCTCTATCACAGGCGGTATGACCAGCACACCCGCACTCGGTACACTTATCAGTGTTGCAGGTACGGAGGATGTTGCAGCAGCTTATGCGGCAACCTATCCGATTGCTCTTATTGCAGTGGTTTTAGTTTCACAGTTCCTTGTAATATTGTTTTAATTAAATTAAAAAAGCTTTCGGTGAAAACCGAAAGCTTTTTTTAACATATATTCAATTTTTTTATCATACAATTTAATAGTCCTTTTAGGAGTTGATTGTATGAGGGAAACTGACGGCCGTGCGGTGATTTTGGGCGAGTACATATTAGATACAGGGGCAACAGTGCGTGCTACTGCAAAGGTGTTTAAAATCAGCAAAAGCACGGTGCATAAGGATGTTACTCAGCGCCTTCGTTATGATAACCCACAGCTTTATAAAGAGGTAAAAGCTGTGCTTGAAAAAAATAAGAATGAACGGCACATACGGGGCGGTATGGCAACCAAACGGAAGTATAAGGGATAAAAAATACTGTTTAGGGGGTACCTAAACAGTATTTTTGCTATTCTATTAAATTTTTAATCCACAGTCCCTTTTTAACCAATATAAAGCCGATAACACATTTTACAAAGTCAAGTGATTGGATGATAAGATAAAGGGGAACAATGGGTAGATTTGTGTATTTTGAAAGCACGAATGCCAGAGGAACAGCCACCGCCCAGGTGAATGCGCTGTCAAACAAAAAGGTGATAAGGGTTTTACCGCCTGAACGCAGTGTAAAATAGCAGTTGTGGGCAAAAGCAAACATTGGCATCAACGCCGCTACAACAAACAAAAACTGTGTTGCCATTTGGCGAACCTCGGGCTCGGTTTTATAAATATAAGGTACAAAGGGTGCGAGACAGGCCATAATGCCACCCATAACAACACAGGCCGAAACCGCCAAGGCGTAAAGCTGCCAAACCGCTTCCTTTGCCTTTTCAATTTCATTAGCACCAAGGTGTTGACCGACTATTATGGCAACGGCGTTACCCATTGTTATAAATACAACATTAAAAAGGTTGTTAACTGTGTTTGAAATGTTTACAGCCGATAAAACTGTAATTCCGCGCACCGAATAGCATTGTAAAAGCACCGCCATACCTGCCGACCACATAAATTCGTTTATAAGCAGCGGCACACCCTTTGTTGTGATTTTTTTACAAAGATTAAAGGGTATATAAAGACTTTTAAACAGCCCCACGGCAAATGGGAATTTCTTTCGTTTTACGGTTGTGACAACTATAATAATGCCCATTTCAACAAAGCGTGACAAAACGGTGGCAATAGCCGCACCCGCAACACCAAGCTTTGGAAAACCAAATTTACCGAAGATAAGCAAATAGTTAAAAACAAGGTTAACTAAAATTGCAATAATGCTTGAAAGCATTGGAAGCTTGGTTTCGCCCACCTCACGAAGAGAGCTGGCGTAAACCTGTGTTAAAGCAAAGGGAACAATGCCTATAACCATTATTTCAAGGTAAGAAACCGCAAGATTTAAGGTTTTTTCGTGCGCTGCGGGAAGTGTATCCTCTGCAATATACATTTCAATTAGAGGTGTTTTAAAAACCAAGAAAACAGTAATGGCAATGGCCGAAATCAAAAGACCAATAACAGCTTTCATTCTTACGCAGTAGCGAAGGCCTTTATGGTCGCCCGCACCAGCAAATTGTGTAAGGAAAATGCCCGCACCTGCCATACCACCGAAAACACAGAGATAAAAAACAAACATAAGCTGGTTAACAATGGTAACGGCAGACATTTCAAGCGTACCCACACGCCCAACCATTACATTGTCAAGTAAGCTTACAACATTTGTTATGGTGTTTTGAATTATCATCGGAACCACAATGGCTATCACACGACGGTAAAAATCCTTTGTGCCGATAAGGGTTGATTTTAATTTCATTTTACAAATTCACTTTCATAAAATTGTCGCCAAGATAATATAACATAATAAAGCCAAAAAGTAAATAGATTATATACTTTATTTTTAAAAAAGTATTGACAAATTTTTTTGGCGGTGTTATAATAAGCAAAAATTGATAAAAGCTTTGACGAAGACGGTAAAGAATACCTGCTTTTAGAGAGTCGGCGGTTGGTGTAAGCCGATAGTAAGAATTCTTAAAATACCCATCACTTCCGAGCTGAAGGGCTGAAACTTAATTGCGAGTAGGTCTTTCCGTGAATGCTGCGTAAAGGCATAAGGGTTGTTAGACCCTGAGTGGCAGTTTTACTGCAATTTGAGTGGTACCGCGAGTGTATTTTATCACCCGTCTCAAAGTTTGAGATGGGTGTTTTTTTATTTTAATTTTTAAAGAAAGGGTGTTAAAAAATGACAACCAACACAGCAAAACAACAACTTATGGAGATAGCGTCCAGAATTAAGGAAATGCGCGAAATTATGGGTTGGTCAATTACCGAAATGTCTGAAAAGACCGAGGTAAGTGAGCAAGAATATAAAAATTATGAATCTGCCAATGCAGATATTCCGTTCAGCTTTATTCATAAGTGTGCTTTAGAATTCGGTGTCGAGCTTACCGAACTTCTTGAAGGTCATTCGGCACGCCTTTCAAGCTATACCGTAACCCGCAAGGGCAAGGGTCAGCGCACCGCCAAGGAGGACGGCATTGACATTGCAAACCTTGCACCCAAATTCAAGGATAAATTGGCCGAGCCATATTGGGTTAGATATGAATATTCCGCTGCACAGCAAAATAAACCAATTCATCTTGCTACCCACTCTGGTCAGGAATTTGACCTTGTTATGAGCGGTAGTTTAAAGGTGCAAATTGGCGACCACATTGAAATTTTGCACGAAGGCGACAGCATTTATTATAACTCCTCAACCCCTCACGGTATGATAGCGGTTGACGGTAAGGATTGTGTGTTCTGTGCGGTTGTTTTACCCGGTGAAGACACTAAGGAGGAGGTTGTCAGAAAGAGTATTGCCTCCACCAAAAAGACTGAAAAATTGGTTTGCGAAAAGTTTGTAAAGACTGTTGAAGATGAAAACGGTGCTTTGCAGAAAATTGACTTTAAAAATACCGACACCTTTAATTTTGGCTTTGATATTGTTGACGGCATCGCTAATAAATATCCCGACAAGCTTGCAATGCTTCACCTTGATAAAAACAAGGTTGAACGCCGTTTTACCTTTAATGATATTAAACGCGCATCAAATCAGGTTGCTAACTATTTTACATCCCTTGGCATTAAAAAAGGCGACAAGGTTATGCTTGTGCTTAAACGCCATTATCAGTTTTGGTTCTGTATGGTGGCACTTCACAAGCTTGGTGCGGTTGCAATTCCCGCAACAAATCAGCTTAAAGAGCACGACTTTGAATATCGTTTTAATGCAGCAGGTGTAAAGGCGCTTGTTTGCACTGCCGACGGTGATACCGCCGAAATTGCTGAAAGGGCAGCGGCTAATTGCAGCAGTGTAGAGCATCTTGTTATGGTTGGCGGCAACCGTGACGGTTGGAAGGATTTTGACAGCGAATATCCGCTTTTCAGTGCACATTATTATAGGGAAGAAAATTCATCCTGCGGTGAAGATACTGCGCTTATGTTCTTTACCTCGGGCACAACTGGTAATCCTAAAATGGCGGCACACAAGCATACCTATGCGTTGGGCCATTTTGTTACTGCTAAATATTGGCATTGCTGCGAGCGTGACGGTTTGCATTTAACCATTTCCGACACCGGCTGGGGCAAATCGCTTTGGGGTAAATTATACGGTCAGTGGCTTTGCGAGGGCGCAGTCTTTGTTTATGACTTTGACCGTTTTGATGCTGATGATATTTTGCCAATGTTCGAAAAATATCAAATCACAACCTTCTGCGCACCTCCAACGATGCTTCGTATGCTTATAAAGGGCGACCTTTCAAAGTATGATTTATCTTCAATTCACCATATGACTACCGCGGGCGAGGCATTAAACCCCGAGGTTTATAAGCAATTTGAAATGGCAACAGGCCTTCAAATTATGGAGGGCTTTGGCCAAACTGAAACCACTCTTACCATTGCAAATCTTTGCGGCACAGTGCCAAAAGTTGGCGCTATGGGTAAGGCATCACCTCAGTATGATGTTGACATTGTTGACCCCGACGGCAATTCTGTCCCCACAGGTGAGGTTGGTGAAATTGTTATTCACACCGACAAGGCAGTTCCTTGTGGTCTTTTCAAGGAATATTACCTTGACGAAGAAAAAACAAACGACGCTTGGTACGACGGTATGTATCACACAGGTGATACCGCTTGGCGTGATGAGGACGGATATTTCTGGTATGTCAGCCGTATAGATGATGTTATCAAGTCATCGGGCTACCGTATAGGACCGTTTGAAATCGAAAGCGTTATTATGGAGCTTCCCTATGTTTTGGAATGTGGTGTTTCTGCTGTACCCGATGAAATTCGTGGTCAGGTTGTAAAGGCAAGCATTGTGCTTACAAAGGGCACCGAGCCAACTGAAGAGCTTAAAAAGGAAATTCAGAATTACGTTAAAACCCATACCGCACCCTATAAGTATCCGCGTGTGGTTGTCTTCCGCGATGAATTGCCCAAAACAATAAGCGGTAAAATTCAGCGTAATAAGCTTTAATATTTATTGACATTTTTAAAAAGTTGTGATATAATCACCATATATTTTTAGAGGCGTTGACGAAGAGGACGCAAAATAATACATATCAGAGAAGTGACGGTTTGGTGCAAGTCATTTATGTGTGTTTTGTGTTTGTAGCTTTTGAGCCAAAGGGAAGAAAGTTTTAAACGATTAGACCCCTTTCGTGATTGCTGCGTAAAGGCATAGGAATTGTTAGATTCCAAGAGTGGCAGTTTTTTAACTGCAATTTGAGTGGTACCGCGGGTATGAAATTTTTACTCGTCTCAAAGTCATAACTTTGGGGCGGGTATTTTTACTTTTCGCCCAAAACGGAGGAATAAAAGAAACATGCAAGGTCTTGATTCTAAAATTAAAGAAATAGCAGGGCGTATTAAAGAGCTGCGCGAAATTATGGGTCTGTCCATACAGGATATGGCAATCAAAACAGCAGTTAGTGAAGAGGAATATCTTCTTTGTGAAAACGGTCAAAGTGATTTGCACTTTGCCTTTATTTACCGTTGTGCTAATGCCTTTAATGTCGATGTTACCGATATTATCGAGGGCTATAGCCCACGCCTTAAATCTTATACCGTAACCCGCCGCGGCGAAGGTCAGCGCATTGAAAAAGCGCACGGTATGACCTATTACAATTTGGCCGCCGCCTTCAAAAACCGTATCGCTGAACCGCTTTATGTTAAAAGCGTTTACAGCGAAGAGGCACAAAACAAACCTATTGAGGTTACAACCCACTCGGGTCAGGAATGTGACCTTATTATAAGCGGTCACTTAAAGGTGCAGGTTGGCGAGCACGCCGAGATTTTAGGCCCGGGAGACAGCATTTACTTTGACAGTAACACCCCACACGGTATGATAGCGGTTGGTGGCGAGGATTGCACATTCTATGCTATAGTTTTAAACCCGACGGGCGAGCCAATTCCCGAATTAGCTGATGATTATAAGCCGCTTCCAAACATTCCGCTTACCAAGCGTGAGCGTAAGGACAAGAGCGAGCGTATTTACAGCAAGTACATAGACATTGTTGAAAATGAAAACGGCACACCGACAAGCATCACCTTTAAAAACACCGAAAAGTTCAACTTTGCGTTTGACTTGGTGGATGAGCTTGCAAAGCGTGAGCCCGAAAAGCTTGCTTTAATGCATATTTCAAAGGATGGCACCGAGCGTGCATTAACCTTTACCGATATTAAAAAGGAATCAAACCGCTGTGCAAACTACTTTAAGTCGCTTGGCATTAAAAAGGGCGACAGGGTAATGCTTGTGCTTAAACGCCATTACCAATTCTGGTTTGCTATGATGGGTCTTAATAAATTGGGTGCTATTGCAATTCCCGCAACCAATCAACTTCAAGAGCACGACTTTGAATATCGCTTTAATTCGGCAGGGGTAAGCACCATTATTTGCACCGCTGATGGCGATACTGCCCATCAGGTTGAGCTTGCCGCTGAAAAGTGCGACTGCCTTAAAAACAAGCTTATTGTTAACGGCACACGTGACGGCTGGCGCAATTTTGATGAAGAATATAAATTATTCTCAACCCACTTTGAACGCACTGAGGATACCGCCTGCGGTGATGATTTAATGCTTATGTATTTCACATCGGGAACAAGCGGATACCCCAAAATTGCAGCGCATAATTATAAATACCCCTTGGGTCATTTTCACACTGCAAAATATTGGCACGATGTTGACCCCGAAGGTCTTCACTTCACCATTTCCGACACAGGTTGGGCAAAGGCAATGTGGGGCAAGCTTTACGGTCAATGGCTCAGTGAAGCGGCAATTTTCGTTTACGACTTTGACCGTTTTGATGCGGCTGATATTTTGCCAATGTTCCAGAAATACAAAATTACCACCTTCTGTGCACCGCCCACAATGCTTCGTATGCTTGTTAAGCAAGATATTTCACAATATGATTTATCATCAGTTAAGCATATGACAACAGCGGGCGAGGCACTAAACCCCGAGGTTTACCGCCAATTTGAAAAGGTAACAGGTCTTCAAATTCTTGAGGGATTTGGTCAAACCGAAAGCACAATGATTATCGGTAACCTTATTGGTGCGCCGCATAAAATCGGCTCTATGGGTAAGCCCGCACCAATTTACAATGTTTCTATTGTTGACCCCGACGGCAACCCCGTTGACGACGGTGAAACAGGTGAAATTGTTATTGATATTTCGGGCGGTCTTCCTTGCGGTCTTGCGGTTGGCTATTATGGCGACGAAGAAAAAACCAAAGAGGTTTGGGGCGAAAAATATTATCACACAGGCGACACCGCTTGGCGCGATGAGGACGGCTTCTATTGGTATGTTGGCCGTATCGATGATGTTATTAAGTCGTCGGGCTATCGCATTGGACCGTTTGAAATTGAAAGCGTTATTATGGAGCTTCCATATGTATTAGAATGTGGCGTTTCGGCCGCACCTGACGAGGTTAGAGGTCAGGTTGTTAAGGCAAGCATTGTGCTTGTAAACGGTACCGAGCCGACAGAAGAGCTTAAAAAAGAAATTCAAAACTATGTTAAGGAAAGAACCGCACCTTATAAATACCCGCGTATTGTGGTATTTAAGGACAGTTTACCAAAAACTACAAGCGGTAAAATTCAAAGAAATAAATTATGATTTATAAAAGAATAACTTTACTTTGCGGTCATTACGGTAGCGGCAAAACCAATGTTGCGGTTAATATGGCTTATGACCTTAAAAATCAGTTTGAAAAGGTTGCCATCGCCGATTTGGACATTGTAAACCCGTATTTTCGCACAAAGGACAGCGCAAAGGAATTTAAGGAAAAGGGAATAGAGCTTATTTGCTCTGACTATGCGGGCAGTAATGTCGATATTCCCGCACTTCCACAGCAAATTTATTCAATTTGCGACCAAAAGGATAAGCGTGTTATAATTGATGTTGGCGGCGATGACCGCGGCGCTTTAGCGCTTGGCAGAATTGCACCAAGCATTTTAGAGGAAAACGATTATGAAATGCTTTTTGTAATAAACTGCTTCCGCCCATTAACCCGCGATGCCGACTCTACCATTGAGGTAATGAGGGAAATTGAATATGCGGCAAATATGAAATTTACCGCCATTGTTAACAATTCAAATTTAGGGGAAGAAACAAAAGCCGATGATGTTTTAAAATCCTTAAGCTATGCTGATGAAATTTCCAAAAAAACAGGTCTTCCAATTAAGTGCACTTCGGTGTATAATATTCTTTATGAAGATTTGAAGGATAAAGCTTCAGATTTGTTCCCGCTGAATTTACAGAAAAAGATAAATTAAGAAGGAGTGCTCTATATGGCAAAACTTACTTTTAAAACTGACAAGTGTAAGGGCTGTGGGCTGTGCGTTGATGTATGTCCCAAAAAGGTTTTAACACTTGCCACAGATAAAATTAACGCAAAGGGACATCATCCCGTCCAGGCAGTTAATATGGACGACTGCATTGCTTGTGCTTTTTGTGCAACAATGTGTCCCGACTGCATCATCACAGTAGAAAGGTAGTGTAAAAATGGCTGATAAGGTTTTAATGAAAGGTAACGAAGCCATTGCCGAAGCCGCAATAATTGCTGGCTGTCGCCATTACTTCGGTTATCCTATTACCCCCCAAACTGAAATTGCCGCTTATATGGCAAAAAGAATGCCCAAAATCGGCGGTTGCTTCTTACAGGCCGAAAGCGAAATTGCCGCAATCAATATGGTTTACGGCGTTGCTTCAACAGGTCTTCGTGTTATGACATCCTCTTCAAGCCCCGGAATTTCACTTAAAGGCGAAGGTCTTTCTTATCTTGCCGGTGCTGACTTGCCATCACTTGTTGTTAATGTTCAGCGCGGTGGTCCCGGTCTTGGTGGTATTCAACCCTCACAGTCGGACTATTTCCAAGCAACAAAAGCAGGCGGTCACGGTGACTTTAGAATGTTAGTTTTAGCACCTGCATCTGTTCAGGAAATGGCAGATTTGACAATTAAGGGCTTTGAGCTTGCTGATAAATACCGTATGACCTCTATGATTTTGGCTGATGGTACAATGGGTCAAATGATGGAGCCCGTTGCTCTTGATTATGATGTTAAGCCAATGCCCGAAAAACCCTGGGCTACAACAGGCACTAAAATGGAAAGAGAGCATAACATCGTAAATTCACTTTTCTTACAGCCCGACGCTTTGGAAAAGTCCAACTTGGAACGCTATGAGCGTTATAAGTACATAGAAGAAAACGAAGTTATGTATGAAGAATATATGATGGATGATGCCGAAATTTGCGTTGCCGCTTTTGGTATTGCGTCCCGCGTGGCTAAAAACGCTATTGTAGAGGCAAGAAAGCAGGGTATAAAGGTTGGTATGATTAGACCCATCACCTTGTGGCCCTTCCCCACAAAAGTGTTTGAAAAAGCTGCTGAAAAGGCACATACTTTCATCAGCGTTGAACTTTCAATGGGTCAAATGCTTGAGGATGTTAAGCTTGCAACAAAATGCAAGGGTGAATATATTCTTTGCAGTCGCGTTGGCGGTATGATTCCGTCACCTGAAGAAGTTTTGGCTGCTATCGAAAAAGCAAACGGAGGTGCAAAATAATGGTAGTATTTGAAAAACCACACGCTTTAACCGATGTTCCGCTTCACTATTGCCCCGGTTGCACCCACGGTATTGTGCACCGTTTGGTTGCTGAGGTTATTGATGAGCTCGGTATAGAAGGTAAAACCATAGGTATTGCACCTGTTGGTTGCTCGGTTATGGCTTATAACTATTTTAACTGCGATATGATTGAAGCGGCTCATGGTCGTGCTCCCGCAGTTGCAACAGGCGTTAAGCGTGCTAATCCTGAAAATATTGTATTTACATATCAAGGCGACGGTGACTTGGCATCAATCGGTATGGCTGAAACCGTTCACTCTGCCGCAAGAAATGAAAATATCACAATTATTTTCATTAACAACGCAATTTATGGTATGACAGGCGGTCAGATGGCGCCTACCTCTTTACCCGGTCAAATCACCCAAACCTCACCCTATGGCCGTGATACCGACCATTGCGGTTTTCCGATTAAGGTTTGCGAAATGCTTTCACAGGTTGATGGCGCGCAATATCTTGAACGTGTAGCAGTTAACAATGTTAAAAATGTTAAAAACGCTAAGAAAGCCATTAAAAAGGCATTCCAAAATCAAGTAGAGGGCAAGGGCTTCTCACTTATTGAAGTTATTTCTACCTGTCCTACCAACTGGGGTCTTACACCTCAAAAGGCACTTCAGTGGGTAGACGAAAAAATGATTCCTTATTATCCGCTTGGCGTTTATAAGGACAACACCGCTGAAAAGGAGGCAGAATAATTATGGCAACAACCCAGTATTTATTTGCCGGCTTTGGCGGTCAGGGTATTTTGTTTTCGGGCAAGTTTATAGCTTATAAAGGCCTTACTGAAGATAAGCAGGTAAGCTGGCTTCCGTCTTACGGCCCTGAAATGCGTGGCGGTACTGCAAGCTGCAGCGTTATTGTAAGCGATACACCTGTTGGCTCTCCCATTGTTTCTAAGCCCGATGTTTTGGTTGCAATGAATTTGCCTTCACTTGATAAATATGAGGACAGCGTTAAGGCAGGCGGCGTAATTTTTGTTGACTCATCACTTATCGAACGCAAGGTTAACCGTACCGATGTTACTGTTTACTATATCCCCGCAACCAAGCTTGCAAGTGATAACCAAATGCCCACCTTGGCTAATATGATTATTGTTGGTAAAATTTTAAAAGAGCTTGGCGGTTATAATGAAGAAACCGTTATGTCAGCACTTAAAAAGGTTATTTCTGCAAAGCGTGCCGATATGTTAGAAATTAACTTAAAAGCTATGAACATTGGTGCAGAGAATTAAGGAGTGTTTATAATGGAAATTAAAATTACTAAAGCTGCCGTTTTAAAGGAAAAACCCGACAGCAGTACATTGGGCTTTGGTAAAATTTTTACCGACCATATGTTTATGATGGACTGGAACAGTGAAAAGGGTTGGTATAATGCAAGAATAGTACCGTTTGAAAACATTTCACTTCACCCCGCATCAACTGTGCTTCATTACGGCAGTGAAATTTTTGAAGGTCTTAAAGCATATCGCCGTAAGGACGGCAAGGTGCAAATGTTCCGCCCAATTGAAAATATTCGTCGTATGAACCGTTCGGCAGAGCGTCTTTGTCTCCCCGAAATCCCAGAAGATTTGGCAATGCAGGTGCTTACCACCTTTGTTGAGCTTGAACAGGACTGGACACCGTCTGCTGAAGGTACATCACTTTACCTTCGCCCCTTTATGTTCGGTAATGATGAATCCTTGGGTGTTCACGCAGTTCATAACGCAACCTATGTTATAATTGCATCTCCCGTTGGCAGTTATTATGCCGAGGGTATAAACCCCGTTAAAATTATGATTGAGGACGAGGATGTTCGTGCAGTTCGCGGCGGTACAGGTTATGCAAAATGCGGCGGTAACTATGCTGCATCAAACCGCGCGGGCGAACGCGCAGCAAAACAAGGTTACAGCCAAGTTTTGTGGCTTGACGGTGTTGAAAGAAAGTATATCGAAGAAGTTGGCGCTATGAACGTTATGTTCAAAATTAGCGGCAAAATCGTTACCCCTATGCTTTCGGGCTCAATTCTCCCCGGTATCACCCGTATGTCTTGCATTGAAGTGCTTAAATCAAAGGGCTTTGAAGTTGAAGAACGCCTTTTAAGCATCGACGAGCTTGAAGCCGCAATGGAAAACGGCACTTTAGAAGAAGCTTGGGGCTGTGGCACCGCCGCAGTTGTATCACCTATTGGTGAGCTTTGCTATAAGGGTGTTAAATACCCTGTAAACAACGGCGAAATCGGTGAGGTTACTCAGTCACTTTACGATACCTTAACAGGTATTCAGTGGGGCAAGCTTGATGATACATTCGGTTGGATTAAAGAAATTTAATAATTTAATACCAAATTTAAAACCACCCAAGAAATTGGGTGGTTTTTTATATTGTTCGAATCCATTTCTCCATATAAAAATTAAGAGGAACCAATCCTACGGACTGATTCCTCTTAATTGGCACGCTGAAAGGGTAAATCCGCTTCGCGTATTTCCTGCTCGACGACCGCTCCGCAATGCTCGCAGTACCCGTCTTCGCACCACTCAGCTACAAAACAGTTATTTAAACTGTTTTGCTTAACGCTTCGTGCCCCCCTCGGGCTTCGAATCCCTATTTAATGTAAAAATTAAAAGAGAGCAACATCTTCGACGTTACTCTCTTTTAATTGGCACGCTGAAAGGGATTCGAACCCCCGACCCTCTGCTTAGAAGGCAGATGCTCTATCCTACTGAGCTATCAGCGCAAATTGGCTGTTTATCACAGCGAAAGTTATTATAACATAACAGCTTAAAATAATCAAGCACAAATTTAAAATAAATGCTTTAAATCATATAAATACCCGATTTCAAAAGGGCAAAGCGGTAAATACCGACTTCAATGTACTGTATAACCTCTTCCTCAAATGCTTCAATTTCTGAAACCGAATAGCTTTCTAAATTAACACTTATCAAATTTTTTGCATTTTGGTTGCTGATAATTGCAGTATCATCCTTAATGAAAAGACTTTTTGGCTTATTAAAGGGCGAATTATTGCCGCCGATACGAAGCTCCTCCCGCATGGTTGAAAGGTTATAACGAAGCAAAACATTACAGTCGCTAAATGCGGTCCAAAGTGAGCTTTTATAAACCGCAACATCACTTGCCTTGCAGCCACGATAGGTAAGCTCGCCCTGCCAAATGGGTGTGGCATCAGCATCGATAAGCATTGCCTCACCATCGGGCTTTAGAATAAATACCTTTCCGTTTGGCAAAACAATAGACTTTGTTAAAATATAATTTTTGCAATAATTTATAACCGCCCTATAATTACCGCCAAACTTTGTTAAAAGGTAAATATTCTTGGCAACATCGTTAAAGCTTCGTGTGTCAAAGGAAAGCATTTTATAGCCGATAACGATTTTATCATCCAATGTGTCTTTATGATATGAAAACAAAATGCCGTTTTGAGTTGGTAAAATATCAAAAACAGTGCCTTCAAAAATTTGTTTCATTAAAATTATCTTCCATTTCTAATTTTTTGTGCCGCCAAAAGCACGCCTGCCTTGGCGCTGTGGAAATTAAGACCGCCCTGCATCCAAGCGGCATAGGGCTCGCGAAGGGGACCGTCGGCTGAAAGCTCGATAGAAGCGCCTAAGGTAAATGCACCCGCCGCCATAATTACAGGGTCGGTATATCCCGGCATATCCCACGGCTCAGGCACAACAAAGGCATCAACAGGTGCACCGCTTTGCATACCTTGACAAAATGCCACAAGACCTTCGGCAGAGCCAAGTGTTACGCATTGCACAATGTCACCGCGCTTTTCAAACGGTTTAGGTGAAACTTCATAACCCATTTTGCTAAATAGGGCAGAGGTGTAAACGGCAGTTTTAACTGCTTCCCCCACAATATGAGGCGCTTGGAAAAGACCCAAATATAATTCGCGACTCATACCAAGGGTTGCGCCAACTTCCTTGCCAACACCGGGGCAGGTGAGACGGTCGGCACATTTTTCAACTAAATCACGTCTGCCTGCAATATAGCCGCCTGTTCTGGCAATACCGCCGCCGGGGTTTTTAATAAGTGAGCCGGCACAAAGGTCAGCGCCCACATCGCAGGGCTCAAGCTTTTCAACAAATTCGCCATAGCAGTTATCAACCATTATAATTGTGCTTGGTGACACCTCTTTAACGGCATCACAAAGCTTTTTAATGTCATCAATAACCAAGGTGGGCCTTGTTGAATAACCGCGTGAACGCTGAATATAAGCCATTTTATAGTTATCTTTTGAAAGGCGGTTTTTAATTTCTTCAATATCGGGTGTGCCGTCGGGCAACAAAGCAACCTCGTTATATTCTACACCAAAATCACTTAAAGAGCCGTCTTTTTTACTATCAATGCCAAACACGCCTGTAATGGTGTCATAAGGTCTGCCTGTAAGCACCAAAACCTTGTCGTTTGGTCTTAAAATACCGAATAAGGCAACGGTTAAGGTGTGTGTACCCGAAACAAAGTTGTGGCGCATAATCGAATCCTCAGCACCCATACAGTCGGCCATAACACGCTCTAAAATTTCGCGGCCCCTATCATCATAACCATAACCTGTCGAGCCCGACATATTTGCCTCGCTAACGCCGTTTTTAATGAAAGCGTTAAGCACTTTAAGTTGGTTATATTCGGTTATGTCATCAATTTCTAAAAAGCGTTGCTTTAAAGAGTCTAATATTTCTTTATCAAGCGCTAAAAGCTCATCATCAATATTAAAAAAGTTTTTTATATTCACTTATTTTTCACCCAATATCCTGCATTATATAATTTTTCAAATCCGTTTTTTAAATAAAAGGGTAACACACTGTCACGGCAACAGGCCAAAAAATCTCGTCCCACGTTTTTTTGTAAAATGCCGTTTAGAGCAACTGTGCCAAAGCCCTTTTGGTGACTTGCAAGTCCGTTAATAATTGCCCTGTCACCCGAATTAAAGGTTATTACAGCACACTTGTCCTTTATTGCAAAATAATCCGCAAAGCCGTGATTAAGCCGCCTACAATAATCCACCGCAAAGTGCGGATAATCGGGCAGTGACAGTCCATCAACATCTAAAAGCTTATAAAGCTCATCACTTGAAAGGGTGTCGCCTTGGGCTTGTCCCTTAATATCGGCTTTTTTATAAACAACATTTATGTTTTCGTCGGGCAGATGGTTTAGTTTTTCAAGGGTTTTAATATCACTAAAAACACATGCGGGGGAAAGCACATTTACAAACTCTGAAAGCTCTGAAAAGTCGGCATTATTGTTGTAAATAATCATATTCCCATCGGTCATAGCAATAACGCACTTGTCACCGTCTTGCACCCAAAACATAACGCTGTCATCATCTTTATAACTGTCAAAAAGGCAGTTGATTTTCACCATTTCGGCCGAAAGCACCGAAAACTGTGGTAAATTGTCGGTTAAACTAATCATCTTTTAAAATACTGCCCATCATATATTTTGTAAGGTTTAGCATATTTTCAATATCGCCCAAATTTGCTACACTTGAATCGGTGTGGATATATCGGCAGGGCAGAGAAATGGCAAGTGTTTTTACACCCTCGCGGCTTAAATGGATAGCCCCCGAATTATTACCCCCCGCAACTGCACGTTTAGGTTGGCAAGTAATACCGCTGTTTAAGGCGGTGTTATAAAGCTCTTTATCATAAAGTGTGGCGCGGTCCATAAACGAAACGGCGGGGCCATTCCCTAAATTGCAAACCGATTTATCGTTTAAAACGCCTGCAATATCGGCGGCGGTGGTGGCTTCAAGCACCAAGGCATAGTCAGGGTTTACGGCAAAGGTCGCAACCCTTGCACCGCGTGTGCCAATTTCTTCTTGGGTAGAAAAAACTGCATAAAAGTCATATTCGGCCTTTTCTTTTAAAAGGGCTATAAGCACCGCACAGCCAACACGGTCATCAAGTGCCTTGGCTTTTACACAGTCGCCCATAACAGTAAAATCACTTAATACAACGCCTGTATCTCCAAGGTTTACAAGGTCAAGGGCGTTTTCCTTATCGGTTGCGCCAATGTCGATATAAAGCGAATCTGTTTTTGGTGCTTTTTTGCCTTCTTCCTTTGATAAAAGGTGAATTGGCTTTGCCGATATAACACCAACTGTATCGCCAATTTTAACCTTTTTAAACATAAGGGTAGCGGCATCAATACCACCAACAGTTTCAAATTTTAAAAATCCGTCGGATGTGACTGATGTTATAATAACGCCGACCTCATCCATATGTGCGTCAAGCATAAGGCGGTTTTTGGGTGTTTTTTCACCCTTTTTAAAGCAAATAAGGTTGCCCAAATTGTCAATTTCACAATCGCAAAAACCCTTAATTTCGCTAATTATAAAGTCACGAACGCTTTTTTCATCGCCCGAAGTACCATTTAAAAGGCAAAGGTTTTGAAGTAAATCAACCATTAAAACAACCCCCTGCCATTATATATTCATAAAGCAAATCGCAAACGCTTTCTAAATCAGAAAGTGATAAAATTTCGCTGTCGCTGTGCATATTGCGAAGCGGAATTGAAAGGGTACAGGTTTTTACACCCTCGCGATTAACGGCAATCATATCGGCATTTGTGCCGGTTTTAGCGCCCATAACTTCAAGCTGATATGGTATATCACTTTCTTTTGCGATAAATTTAAGTTTATTTGAAATTTCCTTTGAAAGTGATGGCGAAATTCCAATCATTGCACCTTTATTTAACTTTCCACATTCGGTATCACTAATGCCGATGCCATCGCCAAAGCTAACATCAATAGCAATGGCTTCTTGGGGGTTTACCCTGAAAGCCGCGGGGCGAATACCACGAAGGCCTAATTCCTCCCCATCGGACAAAACAAAGGCAACATTTATTGGCAGCTTTTTGCCGCTAAGTTTTTGCGCCAACATTAAAAGGCAGGCAACACCTGCGCGGTCATCAAACGATTTACCGCAAACAAGGTTGTTTTGTAAATCATAAGGGTTGCCCGAAAGGGTTACAATATCGCCCACCGAGATAATTTCCTTTGCTTTACTGCCAAGCGCAGTATCAAGCTTAATATCGGCAATGTCGTTATATTCGGCATCCCCTTTTGCAAGGTGTGGCGGGGTAGAGCAAAATACGGCTGAAATGTCGCTTTTACCGTGAACAATAACCTCTCTTGCGGGAAGAGTGCGAATATCAATACCGCCTGCGTTTGACACAGTTAAAAAGCCGTTGTCATCAATGTCGGTTACCACCATTGCAATTTGGTCAATGTGGGCGTCAAGCATTAGGGTATAGTCGTTCTTACCGTCCAAAAAGCCAATTACTGTCAGTCCCTGTGTTTTTTCGGCGGTGGTGTATTTTGACAAAATACCATAAGCAAAGTCAGATGCCGAGGTAACATTACCCGCAGCATCAAGCTTTGAAAGTTTAAAAAGTAAATCTTTAATATTCATTACAGTTTGTTTACCAATTCTTTAAAATGATTGCCTCTTGCAACAAAATTTGGATAAGCATCAAAGCTTGCACTTGCGGGGCTTAAGGTTACAACATCGCCCGCTTTTGCAATTTCGTGCGCCTTTTTAACAGCGGCTTCAACATTTTCTACCCTTATAATTTCGGGCACACCGTTATAGCTTTTATCGTTTCTAACGGCTTTTTCAATTTTGTCGGCGGTTGCACCGCAAAGATAAAGCTTTTCAACCTTTTCTAAAATATAGGGTACAAGCGGTTCATAAGGAATGTGCTTATCATAGCCGCCTGCAATGAGGTGAACCTTTTTGGAAAATGCTTTAAGCCCTGCAATAGTTCTTGTTGGGCTTGAAGCAATAGAGTCGTTATAGTATTTAACACCGTTTACCTCGCGCACAAATTCAATGCGGTGTTCAACACCCATAAATTCCTTTGCAACCTTTTTGATAGAATCCATACCCGCAAAGCCCCAAACGGCAGTAATTGCGGCAAGATAATTTTCAACATTGTGGTCACCCAAAATGGCAATATCATCACGGTGCATAATGGGGGCATCAATACCGCGGTATGACATATGGATAGTGCCGTCATCTTCAAGCCAAGCACCGTTTTTAAGTGGCTTTTCCATACTGAAAGAAAGCGACTGACCGCGAACATATTTTTTAAAGTCAACTGTTATATCGTTGTCCTGATTTAAAACAGTGCGTGAAAAAGCATTTTGATGAAGAATAATGTTCTTTTTAGCGTCGATATATTCTTCCATATCCTTGTGAACATCTAAATGGTTGGGTGCAAGGTTTGTAACAACTGCAACATCAGGGCTTTTTCTCATAGAAATAAGCTGGAAGGATGAAAGCTCAACCACAACAAAGTCATCAGCGGTTATATTTTCAATTTCGGGAAGTAAGGGCTTGCCGATATTACCGCCAACAAAAACCTTTTTACCCTCGGCCTCAAGCATTTTGGCAATAAGGGTGGTGGTTGTGGTCTTTCCGTCCGAGCCGGTGACCGCAAAAAGTGTTGCGGGACAAAGGTCAAAGAAAACCTCCATTTCGCTGGTTACGGCAATACCGCGCTTGCGGGCGGCTTCAAGCTCGGGTAGATTAAAGCTCATACCGGGGGTGCGGAAGATAATATCAACCTCTAAATCATCAAGATATCCGTCACCAAGGCAAAGCTCTGCCCCTGCCGCTTCAAGTGTGTCGGCCATTTCACCAATCATTTCACGGGTGCGACGGTCACAGGCATATACCTTTGCGCCTTTATTTAAAAAGTTTAAAATAAGGGGGGTGTTGCTAACCCCGATACCGCACATAGCGATTTTTTTACCTTTAATTTGTTCGAAAAACTGTTTGCAATCCATAGAATAACCTCCACTTGCGCGCATATATAACTATTATACTTAAATATATATAAAATATCAATATTAAAGGTGTAATTTTCCAAAATTAGATTTTTAAAAGGGGATATTTTATGAACTATATAAATTGCCAAAGCAAGCTGCCGCCCGAGGTTTTGAGAAAAACTATTATTTTTTGGTGTGAAAATTCCTTTCAGCATATAAATTCGCTACTTATGGCTTTTAAGGGAAGCGGGGCGGTTTTATCAAGCGAATTTAATGAAGAGCTTAAAGAAATTGAAAAAATTTTTAAAAGCATTTTTTTAGAATATTCTTCAAGTAAGCCATCTCTTCCGTCGCACCCTGTAATTTTGTTTAAAACCAACACCCGTTTTATTAAGCTGCTTGAAAGAATAAAGTTTGAGGGGGCATCGGGCTATCCGCTTTTGGCACAGTCGATTTACCACTATATATTTGAGCAAAGCTATATAAACGCAATTTTTGGTGTAAGTGTGCCCCAAAATCAACCGCTTATAACCTTTAAATTTGCGCCGTTTTATACTAACAACTGCATATATAACCAAATGTATTTTTGGTCTATTATCGGCTCAATGCACCCGTCATTACTTCTTAATAATAATGATTTTGCCTTAGCCCTTAACGGTTATTCGCGTGACTTTTTAAAGGAAACGGTAAACGGCTTTAATGCGGTTTGCTATCGGCTTTCAACTTTGCAAAAAGGCAAAAAAGAGCTGGCAAAAATTTTTGAAGACTTTTGCCAGCTAAACAGTAATTTTTTATCCTTTTTAATTTCGGCCGAAAGCGGAAGTGCAAGGGTGTTTACCTCAACAGTAAAGCCACACCTTTCGGACAGCTTTTACCGTGCCGCCCGCCATATGATAGGGGAACACACGCTTGTAAGCGAGCTTTGCGACGGCATGGCCGAAATGCTAAAATAATTTATGCAATATCCTTTTTGGTGTATTTTATAAAAGCCAAAACAATGCCGATAACAGCAAAAACGCCACCAACAACAAGATATTTTGCGGTTATTTGGTTGTTCGAAATAATATCGGCGCCGTCGGTGTAAGAAAATGGGGTTAAATATTTTAAAAACTTTAAATCTTCGGTTATGTTTGAAAGAATATTTAACATATAAAACACAAACCCAACACCAATGCCAAGACCGATAGCGTTTGATTTTATAAATGCCGAAATGCCAAAGCAAATAAAGGCGGTTTGCAGCTGTAAAATAAAGTATGCCAAAAACAGCAAAAGCATTGTTTTATAGGGTGGATTTTCAATTATAACGGCAGTTAATAAAAGCACTACTGCGGTAATAACAGCGTTTAAAATAACAATTTGTGCAATTACCGATAAAAGCTTTAAGCCAATAATTTTTTTGCGTGAAATTGGGTGAGACAATAAAAATTCAGCGGTTTTGTGGCTTTCCTCGCTTGAAAGTGCCGCAATGCCAACAACTGCCGCAAACAGCACACCGCCTAAACCAAGTGTGTTGCCACACTCAATGCCAAAATATCCCTTAAATTCGCCAAAGTTTATGCGGTCCATACCAAATGCCTCGGTAAAGGCACCCATTTCGGCAAACATATTTTCCATTTCGTTCATTTGACCCGCCATTTCGGGATAAATCACAACGCAAACCCCCAGCATAAAGGCAAGGGCAACGGTCCAAATTAAAAGTGAAAGTCGGCTTTTTCTAAGCTCGTGTAAAATTAAAGTCATTATTCTTCATCCCCCTTTTTATAGTAATGCATAAACACTTCATCTAAATCGGGGTCGGTGATGGTGATGTCATTAAAGCTGATTTTTGCAAGCTCTTTTATTAAGGTGTCTGCCTTTCCGCCGTACAAAAAGCTTGTTATACCATTTTCGGTTTTAAGGTTACGGATATTATCGCTTTCAAAAATTTCAGCCGCACCTTTAAGGGTGACACGCTTTATATCACTTTGTGAAAGGTTTGCAACACTGTCACAGGCAAGCAGCTTACCCTCGCGTATGATGGCGGCATTTTTGCAATAACGAGAAACTTCTGATAAAATGTGGCTTGATAAAAATATTGTAGCGCCTTCAAGGTTTCTTTCCTGCAAAATAGCATAAAATTCGTGCTGAATAAGCGGGTCAAGACCGCTTGTTGGCTCGTCTAAAATGTAAAGCTCAGGCTTATGCTGTAAAGCACAAACAATACCTACTTTTTTGCGGTTACCAAGGGATAACTGTTCAATCTTTTTGTTGACATCAAGGTCAAGCCGTTTGCAAAGCGCTTCGGCTTCCGTACTGCAGTTCATACCCCTTAAATCAGCCGAAAGCTTCAAAATTTCTTTTACCCTCATACCACTGTAAAATGCGGTGTCGCCCGATAAATAGCCAACCTTTTTTAAAATTTCGGTTTGCTTTGTTTTTATATCCAAGCCAAGCACATTTGCATCACCGCTAGTAGCATTTATAAGACCAAGCAAAAGGCGAATAGTGGTTGATTTACCTGCACCGTTTGGGCCGATAAAGCCAAAAAAGTCACCTTTTTCAACATTTAACGAAAGGTCAATAACACCACGGCTTTTACCGTAATATTTTGTAAGATTTTTAATTTCAATTGCGTTCATATTATTCACTCATTTCGCTTGAAATTTTAAGGTAAATTTCACGGGTCACATCATCATTTTTATCGTTTATAATAAGAGTTTTACCGTCGATTTTCATAACTACAACCGTTTTACAGGCGTTATAGGTATAGCGTGTATGCGAGCCGTATTCATCGCTGAGAAATTTACCAAGCGATAATTTTGCACTATTAAATCCGAATTCCTTTACACCTATTTTAACATTTTCTTTTATTTCAATTTCATCAATATCGCTGTAATTTATGGTTAGCGGGTCATAGTATTCGCTATCAACCGTAAAGCTTTCTTCGGCATAGGTTATGGCGATATTACCTGTAAACATTATAATGCAAATACCAATTATAATAAGCGGTACAACAGTTAAAGTTATAATTTTACTAACTTTATTAAATTTGGGACAAATGTGGTTAAAGTCGGTTTTGCCGTTTTTAACCTCTTTTTTATAATAAAGGTAGGAATAAAGCATAGGAATAAATGCAGCAGTTAAAATAATTGCCATAAATGTAATGAACATCGGGATTATCGGCAAAAATGCGGTAAGCATTGCTAAAAAGCCGCCAATTACCATAACCTTACCGCCAAAGCGGTGGGTAGCATTCCAATTTTCTTCACTTTGAAGTGTCCATATAAGCTTAAAGCCAAGCGTACTGTTTTGTCTAACTTTTGGCATAAGGTTGCCCATTACAATAAATAATACACCCAAAAGCACGGGAACAAGGGTGATAAAATCCCAATTTTTTTCAAATGCGGCCGAATAAACCATTGCGTTTGTAAAAAGTGAAATAGCGGGTACGATATAATAAATCATATTATGTGCTTTTGTGCCTTTGTTCTTTTTATCAAAAAAAGAAGTGGTAATACATATAATATTAAGCACCAATAAGATAAGCGGCAAACCAAACACCGCAAAGGTACGGGAGGAAAAGCCGTCGGCTTCACCGCTTATGCCCCAATGGGTTGACATTACTTTGGGTAATTTATTCCATACAGCAAGCCCAAAGGCAATAGGGGAGATAGTAACTAAAGATGAAATTAATATTTTCAGCCAATTTTTCTTAAGCATTTTCGTCTTCTCCTTTCAAATCGCTAATCCATAATAAAGCTTCTTCCAAAACCGATACATTAATTTCGTAATAAATGAATTTGCCTTTACGCGTATCGCGTATTAGGTCGGCTTCTTTCAGCACCGACAAATGACGCGAAATTGAAGCATCGGTAACTAAAAATTTTGCCGCAATCTCACCCGCGGATAAAGGCCCCTTTTTCAGCATATTAAGTATATCGCGCCTTATAGGGTCGGCAAGGGCTTTTAAGGTTTTTTGTAAAGCCATAAGCACACCTCATTTAACATTTAACCTAATTGTTAAATGTATTATAGCATATGCGTTAACCGGTGTCAATATGAAATAAAAAAACTCGGTAGAATTTCTACCGAGTTTTTGGTTTTTATTAAGATTATTTCTTGCCCTTTGCCAAGCGATAGCGTTTCCAAATAACCCAAACAGGACCGGAAACAAAGATAGAAGAAATACTACCTGAAAGAAGACCGAAGAGCATGGGAATTGCAAAGGTGCGAAGTGTTGTAAGACCAAATATTTCAGAAACTACAACGATGGTTGCAACAGCCAAAATGGTTGTAACGGTTGTAACAATGTTTCGAATTAAAACCTTGTTAACGCTTATATTTACAAGCTCGCCAATTTCCATTTGGGGATTAAACTTTTCGTTTTCGCGAACACGGTCATAAACAACGATGGTGTCGTTAAGTGAATAACCAAGCATTGTAAGAACAACTGCGATATAGTTAGAATCTATTTGAAGTCTAAAGAATACACATGCAAAGAAGGTGATAAGCACGTCAAAAATAAGTGCTAAGAATGCAGTTAATGCAGCGGAAACACCACCGATTTTTCTAAAGCGGATACCAACATAAATTACAACCAAAAGGGCGGTGATTAAAACAGCAACCATACTTTTTGCAAAGGATGAGCCGGCGATTGTCGGGCTTACCGAGTTAGAGTTATAAACTTCAATTTTGTTGTTTTTAAACTTTTCGGTTAAGGCCTTTGTTAATGCCTCTTGGTCTTTTGCGGAAAGTGCATTTTTACCCGAAAGTGCAATTTCAAAGCTTTGGGTGTCACCCGCAAGAGAGGTGGATTTAGTTAGTGTATATTCTTTGTTGAGTGTTTTATCAACAACGGCCGAAATATCAGCATCGGCGATTTCGCCTGTGTAGGAGTAAGAAACCTTTGCACCACCCGAGAAGTTGATATCAAGCTTAACGCCAAAAATAGCGGCGAAGATAGTACCAATAGCAAAAATTGCGATGTAAGTAATTAAGACGGGTTTTAAGGTTTTGTTAAAATCAATATTAAAATTACGCATTTTTCTTACCTCCGTACAAAGCGGGATTTCTCAAAAACTTTGCTTTTGAGATGCTCTTAATCATAATTCTGGAGGCAACAACGCCCATTATAAGATTGAAGATAGTACCAACGAGTAGGGTGTAGCCGAATGAGTAAATAGAGCCAGTGATAGATGTGCCAAAGAGTGACATTAAGGGTGAGAAGATTTGTGCAAGCAAGCTGTCGGGAGTACCAAATGCACCCATAAGCACGATTGACACGATTACGATGGTAACGTTACCGTCGATAATAGCGCTGAGTGAGTTTTTATAACCCGAATCAATAGCGCCGTCAATGGTTTTGCCCTTTTCAAATTCGTCACGAATGCGTTCGGCCGCAATAACATTACAGTCAACACCCACACCGATTGAAAGAATAATACCAGCAATACCCGGGATGGTTAAGGTAAAGCTTTCAACACCTGCAAAATAACCTGAAATGCAGGCGATAGAGCCGGCAAGCTGACCTAAAAGTGCAAATGCAGCAACAACGCCGTTAATGCGGTAGCGTGCAATCATTAAAAGACAAACAAGCGCAAATGCGATAGAGCCCGCAATAACCATTACATTAAGCGCATCGTTACCTAAGGTTGGTGAAATAACCTGAAGCTTGCTGTCGTCGACGGTTAAAGCAAAGGGAAGTGAGCCTGCATTGATTTTATCGGCAAGTGCTTCGGCTTCCTCTGCAGTGGCACCGCCCATTGTGATAACTGCCTCACCGTTGGTGATTTGCTCATTAACGGTTGGGGCGGATATCATGGTGTCATCCATCCAAATAGAGATGGTTTTTTGAAGCTGTTCCTTTGTGCCCTGTGAAAACTTTTCCTTACCGCTGTCCTTAAGCTCAAGCTGAACAAGGTAAGAAAATTCACCGTTTTCAAGCTGCTGATAAGCGGGGGTTGCCTTTTTAACATCAGCACCTGTTAAAATAACCTTTGATGAATCTTGGTCTTTACAGAATTTTAAAAGTGCGGTTGCACCAAGCTCTTGCACAGCGGCTGCGGCATCAAAATCACTTTCTTCTGCTGCCCAAGGGAAACGAACAATAATTTGCTTGTTATTCTTGTCGGCATAGATTTCATAGTCGGTTATGTTTTGGTTTACAAGACGGGTTTCAAGAATTGTTTTTGCGGCATCAATATCATCATCAGTGATTTTAATACCTTCCTTATCGGGTGAGAAAACTGCCTCAACACCGCCGCGGATGTCGATGCCCCAACGAATGTCGTTAGCACCCTTAAAATAAACGATTTTTGTGTCGCCGTAATAGTTTTTAATCCCGAAGAAAGCGGTGTAGGTAAGCGCTAAAATCAAGACAACAACCATTATAAACGGCAAAATGCCTTTTCTTTTGGACTTCATAGTAATCCTCCACTATAATGTGATTTATTTATTATACTAAAATAATTGCACAAAGTCAATTCTTTAATAGCTTTTCAAGTGCCGCATATTTAACGGCGGTGCACAAAACAAGCGAAGCTTTTTCAATTTCAGCAACCGATGGGTAAGAGGGTGCAATTCTTAAATTGCTGTTTTTGGGGTCTTTGCCGTAAGGATAAGTAGCGCCTGCGGGGGTTAAAATCATACCAGCATTTGCACAAAGCTGTTCAACACGCTTTGCGCAACCCTCCATAACATCAAGTGATATAAAATATCCGCCCTTGGGTTTGGTCCAGGTAGCAATTTCTTTGCCTTCAAGTGTGTTGAGAGCATTTAAAACTGCTTCAAATTTTGGCCTTAAAATTTCGGCGTGTTTTTTCATATGTTCCTTAACAGCTTGTGCATTTTCAAAAACACGGGCGTGGCGAAGCTGATTTAACTTGTCAGGGCCAATGGTTTGAAATTTCATTCTGCTCTTCAGAAGCTCAACATTATTTGGACTTGCCGCTTCAACCGCAACACCGGCCCCTGGGAAGGTCACCTTTGAAGAAGAGGTGAAAATAATTGGTAAATCGGGGTTGCCGACTTTCACACATTCGGTGTAAATGTTTAAAAGCTCGTCTGTTTCATCATATAAATCGTGAATAACATAAGCGTTATCCCAAAAAATCTTAAAGTCCGGTGCGGCGGGCTTTAAGCGTGCCATACGCTTTACAACCTCATCAGAATAGGTGTTGCCAACAGGGTTTGAATATTTCGGTACGCACCAAATACCCTTGACGCTGGGGTCTTTAACCCACTCTTCAACCTCATCCATATTTGGACCGTTTTCATCACTGGAAATTGTGATAAGCTCGAAACCGAAATACTCGGTAATAGCAAAGTGTCTGTCATATCCAGGGGAGGGGCAGAGGAACTTGCGGTTTTTACATTCATACCAAGGTTCAGCCCCCAAGCCGTGTGTCATTGCTTGGGCTACGGTGTCAAACATCATATTAAGCGAAGAGTTGCCGCCAACAATAATTTGGTGGGGGTCAAGCTCTAAAATATCGGCAAAAATTCTTTTAAGCTCAACAAGGCCGTCAAGTCCACCGTAATTTCGGCAGTCAATACCGTCAATGTTTTTAAAGCCGGTATCGTTGCCAACAAGGTCAAACATCTTTTGGCTTATATCCATATTGTCAAAACCGGGCTTACCGCGTGACATATCAAGCGATAAATGCATTGCGCGCAGTTTTTCATATTCTGCTTTAACAGCCGAAAACTCTGCTTCAAGCTCCGATTTGCTCATCTGTAAATAGCTTTGCATAATGAAAATCTCCTTTAAGTGATAACTAACTTATAATACTATATATTAAAGAATTTTGCAAGTGTTTTTAATTTATTTGTAAAGGCCAAAACAAAATACATAAAAACGCTCGTTTTTCTATTGTTATATTTTTAAAATGTGGTACAATAGAAAATGGTGATAAAAATGTTTAGAAAAACAAAAATTGTTTGTACACTCGGTCCCGCTTGCCGAACAGAAGAAACAGTTACCGAAATGGTAAAGGCAGGTATGAATGTTGCGCGCCTAAATTTTTCGCACAACACCCATGAGGACCATCTTAAAAGCATAGAGCTTGTTAAAAAGGTGCGTGAAAAGCTTGGTGCACCTATTGCAATTTTGCTTGATACAAAGGGCCCTGAATACCGCATCAAAACCTTTGAAAATGGAAAAATCTTTTTAAATGATGGTGATAAATTTACATTTACCGCCCTTGACATTGAAGGGGATGAAAGCTGTGTTTCAGTAAATTACAAGAATTTACCGAACGAGCTTTCAAAAGGGGATAAAATCCTTTTAAATAACGGGCTTTTAACCTTCGAGGTTGACAGCACAACCGATACCGATGTTAACTGCACTGTCCTTATCGGCGGTGAGCTTTCAAACCGCAAGAGTATGAGCTTTCCCAATAAGCACCTAAAACAAGTTTATTTAAGCGAACAAGACAAGCTTGACCTTTTATTCGGTATTGAAAATGATATTGATTTTATTGCTTGTTCTTTCGTTTCCTGCCGTCAGGATTTGCTTGATATTAAGGAATTTTTAAAGGAAAACAATGCCGAAAATATCGGTATAATAGCCAAAATTGAAAACCGTTCGGGTGTTGATAATATCGACGAAATTTGCGAAGAATGTGACGGCATTATGATAGCACGCGGTGATATGGGTGTTGAAATTCCGTTTGAAGAGCTACCCGCAATTCAGAAAAAGCTTATTACCAAATGCCGACTGCTCGGCAAGCGTGTTATAACCGCAACCGAAATGCTTGAATCAATGATTCAAAACCCACGCCCAACCCGTGCCGAAATTTCCGATGTTGCAAACGCTGTTTATGACGGTACAAGCGCTATTATGCTTTCGGGTGAAACTGCGGCGGGTAAATATCCTGTTTTAGCGGTTAAAACAATGGCGCAAATTGCTAAAAACACCGAAGAAAACATCCATTATGAAAAGCGCTTTTTAACCCGTGAATTTAAGATTAAAAACACTGTGGATGCCATTTCTCACGCCACCTGCGGTATGGCTATTGACATTGGTGCAAAGGCCATTGCGGTGTGTTCATTATCGGGCTCGACTGCACGTATGGTTTCGCGTTTCCGCCCTGCTGTGCCTATTGTTGGTATAACCACCGATGAAAAAGCTTGGCGCAGACTTTCACTTTCGTGGGGTGTAATTCCTGTGATGTGTGAAAGCTATAGTTCAACCGATGTGCTGTTTTACAGCGCCGCCAAGCTTACAAAGGACATTTTACGCCTTTCAAAGGGTGATAAAATCGTTATGACAGGCGGTGTAACCAACGGCCAAACCGGCAACACAAATCTTATTAAAGTTGATGTTATTTAGCAAGAAAAACGGCCTTACCCAATGGGTAAAGCCGTTAATTTTTTATTTGCTTACGATTTCAGTTTTAAAGCCCATATAGGGTTGTAACGCTTTTGGAATTTTAATGGTGTATTTTTCACCATCAAATGAAAGGTTGTTTTCAAGGAAAGCAATTAACATTCTGGGTGGTGCCACAACGGTGTTATTAAGGGTGTGTGCAAGATATTTTTTGCCGTCGGCAGTCTTAACACGAATACCAAGTCGTCTTGCCTGTGCATCGCCAAGGTTAGAGCAAGAGCAAACCTCAAAATATTTTTGTTGTTTGGGTGACCAAGCTTCAATATCGTAAGACTTAACCTTTAAGTCAGCAAGGTCGCCTGTGCAGCATTCAAGTGTGCGAACAGGGATGTCCATACTTCTGAAAAGCTCAACAGAATAGCTCCACATTTTGTTAAACCATTCCATACTTTCCTCTGGCTTACAAATAACAATCATTTCTTGCTTTTCAAATTGGTGAATACGGTAAATACCGCGTTCCTCAATGCCGTGTGCACCCTTTTCCTTTCTGAAACAGGGTGAATAGCTTGTTAAGGTTAAGGGAAGCTTTTCTTCGGGGGTAATGGTGTCAATAAACTTACCAATCATAGAATGTTCGCTTGTGCCGATAAGATAAAGGTCTTCGCCTTCGATCTTATACATCATAGCGTCCATTTCCTCAAAGCTCATAACCCCTGTTACAACCTTGCTTCTAATCATATAGGGCGGTATGCAGTAGGTAAAGCCCTTGTCAATCATAAAATCGCGCGCGTAGGAAAGCACCGCCGAGTGAAGGCGCGCAATGTCGCCCATAAGATAATAAAAGC
>CAMFSU010000009.1 GCA_945983355.1 uncultured Clostridia bacterium | reverse complement strand
AAGAACACGCAAAGATGTGGTTCAAGGAACTTAACGGTATCGGAGACACAGCTGCAAACCTTGAAGCTGCCGCAGACGGTGAAAACTATGAATGGACTGATATGTACGAAGGATTTGCCAAAACAGCCGAGGCAGAAGGTTTCCCTGAACTTGCTATCAAGTGCCGCTTGGTTGGCGCTATCGAAAAGCATCATGAGGAAAGATACAGAGCTCTTCTTCACAACGTAGAGGCTAAAGAAGTATTCGAAAAGAGCGAAGTAAAGGTTTGGGAATGCAGAAACTGCGGTCATCTTATTGTTGGTACAAAAGCACCCGACCTTTGCCCAACCTGTGCTCACCCACAGTCATATTTCGAAATCCACGCAGAAAATTATTAAACCCTTTAAAGCCGAACTTTTTGTTCGGCTTTTTTTATTCATTGACAAAATGCGACAAAACCTTTAAAATGGTTATATAAAACGAAATCGAGGTGTCGGTTTGGAAAATTATGTAATTTTATACAACCCCAATTCAGGCGGTGGCAAAGGTCTTAATATCGCAAAGGAAATTGAGCCGTTAATGGGTGAACACCGCTTTGTTTATCAGGATATGACCGCCATAAACGATTATGACGAATTTTTAAATCAGCTTCCCGTTGGTACTGACATTATTTTAACCGGTGGCGACGGCACCTTAAACAGCTTCATAAACCGCACCGACTGTGACAACTTAAAGCAAAAGCTTTATTTTTATGCATCGGGCAGCGGCAATGATTTTGCTCGTGACATTAAATATCCAAAACGCACCAAACCAATTTGTATAAATAATTACATAAAAAATCTTCCCACCGCAAAAATTAAAGACAAGGTTTATAAATTTATAAACTGCGTCGGCAGCGGTATGGACGGTTACTGCTGTGCCGAGGTTGAACGCTTGCGCTCTCTCGGCAAAAAACGCGCCAACTATACATTTGTGGCTATTAAAGCACTTTTAGGCGCATATAAGCCCTGCGATGCAACCGTTACGGTTGACGGTGCTACAAAAACCTATAAACACGCTTGGCTTGTCCCCACTATGAACGGCAGGTTTTTTGGTGGCGGTTTTATGTCTGCCCCTAATCAAGACCGTTTAAATAAAGACCAAAAGTTAACCACGGTTGCAATGTACAGCAATAATTTCTTTAAAATTGTAATTGCATTTTTACGCCTTATGAAAGGCACACATATTAAAATGAAATCTATGATTGACACTATCGAGGGTTACGAAATTTCGGTAAAGCTTTCAAAGCCCGCACCGCTTCAGGTTGATGGTGAGGTTATCGGCGATGTTACCGAATACACCGTACATAGTACAAAATTAGCCGTTTTGACAAAATAAAAACACTTTAAACAGCGGGTTACACCCGCTGTTTTTATTTTCCTAAAAAGCTGTTGACAAAAACAATACTTCGTGATATGATGTATTACGCAAAGGGAGGTATGGTATGGATATTCAATTAAAACGCGGTCTTTTAGATGTATGTGTTTTGGCCGCAATTAAAAACGAAGCATCTTACGGCTATAAAATTATTAAAGATTTAAAACCTTATATCGAACTTTCAGAATCAACATTATATACCATCTTAAAACGCTTGGAAACCGCAAATTTACTGACGGTCAGCACCGCAGAACACGGCGGTCGTCTTAGAAAATACTATCACATAACCAATGACGGACTAAAACGAATTGAAGATTTTAAAAACGAATGGCAAGAAATCCTTTCAATATACCAATTTGTAAGTAAGGAGGATATCACAGATGACTAAAGTCAATTTTCTTTTTGAGCTAAGGGATAAATTATCAGGCCTTTCAAAAGAAGATATTGAAGAACGCCTTAATTTTTACAGTGAAATGATAGAAGACCGCATGGAAGAAGGTCTTTCAGAAGAAGATGCAGTAGCAGCTATCGGCACAACTGATGAAATTGCAAAGCAAACCATAGCCGAAACCTCTTTTACAAAAATCGCAAAGGAAAAATTAAAGGTAAAAAAGTCGCATAACACTTGGGAAATTGTACTTTTGGCATTGGGCTTTCCTATTTGGGCTTCCCTTCTTGTTGCCGCAGTTGCAGTAATTTTATCACTTTATGCTTCACTTTGGGCAGTTATTATTTCACTCTGGGCGGTGTTTGCCGCGTTTATCGGCTGTGCAGTCGGTGGTATAATTTCAGGCATTATTTTCGCCCTTAACTCTAACACATTAACAGCAATTGCAATGCTTGCCGCCGCTTTGGTTTGTGCAGGACTTTCTATCTTCACATTTTTTGGCTGCAAGCTTGCCACAAAAGGCATTTTATTACTTACAAAAAAGGTTATTATAGCTATAAAACGCTTTTTTATTAAAAAGGGGGAAGCAAAATGAAAACAAAAACTAAAATTTGGCTTATTGTGGCCACTTCCCTTATTTTGATTGGTGCTATAATTTTTTCAGGGGCGATGTCAATGCTTAAATGGGATTTTTTGAAATTATCCACCGTCAAATATGAAACTAATACTTATGAAATAACCGAAAACTATAAAAATATTTCTATTATATCAGACACCGCGAATATTTCCCTTATAGCCACCGATAACGACAAAACCACAATTATTTGTGATGAGCAACAAAACATTAAACACTCGGTAACAGTTAAGGAGAATACACTTTTAATTGAAATTAACGACACAAGAAAGTGGTATGAGCATATCGGTATCTCTTTTGGTAGCCAAAGTATAACCGTTAACCTGCCAAAAGGTGAATACGGTAAACTTTCGGTAAACGCCGACACAAGTAATGTTAAAATACCAAACGATTTTAAATTTGAAAGTGTAGCTATTTCGCTTAGCACCGGTGATGTAACCAACCTTGCCTCTGTAAATGATTTTATAAAAATTAAAACAAGCACCGGCAATATCAACCTTGAAAATGTATCGGCTAATAGTGTCAATCTTTCTGCCTCGACAGGTAAAATAACTGCTTCAAATATCGATTGCAGCGGCGATTTTAACCATAAAGTTTCAACAGGGAAAACAAATTTATCAAATATTAAATGTAAAAACCTTGTGTCAAGCGGCAGCACAGGTGATATTTATTTGAGTAATGTAATTTCGGCCGAAAGGTTTGATATTAAAAGAAGCACAGGCAATGTGAAATTTGAACTTTGCGACGCCGCCGAGCTATCTATAACAACCGACACAGGTGATGTTAAAGGCAGCTTGCTAACTGACAAGGTATTCATCACAAAAACCGACACAGGCAAAATCAATGTTCCCAAAACAATAACAGGCGGTAAATGTGAAATAACCACCGACACAGGCGACATTAAAATCACTATAAAATAGACAAAAAACGCTCACCAAATGGTGAGCGTTTTGCTTTGTTAAATATTAGTCATTAACATAAGGAAGTAATGCGATTTGACGGGCACGCTTGATAGCGGTGGTCAATTCACGCTGGTGAGCAGCGCAGGTGCCGGTAGCACGGCGGGGTAAAATCTTAGCGCGTTCTGAAATGAACTTGCGAAGATATGCAACATCCTTATAATCAATGGCTTCAACACGGTCAACACAGAAATGGCAAACTTTCTTGCGGGGTTTTCTGTGCATGGGTCTTTCGTTTCTTTCTTCCATTTTAAAGCCTCCAATCGTTAAATTTTTAAAAAATAATTAGAACGGAAGGTCGCTATCCATATCAGCGTCCATTTCTGCAAAATCATTAACATCTGCATTGCTAAAGGTTGCGCCGTCGCCAGCAGCTGAATCACGCTTTGATTCAACAAACTGAACATTATTAGCGATAACCTCAAAAGCAGTGCGGTTGTTACCGTTCTTATCCTGATATCGTCTGGTTTGAATTGCACCCTCGATACCAATTAAATTACCCTTTTTAAAATATTTGGTAATAAATTCTGCAGTTTTTTGCCAAGCAACGATATTTATAAAATCGGTCTGGCGTTCCTCACCTGAACGGTAACGGCGTTCAACAGCGATTGAAAAGCTGGTAACATTTGTGCCGTTTGGTGTGGTTTTAAGTTCTGGGTCTGCGGTTAAACGTCCGGTTAAAACAACTAAATTAAACATTGTTTTTTCTCCTTACTTTTTGATAACCATTATACGAAGTACACCGTCAGTAATTTTTGCAATACGCTCTAATTCTGCGGGGAAGGTTGGTTCGCTTTCAAATTCGAAGAAAACATAGTAACCCTCTGCTTCGTCGTTAATAAGGTATGCAAGGCGACGCTTGCCCCACTCATTAACATTTTCAATGGTACCATTTTTAGCGATAAGGTCATTAAACTTTTCTTTCAAAGCTAATGTTGCTTCTTCACCGTTTGCTACAGTGAAAATCATAGCTGCCTCATACTTATTGGTCATTTACTTTTGCACCTCCTTCTGGACTTTTGGTCCCGTGGTTCCACGGAACAAGGAGCTAATGAAGACCATACTTCTCCATTTAGCAACACCCATTATAACAATATTTTCTTTTTTTGTCAATAAAAATCTTGCTTTTAATTAGTAATAATTATATAATAAATGCAGAAAGGACTGATGACAATGCTGCTTACTATTGATATTGGCAACACCAATGTTACGCTTGGCACCTATAATAACCGAATTTTAGGTTTCACAGCCCGTCTTGCGACCGACACCAAAAAGACCGAGGATGAATATGCCATTGACATTAAACAGCTTTTGGCACTTAACGATATGACACCCGATGATATTGAAGACTGTATTATCGCGTCGGTTGTGCCCTCTGTTGCAAAGAGCATAAGCCGTGCAGTTGCAAAGCTTTGTCAAATTGTTCCGCTTGTTTTGGGCCCCGGTATAAAAACGGGACTTAATATTAAAATCGACAACCCTGCCCAACTTGGTGCTGACCTTGTTGCAGGTGCTGTCGGCGCTATTGATACCTATAAAATGCCCTGCGTAATTGTTGATATGGGCACCGCTACCACCTTAAGCGTTTTAGATAAGGATGGTGCTTTTTTAGGCGGTGTTATTGCGGCAGGCGTGCGCCTCACCCTAAAGGCGTTGGCTGAAAATACTGCACTTTTACCCTCTATCCCAATTGAAGCACCAAAGTCGGTTATCGGCAGCAATACTACCGAATCTATGCAGTCAGGGTTAGTGCTTGGCAGTGCGGCAATGCTTGACGGCCTTTTGGATAGAATTGAGCATAAGCTCGGCGAAGCGCCCACAGTTGTTGCAACGGGCGGTCTTTCAAAAGAGATTATCACCCACTGCAAGCACCAAATAATTTATAACGAAAACCTTTTACTTGAAGGTCTTTGTGCAATTTACGAAAAAAATCATTAAGCAATTACCGCTTTTGGCGGATTGTAATATTATATTATGAACTGCACTCGTCAAGAGGCAGTATCGGAGGTAATTTAAAATGACAAATTCACAACTTAGGAAACAAAACACACAAAAAATTGTCTTTACGGCACTTTTGACAGCGCTTGTGGTCGTGCTTCAATATGTAAGCATGGCGCTTCGCTTTGGTACCTTTTCAATCACATTGGTGCTTGTGCCCGTTGTTATCGGCGCTGCAACCTGCGGTGTTTTAGCGGGTGGCTGGCTTGGCTTTGTGTTTGGCGTTATTGTGCTTTTAACTGGCGACGCCGCACCCTTTTTAGCCATTGATGTTTTCGGCACAATTTTAACCGTGCTTTTAAAGGGTACACTTTGCGGTATTGCGGCAGGTCTTGTTTATAAGGCACTTCACAAGAAAAACCAATACCTTGCAGTTGCTGCTGCGGCTGTTATTTGCCCCGTTGTAAACACAGGCGTGTTTTTACTTGGCTGCTTAGTTTTTTTCCTTGAAACTATAAAATCTTGGGGTATGGCTGCGGGCTTTACAAATGTTACCGCATATATGTTTATCGGTCTTGCAGGTATTAATTTTATTATTGAATTCGCAACAAATGTTATTTTAGCGCCTGTAATTGTGCGTGTTTTAAAGTTTGCAAAAAAATAATTTTAGGAGTTTAAGTTATGGCAACAAAGAAAATAATCAGTATACCGTCAATTATTGCGGCAATTTCATTTATATATCTTGCCTTTTGCCCACTTGTAATAAACCCAATATTAGATTTAATTATGGGTAATTCTTTTGCGGATGTTATACGCCATTCAATCTCATCAATGTTATCGCTTCACAGTATTATTTGCTTTTGGTCTTACATAATTATTACAGTTGGCATATTCACAAAATTCGATAAAATAGCCGTTGCTGTGTCTGCCGCATTGCTTTGGCTTGGCACACTTATCAGTTTTATTACAAGTATTATAAATTCATTCAAATATGATTTCTATCGTTTAAGCTTTACAAATGTGCTGTCAGCTTTATCTTATATGCTTGCATATTTCTTGGTGTTTGCCATTGCACTTTGGCTTGCAGTTTTGTTTTTCAAGAAAAAGGAAATACCAAAGTTTTTAAAGATTGTTGCCTTTGCGCCTGTTATAATTTTTGCACTTATTTTGTTCTTTACATTTTTCGGTAATGTTTCCAACATAATCTCATACCTTACAAACGGTGCACCTTTCAGATATTTCTTAAATACACTAATCTTAAATTTAAGCAGTATATTTAACCGTTTGGTGCTGATTATCGGCTATGCCGCTGTTATAGTAAAGCTTACAGACCTTAAAAAGAAGCCCCAAAACACCGTAGAAATTAGCGAAAATGTAGTTATTGAAAATGTAACAGCTGAATAAAATTAAAGCGACCGAAAGGTCGCTTTTTTATTCCCTTATTTTTTGAAGTGCTCCTTTTTCAAGGCGGGAAACCTGTGCCTGTGAAATGCCAATTTCCTCCGACACTTCCATTTGGGTTTTGCCCTGCATAAACCGAAGGTTTAAAATGTGCTTTTCACGCTGACTTAAATTTTTAATTGCCTCTTTAAAAGCAATTTCCGAAAGCCAGTTTTTATCATCGTTTTTATCACCAACCTGGTCGAGCACATAAATCGTATCTCCCCCGTCGGAATAAACAGGGTCATAAAGCGAAACAGGGCTTACAACACTTTCAAGCGCTATTACAACATCCTCTATAGGCAGATCTAACTCCTTTGCAATTTCTTCAACCCTTGGCTCTTTTCCGTTTTGGGCGGTCAGTTTTTCCTTAACCTGCATCGCCTTATATGCCGTGTCCTTAATTGAACGGCTAACACGAATTGAATTATTATCCCTTAAATAACGCCTTATTTCACCGATTATCATCGGAACGGCATAGGTCGAAAACCGCACATTTTGGGATATATCAAAATTGTCGATTGACTTTATAAGCCCAATGCACCCCACCTGAAACAAATCGTCTAAATTCTCCCCACGGTTTGTAAAACGCTGAATAACGCTTAAAACAAGCCGTAAATTGCCGTTTATAAGTTCATCCCGGGCGTATTTATTCCCTGCTTTAACCTCTTTCAAAAGCTTTTCGTTTTGTGCCTCGCGAAGTACAGGCAATTTGCTTGTATCAACCCCACAAATTGAAACCTTGTTGTACATAACAGCACCTCCATTAAGGATTATTTCCGTTATGCACTTTTAATAAACGGTTAAAATATTTTTTCAGTCGACAAAATTCACTTGCATTTTACTAAAATTAAAAGTTCGTACAAATGTACGAACTTTTTAAGTTTAATTATTTCTCATTTTAAATGAAAGCCGCATTAAGCTGTCACTAAAATGCATATTTTGCACCACAACATCGGGGTGATTCATAGCAATATCATAGTGACTAAAATTCCAAAAAGCTTTAACGCCCAATTTTACAAGCTGTTCGGCGATGCCCTTTGCCGCTTCTTTTGGGATGCACAAAATTGCAACCTTTGGCAAGTTTTCACGGCAAAATTCATCAAGCGTGTCGATACTTCTAATTGGTTGGTTTCTAACAATTTGTCCCACTAATGATTCCTTTGCATCGAAAAGGCCGATAAGATGAAAGCCCTTTGATTCAAAATTCATATGGTTTGTTACCGCACGGCCCATATTGCCCATACCGATTAAAATTGTGTTTTTAGGCGTGTTAAGCCCCAAAATTTCACCAATTTCGGACTGCAAGAGCTGAATATTATAACCATAACCCTGCTGACCAAACCCACCAAAGCAATTAAGGTCTTGCCTGATTTGACTTGCAGTAAGCCCCATTCTTTCAGAAAGCTCACGCGAGGAAATGCGCTCTAACCCCTCGGCTTTAAGCTCACCCAAAAACCTATAATATCTTGGTAACCTTTTAATTACCGATTCAGAAATTATACCAGCCATTATTTATTGTCCTATCTTTTCTTTTATATACATATAAATAATAGAATAAAAACCTCACATTGTCAAGACGAAAAAATTTTTAAAATTTTTTTAAAAAACTATTGACAAATGTAAAAAAATAATTATAATAAAATAGTAATCATTACTGATTTGGGTGATAAATATGAAAAACTATTCTAAACAGCGCGAAGCTATTTTAGAAGTTTTACGCTGCACAGATACTCACCCTACAGCAAATTGGATTTACGAAAAGGTTCGGGAAACAATACCTAGTATAAGTCTTGGCACTGTTTACCGCAACCTTGCACAGCTTTCACAGTCGGGCGAAATTTTAAGTCTTCATGTTGCCGACGGGTTTGAGCATTTTGACTTTGTCACTGCTCCCCACGCGCATTTGCACTGTAAAAAGTGTGGTGCGATAATCGACGCAAAACTTGATATTGAACCACTTTCAAAGCTGTCAAACGATTTGGGCTTTACGCCACAAAATACCATTTATGTAGTGTATGGTATCTGTAAAAACTGTAAATAATAAAACTAAACTTTGGAGGAAATTAAAATGAAAAAATATGTATGTCTTATCTGCGGTTATACCCACGAAGGTGACTCTGCACCCGAAGAATGCCCCATCTGCCACGCTCCCGCTTCTAAATTCCAAGAACAAGCAGGCGAAAAAACCTGGGCTGCCGAACACGTTGTAGGTGTTGCACAAGGTGTTGACCAAAGAATTATCGACGGTCTTCGCGAAAACTTTAACGGCGAATGCTGTGAAGTTGGTATGTATCTTGCAATGGCTCGCGTTGCTCACCGCGAGGGCTACCCCGAAATCGGTCTTTATTGGGAAAAGGCAGCTTTAGAAGAAGCTGAACACGCTGCAAAATTTGCAGAGCTTTTAGGTGAAGTTGTAACTGACTCTACCAAGAAGAACCTTGAAATGCGTGTTGACGCTGAAAACGGCGCAACTATGGGCAAGTTCGAGCTTGCAAAATTGGCTAAGGAACTCGGTCTTGATGCTATTCACGACACCGTTCACGAAATGGCACGCGACGAAGCTCGACACGGTAAGGCATTTGAAGGTCTTCTCAATAGATACTTTGGCTAATTAAATTAAGGATGTGACCGCCATGAAGGAAAATTATATGGTTTGTAATTGTAAGCAGGTAAGTTATGCTAATATAGCTGATGCTGTTCAAAACAACACTAAGTTTGATGATGTGTTAAAAACATTTGAAAGTGTTCAGAAGATAACCAACTGCTCTACCGGTTGTGGCGGTTGCCACCAAAAAGTACTCGACATTATATCCGATATAATGAACGGTGCAGCAATATAATTTAAAACACACAAAAAACATTTTATTAAAAATTATTACTTGGAAGGATTAATCACTATGAAATATACTTGTCCTTGCGGTTATGTTTATGACCCTGAAATCGGCGATGTTGATAACGGCATTGCCCCCGGCACTGCTTTTGAAGACATCCCTGAAGATTGGGTATGTCCAATTTGTGGTCTCGGCAAAGACGCTTTTGAAGCCGAATAAACTTGAAAACCCAAAAAAGATATGCTATCATAATGGTAGCATATCTTTTGTTTTTATACAAAAAAGCTGTCTTAATGAAACCATTAAGACAGCTTAATTTTTTTAGCTTTAATTATTTAGCCATTGCAGCAACTTCAGCAGCAAAGTCGTCTACACGCTTTTCAATGCCTTCGCCCTTTTCAAAACGAACAAAGGAAGTAAGCTTAACATCAGCGCCAAGCTCTTTAGCGGTGTCAGCAATGTATTTACCAACGTTGATGTCGCCATTCATAACGAAAGCTTGTTCTACAAGGCAGTTTTCCTTATAGAATTTGCCAATTTTACCTTCAACGATTTTTGAAAGAACAGCATCGGGCTTGTTAGCCATTTTGGGGTCTTCCTTCATTTGAGCAATGAGGATTTCCTTTTCTTTTTCGATAACTGAAGCAGGAACTGATGCTTCATCAAGATAGCCGGGGTTCATAGCAGCAATTTGCATTGCAACGTTTTTACCCATAGTAACAAGACCTTCATTATCGAAAGCAAGGTCGGTATCGAAGTTTACAAGAACACCGATTTTGCCGCCGGCGTGAACGTAAGAAATAACCTTACCTTCATAACGAGCAAAACGACGAACCTTAATATTTTCACGAATAGCAAGGAACAATTCTTGAACCTTTGCTTCAACGGTCATACCGTCTTTTTCGCAAGCCAAGAGAGCATCCATATCAGCGGGGTTTTGAGTAGCTACAACTTCAGCAACTTCAGCAGCGAGTGCCTTAAAGCCGTCGCCGTTAGCAACGAAGTCGGTTTCGCTGTTAAGCTCAACAATAGAGCCAACGCCGTTAGCTGTATAAACAGCAACTGTACCTTCAGCAGCGATACGGCCTGCCTTCTTTGCTTGAGAAGCAAGACCCTTTTCGCGCAAATAGTCAACAGCAGCTTCCATGTTGCCATCGCATTCTACGAGAGCTTTTTTGCAGTCCATCATACCGCAACCGGTTTTTTCTCTTAAAGCTTGAACGTCTTTAGCAGTAAAAGCCATTATAGTTTCCTCCAAAAAATTATTCTGCGTCAGCAGTTTCTTCAGCAGCTTCTTCTACAGCAGCTGTGCCCATTTCAGCACCCTGTCTGCCTTCGATTACAGCAGCAGCGATGGTTTCAGCGATAAGCTTAACAGCGCGGATAGCGTCGTCATTACCGGGGATAACAGCATCGATTTCATCAGGGTCGCAGTTGGTGTCAACGATAGCAATAATCGGAAGACCTAATTTCTTAGCTTCAGCAACTGCAATTCTTTCTTTGCGGGGGTCAACGATAAAGAGAGCAGCAGGTGCCTTCTTCATATTTTGAATACCGCCGAGGAATTTTTCGAGTTTTTCAATTTCAAGGTTTAATTTGATAACTTCTTTCTTGGGGAGAAGTTCAAAAGTACCATCGTCACGCATTGTGCGGAGTTGGTTAAGACGAGCGATTCTAGTTTTAATGGTTGTGAAGTTTGTGAGCATACCGCCAAGCCAACGTGCATTTACGTAAGGCATGCCGCAATGTTCAGCTTCCTCCTTAACAGAATCCTGAGCTTGTTTTTTGGTACCTACGAAAAGGATGTCACCGCCGTCAGCTGCAATGTCGCGAACGAACATATAAGCTTCGTTAAGCTTCTTAACGGTTTTTTGAAGGTCGATGATGTAAATACCGTTTCTTTCTGTGAAGATGTATTCAGCCATCTTCGGGTTCCAGCGTCTTGTTTGATGTCCGAAATGAACACCGGCTTCAAGCAACTGTTTCATTGATACTACTGCCATTTGTTTTTCCTCCTAAGAATTTTCCGCCACCCCACCGTTTAAGAAATCGCCCGACAGTATTGGACGACACCTGCGGTAAAACCGCCGTTATTTAATGAGGTGTGTGTTATAATATTTGCCGCCTTTAAGCAGCCGATAAATTATACCACACACGCCCCCGAAAATCAAGCGTTTTTTTGCTAAAAATCGGCAATTTAAATTAAAATGCTAAAAAGTTGTTTATTTATACTTTTTAAGAGCAAAAAACGGCATAATTTTCGTTATTTTCGCCAAATTGACATTGCGCGGCAAAAAATATATAATATTAAAAATAATTAAAATATACAGTGAGGGAGTAGTAACTATGGCTTATTTTTTCAACGAAGTATCACACACCTTTAACGAATATTTGCTTGTTCCGGGTTATTCCTCAAGTGAATGCATCCCCGCAAATGTTTCGCTTAAAACTCCGCTTGTTAAGTTCAAAAAGGGTGAAGAGCCCGCAATTTCAATGAATATACCAATGACCTCTGCCATAATGCAGTCGGTTTCGGGCGACCGTTTGGCTGTTGCCTTGGCAAAGGAGGGCGGCGTTTCCTTTATTTACGGCTCACAGTCTATTGAAGATGAGGCCGCAATGGTTGCACGCGCAAAGGCATATAAGGCCGGCTTTGTTGTAAGCGGCTCTAATGTTACTCCCGAAAGCACCCTTGGTGATGTTTTGGAGCTTAAAGAAAAGAACGGCTTTTCTACCGTTGCCGTTACCGATGACGGCACTGCAAACGGCAAGCTTTTGGGTATTGTTACAGGCCGTGATTATCGCCCAAGCCGTATGTCAACTGACTTAAAGGTTAAGGACTTTATGACACCCCTTGAAAAGCTTATCACCGCCAATGAGGACACAACCTTAAAGCAAGCCAATGATATTATTTGGGATAATAAGCTTAACTCTCTCCCCATTGTTGATAAAAACGGAAATTTAAAATATTTTGTTTTCCGTAAAGACTATGCTTCTCACAAATCAAACCCCAACGAGCTTTTAGATAAGGACAAGCGTTATGTTGTGGGCGCAGGTATTAACACCCGCGACTATGCTGAACGTGTTCCCGCTTTGGTTGAAGCAGGCGCCGATGTGCTTTGCATCGACTCGTCTGAGGGCTTTAGCGAATGGCAAGCACGCACCATCGCATTTATTCGTGAAAAATATGGCGACACTGTAAAGGTGGGTGCCGGTAATGTGGTTGACCGTGACGGCTTTATGTTCTTGGCAGAAGCAGGTGCTGACTTTATTAAGGTTGGTATCGGCGGCGGCTCAATTTGTATCACCCGTGAAACAAAGGGTATCGGCCGTGGTCAAGCCACCGCACTTATTGATGTTTGTGCAGCAAGAAACGAATATTTTGAAAAAACAGGCATTTATATCCCCGTTTGCTCTGACGGCGGTATCGTGCACGACCATCACATTACATTAGCACTTGCAATGGGCGCTGACTTTATGATGCTTGGTCGTTACTTTGCCCGTTTTGATGAAAGCCCCACAAACAAAATTGCCATTGGCGGTAATTATTATAAGGAATATTGGGGCGAGGGCTCTAACAGAGCGAGAAACTGGCAACGCTATGACCTTGGCGGCGACAAAAAGCTCTCTTTTGAAGAGGGTGTTGATTCCTATGTTCCCTATGCCGGCACGCTTAAAGACAATGTTGCAGTTTCACTTGCAAAGGTTAAGTCAACAATGTGCAACTGCGGTGCATTAACTATTGCCGAGCTTCAGCAAAAAGCCAAGCTTACCTTGGTTTCGGCCACAAGCATTGTCGAAGGCGGCGCACACGACGTTATCCAAAAAGACACCACACAGGCAATCAAATAATTAAAAAGTAAAAACCTCTTTTGTCGCCACGACAAAAGAGGTTTTTGTTATTTATGAAAATAAAGCTTTGTTTGCTCGTTTATCTCCATTTGAAGTCTTTCAAATGTTCCGTCATTGTGGATGTTTGCCATTTCATTTCTTACATATTTTGAAAACAGGTTTTTCATATCCTCTGCATAGTAGGAGCCATCCCTTGGATAGCGTGAATCCGAAACATAAAACTCGTTTTTTGTTTGGCCTTTTTGCACCGTAAATTTAAAGGGCATTGAATAACCGCTGTAGCTTTCAATATTTTCACCATTTAAATAGCATTGCTCCTCTAAAACCCACGCATAAACATTATATAAGGCATCCCGTTCAAGCTCTTCTAAAAGATATACCCTAAAAGCAATAAAGGTTTTTACGCCATCTTGATGCTTTTCTTCATTGTCGCCGTGCGTCACCAAATAATCCTTTATAGCAAGCTGAATTTCTTCCTCACTTAAATCAATGGGCGGAGCATAGCTAAACCCCCAAGTACTGAAAAGCACGGGCTTATTATTTCGCATTCGGTTAATATCAACAGCAAAAAGTGTTGCAAGCAGTATTATAACCGACATTACAGTTGCTATCGCCGAAATAAAAAACACCGTTACTTTCTTAATTTTCTTTTTTGAATATTTTAACGTGTTTACAATATTTTCCTCTGATTTTTGGGAAATATTTTCTTCCCCAATTCTTTCACCGCAAAAAAGCTCATTTACAGACACCGAAAGCGTATCGCACAATGGTTTTATTAACGAAATGTCGGGCATTCCCCTGCCGTTTTCCCATTTTGATACGGCACGGTCGGTCACGCCAAGCTTTCTAGCTAAATCAAGCTGAGTCATATTTTGTTCTTTGCGGATTTCGGCAATAAACCTGCCAATTTTTATTTGGTTCATAATTTATACACACTCCTTTCGTGTATATATTACAACGCTTTAAGCCAAAAATAAACAAACGAAGCGTAGAGCTGGGTATCATTTATACTATTTCTAAAGCAAAACGATTTTAGAGGTGAAATATTTCTCTTGAAAATATGTCAGATTTTCAATTTCCTTTTTTGTAAAGCTGACACCGTCAGGTACTACCACCAATTTTTGCTCGATATCATCCTCACGCTTTATGACCGCAATTACTTTACCTTTGAATTTTGAAATCGGCTCACTAACCCCTAAAACATAGGCGTCCTGCTCCTCCCCATCAGCCGCCATTGTGCCTTTAATATAACCATAATTTATTGGATAATAAGTGTTAGGATAATCGGGATGACAACTGCCAAGTGGTCTGTCAACAGTTACAGTAACAATCTGACCTATCATTTTGCATTCTCCTTTTTTCGTTAGCATCATACCACAATTTATTGCGCTTTTCAATGATATATAGCTGGCGCGATATGATATACGGCTTGCCGTATGATATACTTGCTCCGCAAGCATGATATAATATCCGTTCCTTTATGCGCGAAGCGTATATCATCTGCAAAGCAGATATCATAGCGTTAGCTATATCATCCGTGACCGTAGGGAACGGATATCATTGAAAAAAGTCACCTTTGTCGGTAGACAAAAGTGACTTTTTTCGTGGCCTGCCCGAAGGGATTTGAACCCCCAATCTCCAGAATCGGAATCTGTTGCGTTATCCAGTTGCGCCACGGGCAGAAATATTTAAAGTAAATGGTAATAGTAAAAAGTGAAGAGGTTAGGTGTCGGCTTTGCCGACGGATATAAAATTTTAAATCAAAATAATGTGGCAAGAAGTAAGGTGTTTTGCTTCGCAAAACGACTTATTTATCGTTTTTGCTTTGCAAAAACACCTTACCTATTCACTATTACTTCTTACCTATTACTTCGAATAGCCCGTAGGGTTATTCGACTGCCAACGCCAAGTGTCTTCGCACATTTCGTCAATGCCGTATTTAGCAGTCCAGCCAAGAACTGTCTTTGCCTTTTCGGCATTTGCATAAACTTCGTCAGGGTCACCGGGGCGGCGTGGATCGATTACATAAGGCACATCAATGCCGCTTGCTTTAACAAACGCATCACGAAGCTGTAAAACGCTTGTGCCGTTGCCTGTACCAAGGTTAAAGGCCTCACAGCCCTTGTTTTCAAGTGCCCAGTCAATTGCCTTAACATGACCGATTGCAAGGTCAACAACGTGGATATAATCCCTAACGCCTGTGCCGTCAACGGTTTTATAATCGTCACCAAAAACGTGAAGCTTTTCAAGTTTACCAACTGCAACCTGTGAAATATAAGGCATAAGGTTATTGGGAATACCCTTGGGGTCTTCACCGATAAGACCTGATTTGTGTGCACCGATGGGGTTGAAATAACGAAGAAGTGCAATGCACCAGTCCTTATCGGCAACATAAAGGTCACGAAGCATTTCTTCAATGAAATATTTTGTTCTGCCATAGGGGTTGATAGCACCAAGTGGCATACCCTCAACCAAAGGCATTTCGGTTGCTACACCATAAACTGTTGCAGAAGATGAGAAAACAATCTTCTTAACATTAAATTCGTTCATAACCTCAAGCAAAACAAGTGTACTTATAAGGTTGTTGTCGTAATACATAATGGGTTCTCTAACCGATTCGCCAACCGCTTTAAGACCTGCAAAATGTATAACTGCTTCAATTTTATTATCACTAAAAATCTTACGAAGGGCTTCTTTATTTCTTACATCCTCTTCATAAAATTTAACCTTTTTACCTGTAATTTTTTCAACGCGGTTTAAAGATTCTTCACTGCTGTTATCAAGATTATCGATAACAATAACATCATAACCCGAATTTAACATTTCAATACAGGTATGACTGCCGATATAACCTGCACCGCCGGTAACTAAAATTGCCATAAACTTTTCCTCCCTATGTAATTTCTCTTATTATTTTATAATATATGCCACATTTTGTCAAGAAATCATAACACCAATTTAGATTTTTTCTTGATAAAATGGGTTTGTTATGATAATATATAAAATTGTGAATAATTTAAAGGAGAATTACTGTGACCGAATTACAACGCGAAGTCGGCAGACGCCGCACATTTGCTATAATTTCTCACCCTGACGCAGGTAAAACAACCCTTACCGAAAAGTTTCTTTTATACGGCGGTGCAATTCAAACCGCCGGCTCGGTTAAAGGTAAGGCCACCGCAAAGCACGCAGTCAGCGACTGGATGGAGCTTGAAAAACAGCGTGGTATTTCAATTACCTCGTCGGTTATGCAGTTTGAATATGACGGATATTGCATAAATATTCTTGACACCCCAGGCCACCAAGACTTTTCAGAGGATACCTACCGTACACTTATGGCGGCCGACAGCGTGGTAATGGTTATTGACGCGGCAAAGGGTATTGAAGCACAAACCCGCAAGCTTTTTAAGGTTTGCGCCCGCAGACATATACCAATTTTTACCTTTATAAACAAAATGGACCGTGAAGCACGCGACCCGTTTGAGCTTTTGGATGAGCTTGAAAAAGAATTTGGCATTGGCACATATCCTGTAAACTGGCCCATTGGCTGCGGTGTTGATTTTAAGGGTGTGTTTGACCGCGATAAGCGTGAAATTTTATCCTTTGCGGATATGCAACACCAAGGCATGAACAAAATTAAGCCCACCCCATGCGATATTACCGATATTGCAAAGTTAGACGAGCTTATCGGCCCGTATCAGCGTGCTGAATTAGTTGACCAAATCGAGCTTTTGGACGGCGCAAGCTATGAATTTGATTTAGAAAAGGTGCGCTGTGGGGAATTAAGCCCTGTTTTCTTTGGCTCGGCTTTAATGAACTTTGGTATTGAGGTTTTTCTTGAAAACTTCCTTAAAATGACCACCCCTCCCCTTGCACGAATTTCGGGTGATACCGAGGTTTCCCCCTTTGATGAGGAATTTTCGGCATTTGCCTTTAAAATTCAGGCAAATATGAATAAAAACCACCGCGACCGCATTACATTTTTCCGCATATGCTCCGGTAAGTTTGAGCGCGGGGCTGACTATTTCCACGTACAAGCGGGCAAGCCCGTTCGCCTTTCACAGCCACAGCAAATGATGGCGGAGGAACGCCAAATCATCAACGAAGCATACGCAGGCGACATTATCGGTGTGTTTGACCCCGGTATTTATTCTATCGGCGATACAGTTTGCTCTCCCAAGAAAAAGGTGCAGTTTGAGGGTATCCCAACCTTTGCACCCGAGCATTTTTCAATGATTGAGCAAAAAGACAGCTTAAAGCGTAAGCAGTTTGTAAAGGGTGTTGAACAAATCGCGCAAGAGGGTGCTATTCAAATCTTCCACGAGCCAAACAGTGGTATGGAACGTGTAATTGTCGGCGTGGTTGGTGTTCTTCAGTTTGAAGTGCTTGAATACCGCCTTAAAAATGAATATAATGTCGATGTTTTAAGAAACGATTTGCCATATTCTTACATCCGTTGGATAAAGAATAAAGGCATTGATGTTAAAAAGCTAAACCTTACCTCTGACACCAAGTGGGTGCAAGACTTTAAGGGCAACAACATTTTAATTTTCACAAGTGAATGGAACATTAACTGGGCGCTTGAAAAGAACGAAGGCCTTATTTTAGAAGATTTTAGTAAGGATTAAAAAAACGGTGGAACAAATTGTTCCACCGTTTTTAATTTTATAAGAAGATATATTTTAATATAAATAGACCTGCAAGTACATACATTAGAGGAGATACCTTTTTAGCTTTACCTGTGCAAACATTAAGCACAACATAGGATATAATGCCTAAGCTTATACCTTCTGAAATGCTGTAGAACAGCGGCATAGCAATAATTGCAATATATGCAGGAATAGCTTCGGTCAAATTATCGTCATCAAAACGAATTTCAGTTACCGAGCTTACCATTAAAAAGCCAACCATAATAAGTGCGGGGGCTGTTGCAAAGGACGGAATTGTGGTAAACAACGGTGCAAACAAAGTCGAAAGCAAGAACAAAATGCCTGTTACCATTGCGGTAAGACCTGTTCTGCCGCCTGCAGACACGCCAGATGCCGATTCCACAAAGGTGGTTACGGTTGAGGTACCAAGCACAGCGCCTGCCGATGTGCCGATAGCATCTGCCAACAGGGCGGGCTTAACGCGTGGAAGACGACCGTTTTCATCTAACATATTTGCCTTTGTGGCAACGCCGATAAGGGTGCCCAAGGTGTCGAACAAATCAACAAACAAGAAAGCAAAAACAACAACAATAAAATCTATAATACGAATTGCTTTCCAATCTACATTAAAGCATTGACCAAAGGTTTCACCAAGCTTTGAAAAGTCAAATGAAACTATGCTGCTTGGAATTAAAGAGTAAAAACCGGCTTCAACATCAGGGGTATAAAGTCCAACTAACTGGCAACCAATACCGATAAGCCAGGTAACAACGATACCGATAAGAATTGAGCCCTTAACACCGCGAATATGTAATGCAGCAATAAACAAAAAGCCGATAATTGCAAGAAGGGCGCATATGCCGTGAGTTTTAAAGTTTTCAGTAAAGCTGGTTATTGTAACCAAGGTTGAAGAATCAACCGCCAAGCCCGCATTTTGAAGACCGATAAAGGCGATAAACAAACCTATACCAACAGATACACCGCGTTTTAAGGTCAACGGAATAGCATTAAAAATTGCCTCACGAACATTGGTTAGCGACAATGCAATAAAGATAAGACCTTCAACAAAAACTGCCAATAAAGCAATTTGCCAAGAATAGCCCATGACAGAAACAACGGTATATGCCAAGTATGCATTAAGTCCCATGCCCGCAGACAGTGCAAACGGCATATTTGCCATTAATGCCATACAAGCAGTACCAATAAATGAAGCGATTGCGGTGGCTAACAAAACAGCGGTCGAATCCATTCCCGCATCGGCCAAGATGCTTGGGTTAACCGCTAAAATGTATGCCATTGTCATAAAGGTCGTGATGCCCGCAACAACCTCGGTTTTAACCGTTGTATTGTTTTGTTTTAACTTAAAAATTTTTTCCAGCATTTTTATCTTCCCCTTTTCTTAAAAAGTATAAATATTATACCATACCATTACCATTATTTTCAATAGTAAAAGCATACTATTTATAAAAAACCGCAAGGAATTTTCCTTGCGGTTTTTGTTTTACTTTTTACTGAAAATTTTATTAAGAATAATTGTAATTAAAACAATTATACCGATAACGATAAAAATTGCTATCATACCCGAAAGCATATATCTTAAATTATCAACAAATGCCATTGGGTTAAATTCTGAAAAAATGCTTTTAGCCAAAATTAAGTTATTAAACATACAGCATTACCTCCTACTTCATAAAGAAACTTAAAATAAGTCCGCCTGCGATAACCGATGCAATTTGTCCCGAAACATTTACACCGATTGACTGCATAAGCAAGAAGTTTTGTGGGTCTTCTTTAAGTCCCATTTTATGAACAACACGGCCTGACATTGGGAAAGCCGAAATGCCTGCGGCACCAATCATTGGGTTGATTTTTTTGCCCTTTGGCAAGAAGAGGTTTATAAGCTTTGCAAACATTACACCGCCTGCGGTGTCGAAAATAAAGGCGAAAAGACCAAGTCCTAAAATGAGAAGTGTGTTAACATTAAGGAATTTTGATGCCTCCATCTGACAGGCGATTGTAATGCCAAGGAATATCGTAATAAGGTTTGCAAGTACCTTTTGTGCAGTTTCCGAAAGTGAATTAAGCACACCGCACTCGCGAATAAGGTTACCAAACATAAGAAAACCGATAAGCGAAACAGATTCAGGGGCAACCACACCTGCAACAACGGTAATTACAATTGGGAATAAAATTTTGGTAAGCTTTGAAACCTGCTTTTGCTCGTAAGGCATACAGATAAGACGTTCCTTTTTAGTGGTTAAAAGCTTGATAACGGGTGGCTGAATAATGGGAACCAGCGCCATATAAGAATAAGCCGCAACCATTATAGCGCCTGTAATATCATTGTCAGCGCCCAAAAGTTTATTTGCAACAACAATAGCAGTAGGACCGTCAGCCGCACCGATAATACCAATAGATGCGGCTTCGTTTTGGGTAAAGAACATTGACGCCATACAGAAGGTGAAGAAAATGCCAAACTGTGCAGCGGCACCAAAAATCATAAGCTTGGGGTTGGTAAGAAGCGGACCAAAGTCAATCATCGCACCGATACCGATAAATAGTATCAACGGAAACAGCTCGTTAGCGATACCTGCGTTAAACAGGGTTGTCAACGCACCCTCTTCCCCAATTGCGCCTGAAAAAGGTATGTTAACCAAAATTGTACCAAAGCCAAGGGGTAATAAAAGAGTTGGCTCCATATCGTGACGGATTGCAAGATAAATTAGTACACCGCCGATAGCCCACATTGCAATATACTTCCAGCCGCCTGCTTCTACAAACGCTGAAAGGTTATTTACAAGAAAGCCAAGCTCGCTTAAAACGTCCATTATAAAGTCCATTTTCTTAAAAACCTCGTTTCTTTTTCCTTGTGGCAAAAATTGCCCAAATTCAAAGTAATTTTAGCATAAATTAGCACCATTTTCAATAGTTTGTGATGAAATTTAGCCGTTAAAATTTTAGCGGTTAAAAAATACTCCTTGTTCGATTCCCATCTATATAAAAAAAGAGAAGTCGCACCTAAAGGTGCAAAGTAATGTGTTCTCGGTTTGTGTTCTATGGAACTATGTACTGTAATATCGAATCGGGAGAGTTGCCAATTATTATTTTGTCGGTTATCTCAACGATGGCATAATTCTCTTTTTGAAATTGTTCAATCAAACTTTGCTCGTTACTATAAACAATTTCTTTGCCGTACCAAGGTTTGTTTGATTGTGGAGTAAGTTCAAGATAGACAAGTTTTTCTTCTGCTTCAAAGGTAAGAATCGTATGTGGAGTCTTTTTCAGATTATGATAAAGTAGCCAAATTTTACTTGGGACATTTATTTCATCTAAAATAATTTTCATTACTATCACTGCATCAATGCAGGTCCCAATTTTTTCTTTCATCGTATCTTGCGGATTTTGAATACGATAGACAGTTTTAGATAGCTTGAAAAATTCTTCATCAAACCCATTCTTAAAATCAGGCATGTACTTTATCCCACCAAAATAAAACCCGTATTGATAGTTGTTTTCATAGAGTTCTCGCTTCAACAAAGTACAGATTTCCGCTATTTTCATTTCGAACTCTCCTTTGCAGTCTTGCAAGATGCAATCAGCAACCTACGGATATTGCCGCAAAGTTTCTCGGTATATTGATATGTAGCTGTATCTATTCTCTTGGTTTGATACATCAGCTTTAACCAGTAGCTTGTTTCGTTGGATTCCTTCAAGGCAATTTCTAACTTGGCGACAAAGTCCTTTTTGCTCTGTGCATACTGCGCTTCGTGAATATTGGCACCTACTGATGTACCTGATCTTGCAAGTTGATCAGTCATATAGGAACTTTTCGGCGCAGTTACATCATCCACAAGATTAACAATAGCAACTGCAAATTCAAAAGATAAATCAAGTAATTTGTTTTCGGACATAAAAGCACCTACTTTCTTTGGAATTATATCATAATTTGTTATGTTTTTCAATGATATATCGCTTGCGCAATATGATATACGGCTTGCGCCGCATGATATATTTGCGTTGCAAATATGATATAATATCCGTTCCTTCATATGCCGCAGGCATATATCATCTGCACAGCAGATATCATAGCATCAGCTATATCATCCGTTCTGCCAGGAACGGATATCATTGAAAAAAGTCACCTTTGTCGGTAGACAAAAGTGACTTTTTTCGTGGAGCGGGTGATGGGAATCGAACCCACACAACCAGCTTGGAAGGCTGGGATTCTAGCCGTTGAACTACACCCGCGTTTCAACAAAGGTTAGAATACCACAAAATGCCGAGTTAGTCAAGCATTTTGTGGTATTTTTTTAAAAAATATTAGAGCATTTCAATAAGTGTTTTAAGGGCGGGCTCGAATTTGGCGCCATACCAATGGTTTTCTTCAGTTGCCGTTTGCTTTATACACTCAACTGTGTAATCTGCAGCAATTTTTGCGGCTTCAAACGCGGTTTTACCCTTTATCAAAGCACCTGTAAAGGCAGATGCATAAATATCACCTGTGCCGTGGCAGCTATTGGGCAAAAATTCGTGCTCATAATAATTATATTCGCCGTTTTCAAACACAACAATGCCTGTATAACCCGCACGGTAAGAAACACCGGTAAGAATAACATTTTTAGCACCAAGTGCTACAAGCTTTTCAACCATTTCATCAATATAAGCACGGTCATATTCGGTTTTATATTCCATATCGGTCAAAAAAGCAGCTTCGGTAATATTTGGCACAACATAATCGGCACAAGCGCAAAGTCCCTTCATTGCCTCAACATATTCTTGATTAAATAAAGGATAAAGCTTGCCATTGTCAGCCATAGCAGGGTCTATAATTGCTTTTGCACCGTCTTTATTATGGTTTTTGATAATATCAATAACATAACCTATTTGCTTTGTGCTGCCAAGATAACCGGTGTAAATGCCGTCAAACTTGATATTTTCTTTTTGCCAATGCCTGCTTATATCGGGCATATCATCGGTTAAATCGCGGAAGGTGAAGCCGCTAAAGCCTGCAGTATGGGTTGATAAAACCGCAGAAGGTAATATACAGGTTTCAACACCGCAAGCCGAAATAATCGGCAAAGCAACTGTTAAAGAACACTGTCCAACACAAGAGATGTCCTGAATTGTTAAAATTTTGGGGTATACCATTTAAAACGCCTCTTTTCTTTAATGGAGAAAGTATAGCACAAAACTTTTTTAAATGCAATATTTTTACAAAAATTTTACAATTAGGTTGAAAAGCATACAAAGAGCAATACCCAAGGCAGTAGGCAGTATGACCGAAAGCAATGTCCATTTAACACTGCCCGTTTCCTTTTTAATGGTTAAAACCGTGGTGGCGCAGGGCCAATGGCAAAGCGAAAAAATTATCATAGAAATTGCAGTAGTTACATCCCATCCGTTTGATATAAAAAGCTCTGCCACATTTTGCAAATTCATACCACCGCTTATAACACCCGCCCCTGTGTATGCCATAATGATTATCGGCACAACAATTTCATTTGCGGGGAAGCCCAGAATAAAGCCGAGCAAAATCACACCGTCAAGTCCCATAAGCTGTGCAAAGGGATTTAAAAAATCTGCACAGTATAAAATCAGGGTTTTATCCCCGACCGACACATTAGACATTATAAAAATTATAAGCCCTGCGGGAATGGCGGTAATAAGCGCACGGCCTAGCACATAAACCGTTCTGTCTAAAACCGAGCGCACAATAACCTTTAAAAATTCGGGCTTGCGGTAGGGTGGCATTTCTAAAATGAAGTTTGACGGCACACCCTTTAAAACAGTTGCCGACAACAACTTTGTTGCCAAAAATGTCATAAAAATGCCAAACACAATTACAAGGGTTAATATAGCGGTTGCCGAAAATGATGCCAGCATACCGCCACCCACCGCCAAAAACATTGTTATTATTGAAATAATTGTGGGGAAACGCCCGTTGCAAGGCACAAAGGTGTTTGTTAAAATTGCAAGCAAGCGTTCACGCGGCGAGTCGATAATTCTGCATCCCGTAACCCCTACTGCATTACAGCCAAAGCCCATACACATTGTAAGTGCTTGTTTTCCGCAAGCGTTACATTTTTTAAAGGGCTTATCAAGGTTATACGCCACCCTCGGAAGATAGCCCAAATCTTCAAGCAGGGTGAAAAGTGGGAAGAAAATTGCCATTGGCGGCAGCATAACCGACACCACAAAGGAGGCGGTACGAAAAATGCCAAAAACCAAAGCATCGTGAATAACGGTTGGGAAATGAATTAAATTCAAAAACTGCGAAAGCTTTGCTTCAACCCACGAAAACGCTGAAAATAATAGGTCGGACGGATAGTTGGCACCGCTTATGGTTATCCAAAAAATAAGGCATAAAAGTAAAAGCATTAAGGGATAACCAAAGGCACGGCTTGTAAGAATTTTATCTATTTTGCGGTCGCGGTTTTGATAATTTTCATTTTTATATGTAACCACGCCGTTAAAAATTTTTTCTGCGGTTTTTACTGTGCTTATGGCAAGCTCTTCTTGTAATTCGTAATTTAAAAAATCATCACCCTCGGCGGTTAATTCATCGTTTTCAACCGCCTCATCAAGTGCATAAAGCAAATTTTTTATGGTTTTCTTTTGCCTTGCAACCACGCCAACAACCTTAACGCCAAGGCGGTGGGATAAAAGCTTAAGATTAACCGAAATTCCTTTTTTTTCGGCCTCGTCAAGCAAATTCACACAAACAATTACCCTGCGGGCTATTTTTTTAGTTTGCAAAACAAGGTTCAGGTTACGCTCTAAACAGGTGGCATCACACACCACAATTACCGCCTCGGGCTTTTCATTATAAATATAATCTCTTGCGATTTTTTCCTCTGCTGAATGTGGAATAAGTGAATATGTGCCGGGTAAGTCAACAAGGCGGTAGTGATGTTTTTCAGTTTTAAAATAACCGAGAGCCGAATCAACCGTTTTGCCTGTCCAGTTGCCTGTGTGCTGTTTCATACCCGTAAGGGCATTAAAAATTGTGCTTTTGCCAACATTGGGGTTGCCCGCAAGAGCTACGGTAATAAAATTACTCACGCCAAAACCTCCGTTACTCTAATGCTTTTACAAACCTCATAACGAAGTGCTATAACCGCACCCTTTATTAAAAACGCCTTTGGGTCACCCAAGGGGCTTTGTCCCACACATTCAATCAATGTATCGGGCGTTAATCCAAGGTCAATAAGGCGGCGGCGCAAGCTGTCATAAATCAAAATTTTATCAACACGGCATTTTTCACCGATTTTTAAATCATAAAGGCATTTCAAAATAAACCCTCCTATACATTATATACTATTCACAAAAATCTTTTGTGTCATAAAGAAAAAAACGACAGCATAAATTTTTATAGGTAAGTTTATTTAAAACGGAGGAAATTGTTATGACAAACGCCAACATATATAAGGATATTGCCGACAGAACGGGTGGAGACATTTATATCGGCATTGTGGGACCTGTTAGAACGGGCAAGTCCACCTTTATAAAGCAATTTATGGATAAATTGGTAATTCCGAATATGTCGGGCGAATATCAAAAGGAACGCGCAAATGACGAATTACCGCAGTCATCATCGGGTAGAACGATTATGACAACCGAGCCAAAATTTGTGCCCGAAAAGGGTGCTGAAATTTCGCTTGACGGCACCGCAAATATGAATGTTCGGCTTATTGACTGCGTTGGGTATATTGTGCCAAGCTCGCTCGGTTATATCGAGGGTGATATGCCACGAATGGTGCGTACCCCTTGGTTTGACGAGGCCGTGCCCTTTAATATGGCGGCTGAAATCGGCACGCAAAAGGTTATTAACGAGCATTCGACCATTGGCCTTGTAATTACAACCGACGGCAGTATAAGTGATATTCCGCGATATGAATATGCCGAAGCCGAGGAAAGAGTTATAAACGAGCTTAAAGCCATAAATAAGCCCTTTATCGTGCTGCTTAACTGTATGTACCCCCACTCTGCCGAGGCAATATCCTTAGCGGAGGAATTGTCAGAAAAATACGGCGTGGTTGTAACCCCAATTAACTGCTTGGAATTAAGCGTTGAGGATATTAAAGAAATTTTATCACAAATTCTTTTTGAATTTCCTATTAAAGAGGTTGGCATTTGCTACCCTGCTTGGATAAATTCGTTAGAGCTTTCCCACCCGCTTAAAAATGAAATTATTTCTTCAGTTAAAGCGGCGGCCGAAAACATGCGCCACATACGCGATATTATGAAGTTTCCCGCCGCCTTTAAAAAGAGCGATAACATTGATTTTGTAGATGTTGACAGCATAAATCTCGGCAAGGGCAGTGCAACAGTAAAGCTTAATGTTAAGCCGTCACTTTTCTATAAAATTTTGGCGGAAAACACAGGTCTTGTGATAAACGACGAGCAAGAACTTATGGACTGTATGAAGGAGCTTGCAAACGCTAAACGCGAATATGCGCGTGTTAAAGGCGCACTTGAAGAGTGCGAGGCAACCGGCTATGGCATTATAATGCCCGACATAAACGAGCTTGCATTGGAAGAGCCCGAAATTGTAAAACAGGGCGGTCGCTATGGCGTGCGACTTCGTGCATCGGCACCGTCAATTCACCTTATGAAAGCCAATATCACCACCGAGGTTAGCCCCATTGTAGGCAGTGAAAAGCAGTCAGAGGATTTGGTAATGTATTTGCTTTCGGGTTTTGAAGAGGACCCCGTTAAGATTTGGGATTCTAACATTTTCGGCAAATCACTTCACGAGCTTGTAAACGAAGGGCTTCATACCAAGCTTGCAAGAATGCCGGTTGAGGCAAGAATGAGAGTGCAGGAAACAGTTGAGCGCGTCATAAACGAGGGATGTAACGGTTTGGTTTGTATTTTGCTGTAAAAAAATAAAACTTTTTCTTGATTTTTAAACACAGTTGTATTATACTAATATGGCGTTAATAAAACGCCATGCAGAGATGGCTGAGCTGGTCTAAGGCGCACGATTGGAAATCGTGTGTGCACTAATACTGCACCGAGGGTTCGAATCCCTCTCTCTGCGCCAATTTAAAGAGAGTAATGCCGAAGGTATTGCTCTCTTTAAATTTTTGTACAAATAAGGGATTCAAACAAGCTATTAAATTGTATAGTGCATTAAATCCGCTCAATAAAAAAACACCTGATTACTCAGGTGTTTTTAATTTTTTATTTAAAAACCAAATACAAAATGGTATTGAGGTTAAAAATGTTAATATGTCGGCAAGCGACTGGCTTATGATAACGCCATCCAAATTAAAGAAATGCGGCAAAATTAAAATAAGCGGTATAAAATAAATTCCTTGCCTGCAGCTTGCCAAAAAGGTTGCACCCTTTACAAAGCCAAGTGACTGATAAAGCATATTAACATATGATGAAAAGCCCAAAAACGGCAATGCAATACTGTAAAACATTAACATACGAGCGCCGATTGTTACAACCTCGGGGTTTTCGGCACCAAAAATGCTTATAACCTGATTTGGTGCTACCGCGCAGGCGACAGCACCAAGACAGGCGGCCGCACTGCCGAAAATTGTTGCAACCAAAAACACCTTTTTAACACGGTCAAATTTCTTTGCGCCAAAGTTATAACCTGCAATGGGCTGAAAGCCCTGACCAACGCCCAAAACAATGGAACGGATAAGCATATAAACCTTGTTGGCAAGACTTATTGCAGCCACTGCCGCATCGCCGTAAAGTTTTGCTTGTCCGTTTAAAAGGGTGGTTGCCACACTGCCAAGACCTTGTCTGAATACTGTTGGCGCACCGATTTTTAAAATAAGCCAATAATCCTTAATATCACAGCTTATATATTTTACTGAAAGCTTAACAACGCCCTTATTTAACACATAAAAACCAATAGCAAGTGAAAAGCTGATTACCTGACTTAATGCAGTTGCAATTGCCGCGCCCTTAACACCAAGATTAAAGGTGAAAATGAAAATTGGGTCAAGTGCCATATTTATAAGTCCGCCCGCAATACCGACAAGCATTGAATAGGTTGCTCTACCCTCTGCCCTTAAAAGCGGACCCGTTACATAAGAGGTGCACATAAGCGGTGCGGCGATTAAAATAACCGTGGCATAGTCACGCGCATAGGGTAAAATTGTTTCGGTAGCACCGATAATTCTTAAAATTGGGTTTAAAAACGAAAAGCAAATAACCGAAATCAAAAGCCCCAACAAAAGCCCCATTATAATACCGCTTGATGCAATTTTATTGGCTTTTTCGTTATCCTTTTTACCCAAGCTTATAGAAACGATACTGCCTGTCCCCATTGCAACACCAAAACCGACCGCCTGAATAAGCGACTGAATTGAAAAAACAATACCTACACCGCCTATTGCGCTTTCACCCAAGCTTGTGACAAAATAGGTGTCGGTCATATTATAAATTGAGGTTAAAAGCATATTTATAACTGTCGGCAGCGACAAAGATACCAAAAGCCGTGTTATTGGCGTTTCGGTCATTTTTTTATGCTGTAATTCACTATTTACCATTTTATTCACCGATATATGTAAAGCGCTTAAAGGTTTTACCGTCGCGGGTGATTTCCTCATCCCACATTGAAAGCGGTCTTACCCAAATTTCTCTATCGCCGTAAAGTGCCTTGTAAACCACCATTTTTTCCATTGTTTCGCTGTGGTTGGCAATGGCTAATACCTCATATTCATTACCTTTGAAATGGCGATATTTTCCAAGCTTCATTTTTATCATCCTTTAATAAAGCCGTCCAAATGGACGGCTTTTTATTTAGTCGTTACATCTACAATACGCAAAAAGTGCTGTAAATATTGCGGCAAGCAGTAAAACTATACCAAAAATTACGATAGCTACAATATTTTCAACCACAAAGCCCGAGAAAAACGAGCCGATTATTGCACCGATAACAAGTGCTACCACAAACAAGCTTATACCGATTATCCAAGCGGTAACCTTAGAGCGACAGCACATATTGCAGCAATTACTTCTGTTTTCTAACATACGTCTTCACCTTTAAAATATTATTGGTATTTAACCATTAACATTTTATGCAAAAGTGAAGCAGTTGTTACTTCATAAATTCATACATTGCACGGTAGCACATATAAACATCAAATTTTGCAGTAGTTTCAAAGGGTGCGTGCATTGATAAAACAGGTACACCTAAATCGATAACATCAACACCCATATTTGCGATATATTGGGCAACTGTTCCGCCGCCGCCCAAATCAACCTTGCCAAGCTCGCCCGTTTGCCAAATAATATCTGCCTTATCCAAAAGCGCCAAAATTTCGGCAACATATTCTGCCGACGCATCCGAGGTGGCTGCTTTACCCCTTGCCCCTGTGTATTTTGTAACTACAACGCCATAGTTTACAAAGCTTGCGTTTTTACGCTCCATAACATCGGGGAAGGTGGGGTCAAGTGCGGCGTTAACATCAGCTGAAAGGCACTTTGAATTGCGAAGCGCCACAGTGGCATCGCCACCCTGCATTTTTGCAAGGTCACCGATTATAAAGCGTAAGAAATCAGACTCTAAGCCCGTGTTACCGCTTGAGCCGATTTCTTCCTTATCGGCCAAAATTGCAACTGCGGTTTTTGAGGGATTTTCGATATTTAAAATTGCAGTAAGGGCAGGATATGCACAAACGCGGTCATCCTGACCGTAACCGCCGATAAGTGACCTGTCAAAGCCAATATCACACGCCTTAAAGGCGGGCACCATTTCAAGCTCGGCTGATAAAAAGTCACCCTCGGTAATGCCGTATTTTTCATTTAAAAGCTTTAAAATGTTAAGCTTCACAAGCTCGCTTCCATCATCACTTTTAAAGGGGTGACTGCCAACTAAAACATTAAGCTCTTCACCCTTAATGCCCTCGTTTAAGGTGCGCTTGCTTTGTTCAGCGGCTAAATGGGGCAGCAAATCGCCAATAACAAACTTGGGCTCGTCTTCCCTTTCACCAATCGAAACCTCAATAACCTCGCCGTTTCTTAAAGCGAAAACACCGTGAAGTGCCAAGGGGGTAACGGTCCATTGATATTTTTTAATACCGCCATAATAATGTGTTTTAAAAAGCGCCAAATCGCTGTCTTCGTAAAGGGGGTTGGGCTTTAAATCAAGGCGGGGTGAATCGATATGAGCAGCGGTAATATTAACACCGTTTTCAACCTTTTCTTCACCGATAACCGCCAAGGCAATAGTTTTGCCGCGGTTATTAAAATAAACCTTTGCGCCCTTTTCATATTTTTTGCCCATTTCAAATGGCACAAAGCCCTTGCTTTCGGCCATTTTTACGGCTTCTTTAACTGCCTCACGCTCGGTTTTAGCGGCATCTAAAAACAACTTATAGCCCTCGCAATATTCATCTGCCTTTTGCAAAACCTCATCGCCTACAATAAGGCGACCGTTTTTTCTTTCTAAAAAAAGTTTATTTTTTAAAGCTTTAATGTCACTCATAACAAAATCTCCCTCAAAAGATTTGAAAACTCATTATTAAAAGTTTGTTCATCTGCATCATTATATATTACAAAATCACAATTTTTTATATAAAAATCATCGGTTTTGCCTGCATTTATTCGAAGTAATGCGGCATCCCTTGTTATATTATCACGCCTCATAATGCGGTTAAGCCGTATTTGGCTGTCGCTTAAAACCGCAACTGTTTTAAAGCAAATTTCGTTTATACCGCTTTCAAAAAGGGTTGGGGCGTCTAAAAGAACGAAATCCCCCTCAATTTCCTTTAAAACAAGCTCTTTTATAAAGGGCAAAAGGGTTTCATTTAAAAGGTTGGTGCTCTTTTCATCACAAAACGCCTTTTGAGCCAACGCCTTACGGTTTAAACTGCCGTCTGGGTTTAAAATATCCCGTCCAAAAGCGGTTACAACCGCATTTAGCCCGTTTGTGCCCTTTTCAACGGCCTTTCGCGCCAAAATGTCACAGTCGATATGCTTTATAGAAAGCTTTTTACAAACTGCGGCGGCACTGCTTTTTCCTGCACCTGTTGGGCCTGTAAGTCCGATAATCTTTGTCATAATTTTATCACCTTAAATGCGGCGGCGCGGATAAGTCGGTTATAAACCGCAAGACCCACACCATCTTTTTCGGGTGCGTGGATAAAGACATTTTCCGCACCGAATTTATCAACCTCGCGCAATACCGAAAAGCAGGAATGTGCAAGGGTTAAAGTGTCATTTTTACTGCCGTAAATAAGCTTTGGTATTTTAATGCTTTCGGCTTCTTCCTCAAAACAAACCGCTACCGCATTTTGTTTTGTATTAACAAAATCGGTAAAGCTGTCCCCCTCTACCAAAAAGGCGGTGGTTTTTGGGGCATAATGCTTATATTTCATACCTGGGGATTCCGCCTTATCCCCTGCTTTAAGCTCGTTTAAAACCGCATCGGAAATTTCAAGATTTGGCAAAACCTTTAAAAGCTCTTCATAAGTAACAGCACCGGGGCGAAGCAGTATTGGGGTTTGTCCCACAAGGGTAATAACAGTGGATTCAACACCAAAATCGCAATCCTCCCCCATTAAAACAGCATCGATTTTGCCGTCTAAATCGTTTAAAACATGGTTTGCAGTAGTGGGGCTTGGTTTGCCCGAAAGATTTGCCGACGGTGCGGCAAGGGGTAAACCGCTGACCTTGATTACATCAAGCGCAACAGGGTTTGACGGCATTCTGACCGCAACCGTTGTAAGCCCTGCCGACACACTGTCAGCAATTTTTTCACTGCGGTTTAGCACCATTGTCAGTGCCCCGGGCCAAAATTTTTCTGCCAATGTATAGGCAATTTCGGGTATATCCTCGGCAACCTCAGTCAGCATTTCCAAATCACAAATATGCACAATAAGGGGGTTGTCCTGCGGTCTGCCCTTTGCCACAAACACCTTTTTTATGGCGTTATCATCATAAGCGTTTGAGCCAAGACCGTAAACCGTTTCGGTAGGTATGGCAACAACACCGCCGTTTTTTAAAATTTGGGCCGCGGTGTTAATGCTTTTATCATATTCACTTTTCGCAACATTTAAGCGAAGTGTTTTCATTAGTTTTCTTCATCTGCCTTTAAAGCTTCGGTGCGGTAATGGGTTATAAGTGCATCTACAACCTCATCAATATCACCGTTTAAAATTTGGTCTAATTTATAAAGTGTAAGACCTATTCTGTGGTCGGTCACACGACCTTGGGGGTAGTTATAGGTACGAATACGCTCACTTCTGTCGCCTGTGCCAACCTGACTTTTACGGTCGGAGGCGATGGCTTCGTCGTGCTTTCTTTGTTCTTCATCAAAAAGGCGGGCACGCAAAATTTTAAGCGCCTTGTCCTTGTTTTTAAACTGGCTACGTTCATCCTGACATTCAACAACAGTACCCGTTGGGATGTGGGTTACACGAATTGCCGAAGAGGTTTTGTTAATGTGCTGACCGCCTGCACCTGAGGAACGGAAGGTGTCAATTTTAAGGTCAGCAGGGTTGATTTCAAGCTCAACCTCATCTGCCTCGGGAAGCACAGCAACAGTAACGGTTGAAGTGTGTATTCTACCCTGGGTTTCGGTATCGGGCACACGCTGAACACGGTGAACACCGCTTTCATATTTAAAGCGAGAGTATGCGCCGCTACCCTCAATCATAAAGCTGATTTCCTTATAGCCGCCAAGTTCGGTTTCGTTGGCGTTGCTAATTTCAATTTGCCAACGCTTTGATTCGGCATACATTGAATACATTCGGTAAAGTGCCGCCGCAAAAAGTGCCGCCTCTTCACCGCCTGCGCCACCGCGAATTTCAATAATAACACTTTTTTCATCATTGGGGTCTTTTGGTAAAAGTAAAATTTTAAGCTCGTCAGCAAAGGTGATTAGGTTTTCCTTTGCTTCTTTAAGCTCTTCTTCGGCAAGCTCTTTGAAATCTTTATCCAAATTTGGCTCGGCTAAAATTTCAAGCGCTTCCTTTTCAGCATTTTTAGCCGCAACATACTCTTTATATTTTTCTACAAGTGGGGTTAATTCGCTATACTCCTTCATAAGCTTTCGAAAAAGCTCGTTATCTGATGCAACATCAGGGCGAGTAAGCTCAATACCGATTTGTTCGTGGCGGTTTACAACCGATTCTAATTTATCAAACACTTAAATAACCTCTGTTTTAATTATTTTTTTAAGACTTTTTTCGGCTTTGACACGCGGTACCATAACCTCGTGTCCGCAACCGTCGCATTTAAGCTTAAAGTCCATCCCTATGCGTGTTACAGTAAAAACATCACAGCCGCAAGGGTGCTTTTTCTTCATTAAAAGCTTGTCACCAACCGATATATCCATAACACACCTCTTTTTACATAATTATACAGTATATATTATATATCATAATATAGAAAAACGCAACAAAAAAAGCCCTTTCGGACAAAAAATCCGAAAGGGCTTAAATTTTATTTTGATATAAGGTTTATGCGCCCCAATATTTACGGTCAAGACTTCTAAATGATATTGCTGAAAAGATGTGGCGTTTTTCGATAATTTCACAGCCGTCTAAATCAGCAACGGTGCGGGCAACCTTTAAAATGCGGTCATACGCACGAGCAGAAAGACCCAACCTTTCAAACGAAAGGGCGAGATACTGACTTGCTTCATCATCTAAAATGCAATATTTTCTTATAAGCGATGGGGTTAGTCGGGCATTGCAGTTAATGCCTGTGCCCTTATATCTTTCGGCCTGTAAAGCACGGGCTTTGTTAACACGCACCTTAATTTCGGCACTGGTTTCCTCATTGCCGTTGCTTCTTAAATCGCTGTAATCAACGGGCGGTACTTCAACATGCAAATCAATGCGGTCAAGCATTGGGCCCGAAATTTTCGAAAGATATTTATGCACCGCTTGGGGTGAGCATTTACACTCTCTTGTGGGGTGACCGAAAAAGCCGCAGGGACAGGGGTTCATAGCCGCCACAAGCATTATCGAGCTTGGGTATGTAAGCGTGCCCGCTACACGAGATATGGTCACCTTGCCGTCTTCAATAGGTTGGCGAAGTGCCTCCATAACATCGCGGCGAAATTCGGGAAATTCATCTAAAAACAAAACGCCGTTGTGCGCCAAGGAAATTTCACCCGGTCTTGGCATTGTGCCGCCACCCGCAATAGCCGCAGGAGAAACCGTATGGTGCGGTGAACGGAATGGGCGGTTTGAAACAAATGGCTCGTTTTTATCTAAAATACCCGCTACCGAATGAATTTTTGTGGTTTCTATTGCCTCATCAAAGGTCATATCGGGCATAATACCGGGAAGTCGCTTTGCAAGCATACTTTTACCCGAACCGGGAGGGCCAACAAGTATGATATTATGTCCGCCCGCCGCCGCAATTTCCATTGCCTTTTTAGCGGCAAGCTGCCCTTTAACATCCGAAAAATCGGGCACGGGCAAATTATTTTCACTTTTAATTACGGTAAGTGGTTGCTTTTCTATTGGTTTTTCACCTTTAAGGTGTAAAATAAGCTCTTTAACACTTTCAACACCATAAACATTAAGCCCATCTACAACAGCCGCTTCAACTGCGTTTTCTTTCGGTACAAAAAGGTTTTCAATACCATTTTCCTTTGCGGTAATGGCAATAGCTAAAACACCATTTACAGCACGAAGCATACCGTCCAAGGCAACCTCACCTATAACAACGGTGTTATCAAGCGAAACGCTTATTTGACCGCTTGCCTTTAAAATTGACAAAAGCACAGGCAGGTCGTAAATAGAGCCCTCTTTCTTACGGTCGGCAGGGGCAAGGTTTACGGTAATGCGCGAAACGGGAAATTTAAAACCGCAGTTTTTAATTGCGGCACGCACACGGTCGCGTGATTCCTTAACCGCCGCATCGGGAAGCCCCACAATATCAAATGCGGGAAGCCCGTTTGAAATGTCGGCTTCAACCTCTATCATATAAGAATCAATCCCAAAAAGACCGACGCTGTTAATTCTTGAAAACAAACCGTTTCACCTACTTTGCTACGTTATTTGTGGGGTTGCCATCTAAAAACGCCTGAATGTTATCACAAACAATTCGTAAAAGGCGCTCTCTTGTTTTAAGGGGTGCCCACGCAGTATGCGGTGTGATTATAATATTTTTCGCCTTTAAAAGCGGGCAGTCTTCACTCATTGGCTCACTCTTTAAAACATCAACCGCCGCACCCGAAAGTTTACCGCTTTCAAGTGCATCAAAAAGTGCCCATTCATCCACCACACCACCACGTGCAGTATTTATGAAAAAAGCGCCATCTTTACATTTTGAAAATGCATCGGCATTCATCATATCCGCACTTTGTTCATTAAGTGGGCAATGCATTGAAATAATATCACTTTTCTTCAAAAGGGTGTCAAAGTCGACAAATTTTGGGTCAGCTTTTGGGGTACGGGTGTAAACAACAACCCTCATACCCAAAGCATTTGCCGCCTTTTCCACCGCTTGACCTATTGCACCATAGCCGACAATACCAAGGGTTTTGTCATAAACCTCATCAGTTGCAAAAACAAGGGGTGCAAAGCATTTTGATTTAAGCCATCCACCCTGTTTTACAAAGTCATCATACTTTGCAATTTCAGTAAAGTGCATTAAAATATAAGCCATTACCTGCTGTGCCACCGCATTTGTTGAATAGCTGCCTGCATTTGCAACCACTATTCCCTTTTCCTTTGCGGCAACAATATCAATATTGTTATATCCCGTTGCAAACAGCCCGATATAACGAAGCCGCGGGGCATTTTCCATTACCTCGCGGTCGATTATAACCTTATTTGTAAGGATAATATCGGTATCCTTAACTTCCTTTAAAAGCTCATCCCTTGAAATGCCCGGAAATTCAAAAACCTCGCCGAATTTCCCTAAAATCTCAAGTGATAAGTCGTTATGTGACTTTAAGCTTGCGCTATCAGTTACAAGTATTTTCATCTTTTGCAGTTACCTTCTTTTTTGTGCCATCGGGCTGAACAATATAAGTATTTTCGAGCTGGGATACAAGACTTTGCTTAAATGAGTCGATATATTCCCTTCTTAAAAGATATTGCTCTTGCTTTTCTTCTTCGGTAAGACCAACGGTTTTTTGCTTGCGGGCAAGGTCGTTTATGCGGTCAATTTTTTCTTGTGTCATTTTAAATCTCATTTCTGCCCTGAAGTGCACGGGCTAATGTAAATTCATCGGCATATTCTAAATCACTACCAACAGGCACGCCATAAGCCAAGCGTGTTACCTTTATGCCCATTGGCTTTACAAGACGTGAAATATAGCTGGCTGTGGCTTCGCCCTCAACAGTTGGGTTGGTAGCCATAATAATTTCCTTAACCGAACCGTCTGACAGGCGTGTCATAAGTTCTTTAATTCTTAAATCGTTAGGCGAAATGTTATCCATCGGCGAAATTACACCGTGAAGCACATGATAAGTGCCGTTAAATTCCCTTATTTTTTCAAAGGCGATAACATCCTTTGGCTCGGCAACCACGCAAATCACCGATTTATCGCGGTTAACATCACTGCAAACCGAGCAAACCTCCATATCGGTAAGCCCCTGACAAACACTGCAAAAACGAATCTTTCGCCTTGCGTTTATAAGCGCTTCGGCAAATTTTTCGGCGCGTTCGGGCGGTTGCTCTAAAATATTAAGTGCTAACCGCTGTGCTGTTTTTTTGCCGATACCGGGCAGCTTTTCAAACTGCAAAACAAGCTCGTTTAAGGGTATAATATTAAAAGATGCCATAATTAAAACATCCCCGGAAGATTAAGACCGCTTGTAATAGCGCCCATTTCCTGTTCAGACTCTGCCATTGCTTTATTAACCGCTTCGTTAAATGCAAGGGTGATAAAATCTTCAAGCATTTCAATATCTTCAGTATCAACTGCTTCGGGGTTGATTTTAACCGACTTTACAAGGTGCTTACCATCAACGGTAATTTCCACCATACCGCCACCCGCAGCAGCAGTATATTCTCTTTGCTCTAAATCGGCCTGTAAGCTTTGCATATCTGCCTGCATTTTTTGTGCCTTTGCAAGCATTTGATTCATATTACCGCCGCCATTGTTTGGAAGTCTAACTTTCATAATTTATAATCTCCTAAATTAGTTAATTTCAAGGTTTTTAAGCTTATTTGCCAAAGCAGTTAAAGGGTCGCTTTCTTGTGGCTCTTGAGGTTTAGTGTACGGCCCTAATTTATAGGTCACACCAAGCACCTGCTCGGCCGCCTCGCGAATGCTTTGCTTATATCTGCCGCCCTCTTGCCTGATAAGACTTTTAAACTGCGAATTTGGTGCATCAATAAGCAAATAATCGCCCTTTATATATGCCTTTGAATCATTTAAAACCGCCGCAATTAAGGGGCAATTTCTTGTAAGTAATGCAAGGATTTCGTTCCATCTTTTAACCTCGCCCTCACAAACGGGTGTAGCTTCGGGGCTGTCAGCATCGGTTGGCATTGGGGGGATTTCATCCTCAGCAATATCCTCTACCATAGGTGTGGTTTCTTTTGCCGCCTCGGGCTCGGGCTTTTTAGCGACGGGCACCGCCTTTGTCTTTACAACGCCGCTTTCTAAAAGCGAAATTCGGCGTTCAAGAGATGCAATATCGGTTGAAAGCTCAGGATTGCAAAGCTTTACAACCGTCATTTCCATTTCACAGCGCCTGTCCCCTGTTTTCATTAAAGCGGTGGCCGACTGTAAAACATTTAAGGTGTAAATTATTTCTTTAATGTCAAACCTTTCGGCCTGTTTTTCAAGGGCGGCCATTCGTGTTGCCGAGCAAACAATTGGTCTTTTTCCCGAACGAACGGTTTTTATAACCATTAAGTCACGATAGTGTGAAATCATTTCACCCAAAAGGCGTGACATATCAACCGATGAATTGTGAAGTTTATCTATCATTAAAAGTGCCTTGTCGGTGTTCATTTCCTTTATAGCATCGCAAAGCTCCAAAAGATAGTCATTACCCGCCATTGCACAAACATTTTCAACAACGCTTTCGTCGATATTTTTACTGCTTGAAGCGCACAAATCCAAAATTGAAAGGGCGTCACGCATACCGCCGTCAGCCGCAGAAGCAATTAAGGTTGCAGCATCATCTGTTAGGGTTAAGCCCTCAAGCTGTGCGATATACTGAAGTCGCTCGCAAATTTTTTGGCTGTCGATTCTTCTAAAATCAAACCGTTGACAGCGTGACAAAATTGTTGCGGGCAGCTTGTGAACCTCGGTAGTTGCCAAAATGAAAATGGCGTGCTCGGGCGGTTCTTCAAGGGTTTTTAAAAGTGCATTAAAAGCCCCGATTGAAAGCATGTGCACCTCGTCAATAATATAAACGCGGTATTTTGACTGCACAGGTGTAAAGCTTATAATTTCCCTAAGCTCGCGAATATTGTCAACGCCGTTATTTGAAGCGGCATCAATTTCAACAATGTCAGTATTTTCGCCGTTTAAAAACAGCTTACAGCTGTCACATTTTAAGCAAGGGTCACCCTCGTTATTATTAAGGCAGTTTACGGCATTTGCCAAAATTTTTGCACAGGTGGTTTTACCTGTACCGCGTGTGCCTGTAAACAAATATGCGTGAACAGTTGTGCCGTCACGCAGCTCGTTTTTTAAAACGCTTGTGATATGCTCTTGTCCCACAACATCAGAAAATGTTTGGGGACGGTATTTGCGGTATAATGCCTGATAAGCCATTTTTACACCTCGGGTTAAAAATAATAAAAAACTTGCGCATCCGAATGTACGAATGAACCGATTGACTGCGGCGCACAGAAAAATCTACTTAATGCTGCTCGGTTCCCCGCCTGACATGGTTCGTAGCATCCCGTCGCACAGGACCCGCCCATTCGCACATTCCGACACGCAATGTGCAATTTAACAAAAGTAATTTTAACATAAAATAAAACTTTTTACAATAGTAAAGATATAAATTGTTGAAAAAAATTCACAATTTTGTTATAATATATTTGATTTTATATAGTATACTGCTATCAGTATTGTTTGATAGAGAAATATTGGGAGAATTTTATCACATAATGAGTAAAGAAATTTGGGATATATTTAACGAAAACGGCGTCCTGACAGGCAAAACTGCTGTAAGAGGTCGCAGTTTTTTAAAGCCGGGTGAATACCACCTAGTTGTGCATATTTGGGTAGTGTCGCCCGACGGCAAATTTTTAATTCAGCGCCGAAGCGAAAGAAAAAAGCTTATGCCGGGTGAATGGGCCGCAACAGGCGGAGCCGCAATTTCGGGTGAAAGCTCATTTACTGCCGCAAGGCGCGAGCTTTTTGAAGAGCTTGGAATTAAATCAAACGAAGACACGCTTAAACAAATCTTTCACCTTAAAAGAAGAAATTCATTTTTAGATGCTTGGCTTATTGTTGCAAACCCCGAAATTGACAGCTTAAAGCTTCAAGAAAGCGAAGTTGCCGAGGCAAAATGGGTTGATGCTGACGAGCTAAAAAAAATGATTAAGCTTGGTCGCTTTCATAATTACGGCAAAGAATATTTTCAAAAGCTTTTTGAAAGCACCGGCATTTTAGAAGGAGCAGTTTTATGACTCTTAAAAAGCAAAACGACACCTGTGTGCTGTGCCACGCATATCTTTTTGAAGAGGATGATGTGGTTTACTGCCCCGTTTGCGGTGCGCCGCACCATAGGGAATGTTATAACTCTATCGGTCACTGTGCTCTTGAGGACACTCACGGCACCGATATGCAATATGACAAGCTGAAAGCAGGCGAAAAAACCGATAACAGTAAGGCACAATATACACAAAGCACCGTAAAAGATGATAATTACACACCCGGGGATGAAATTTTTCGCAATCTTCCGCCAATGGACTTTTTGGGTGGCGTTGCGCCCGACGAAATAATTGAAGACGGCGTAACCGCAAAGGAAGCCCGTAACTTTGTTATTTCCAACACTGCACGCTATATTCCAAAATTCAAGCGTCTTTCAAAAAGCCAAAAAATCTCGTGGAATTTTATGGCATTTTTATTCCCATCCCAGTGGCTTTTGTCAAGAAAAATGTATAAAGCGGGTATTGTATGTGCTGTTTTAACTATTATTTTTAATCTTTTAACCTTTCCGCTTCAAATAACACTGTTTAATCTTGGCTTTGAAGACATTAAAACCACGGCTGAAATGATGCAGTTTATGACAACAAACCTTTCACAAATACACTACACACTTTTAATTTCAGCATTTTTAAGCTCTGTTTTTGATTTCGCCTTACGTATTACAGTGGCTATTTTAGGCGACTGGTGGTATAGACAACATACAATTTCTAAAATCAAGGATATTAAAGCCAACAGCGATGATATTGCGGAAGATTTTAGAAAACAGGGCGGCGTTAATATTTTACTGTTTTTAATTGGTCTTTTAGCAACAAATTATTTGCCGGCAATCATTTTTACATTGTTTTGGGGATAAAAAATGAAATATACTACCCTATTTTTAGATTTAGATAACACACTTTTAGACTTTTCAAAAGCCGAAGCCGTATCAATTAGGCGTGTTTTATCAGAACACGGCTTACCCTTTGACGATGATGCGGTTGAGGTTTATTCAAAAATAAACCGCGGCTGGTGGGAGCGCTTCGAAAACGGCGAGATACCCAAGGAAATGATTTATGAGGGCCGTTTTATCAGCTTTTGTGAGCATTACGGTCTTACCGCCGACACCAAAACAATGGCGGTAAAATACACTACCTATTTAGGTGAAAGCAACTATACCATTGACGGTGTTTTTGAGGTGCTTGACTACCTTAAAGCCCGCGGATATTACTTTTGCGCTACAACAAACGGGCTTTGCACCACACAATACAGCAGAATTAAGGGTTCGGGGTTGGAGCCATATTTCGATGGTGTTTTCGTGTCAGAGGATGCGGGAAGCCAAAAGCCCGACACCGAATATTTTGATTATGTTATTGACAAAATACCCGAAAAGGATAAATCAAAAATGCTTGTTGTGGGTGACAGTCAGTCATCCGACATTTTGGGCGGTATAAACAGCGGTATTGACACCTGTTGGTATAACCCGCAAAAAGTTAAAGGCAAGTACATGCCCACCTATGAAATTAAAAGCTTACAGCAGCTTAAAGAAATTTTATAATAAATAACGAAAAAACCGAGTGCCCATTTGGACACTCGGCTTTAATTTTATAAATATTAGTTGCAAATTGTGATTTCGGTATCCTTGTCGAAGAGGTGAATCTTCTTGGTTTCGAAAGCAATTTGAATCTTGTCGCCGGGCTTAGCTGTGTTGGTAGGAGCAACACGAGCGGTGATTTTTTGTTCTTCACTATCCATATAAAGATAGGTTTCAGCACCCATAAGTTCGGTAACTTCAACATTAGCTTCAACAATACCGTCTTTGTTTGCTTCGATAAGTTCGGGTTCGTTGTGAACATTTTCAGGACGGATACCCATAATAACTTCCTTGCCAACATATTCTTCAAGGCAGTTATCCTTATTCTTTTCAGCGGGAAGCTTAATCTTAAACTTAACACCTGCACGAGTTTTGGTATCTTCTGTGCCGTATTCAACGAAGAAATCTTTGCCTTCTTTAAGAAGCTTTGCTTCGATAAAGTTCATTTGAGGTGAACCGATAAAGCCAGCAACGAAGAGGTTGCAAGGATAGAGATAAAGGTTTTGAGGAGTATCAACCTGTTGGATAACACCGCTCTTCATAACAACGATACGAGAAGCCATGGTCATAGCTTCGGTTTGGTCGTGGGTTACGTAAATAAAGGTTGTACCCAAGCGTTGATGGAGCTTAGAAATTTCGGTACGCATTTGTGCACGAAGCTTAGCGTCCAAGTTGGAGAGAGGTTCGTCAAGTAAGAATACCTTAGGTTCACGAACGATAGCACGACCTAAAGCAACACGCTGACGCTGACCACCGGACAATGCCTTAGGTTTGCGTTCAAGAAGGTGTTCAATATCAAGAATTCGAGCAGCTTCTTCTACACGGCGTCTGATTTCATCTCTTGGGGTTTTGCGAAGCTTAAGACCGAAAGCCATGTTGTCGAACACGCTCATATGAGGATAAAGTGCATAGTTTTGGAAAACCATTGCGATATCACGGTCTTTAGGTGCAACATCGTTAACAAGACGGTCGCCGATATAAACTTCACCTTCAGAAATTTCTTCAAGACCTGCAACCATACGGAGAGTGGTGGATTTACCGCAACCTGAAGGACCTACGAATACGATAAATTCCTTATCCTTAATTTCAAGGTTGAAGTCGGTAACAGCTACAACGCCGCCGGGGTATCTTTTGTAAACATTACGAAGTGATAAACTTGCCATAGTACAATTCTCCTGTGATTAAATTTTTGGGAAAGTCACATTTCCCCGATAGTACAATGATATTATAGCAAAACTTGGCGCTTATTTCTATGCAAAATGTAGCCAATGTTATGTTTCGTTTTTTGGTTATTTCGCCACCTATTGTTAATAATTTGTGAAAATTTGCTCAATTTCGGCGGTTGAAACTTCAATACAGTCCCCTTCTGCTAAATCTTTCGGTAAAGAAAATGCACCGACTGCTTCGCGCTTTAATTCATTTACGCCAAGCCCCACAACACCAAACATTCTTTTTATTTGGTGGTATTTTCCCTCACAAATTTTAACCCTTGCGGTATTTTTATCTAAAATTTCAAGGGTTGCCTTTCGGCATTTTGTGCCATCGGCAAGGGTAATTCCGTCAGCAAAAGCGGTTGTCATATCCTCAGTCAATTCGCCGTCCAACCGAACAATATAGGTTTTATAAACTTCATATTTAGGGGAAATTGCCTTATGGGCAAAATCGCCGTCATCGGTAATAATTAAAAAGCCCGTTGTATCCTTATCAAGCCGACCCACAGGAAAAAGCCCCTGCCGGCGAAGATTTTCAGGCACTAAATCGACAACCGTTTTTTTATTTTTGTCACTGCTTGCCGACAAAACACCCTTTGGCTTATTCATAAGTATATAAATATGCTCTTTATAATTTAGTGCCTGTCCGTCAAAAGAAATTTCGCTGTCAATATTTGTAAGCAGACCGAAATCACGCACGGTTTTGCCGCAAACCTTTACTTTTCCACGGCGAATGGCAATTCGTGCATCTCTTCGTGACACATTAAACTGCGTTGCTATTATTTTGTCTAATCGTTCCTGTTTCATTCATTTAATCCTTGTTAAAGAAGTAATTTCACCGCTTAAATTGTCGGTGATATCCCCTGCTATAATTTTATTCTCAACCACCAAAATGTTAATACTTTTTTGTGGTTCACTTTTTAAAGAATAACGATAATATGTCGCATTTTTACCAAGATGGTCGGAAATATTAAAGCCAGACTCTTTTAATATGTTGCTGTAATCTAAAAACACGCCCGAAAGCTTTTGGGGTATTACGGTTTGCTTTTCTAAAACGGCAGTTTCGTTTACATCAAGACCAAGGGATGAAAAATATTCCATACGCTTTTGGTTTGTCGAACCATCAATATAATTTAAATTAACGGTTGAAAATTGGCCGATTATTATTAAAAACATTACAACAAAAATGAAAATTACCGCTAATCCCTTTTTAGTAAAGATAAAATAAAGCTTCATCAAATCCCCTCTTAATAAAAGGATATGACAAGCTTTATTTTTTTATTCTTGTGTAATTAGGCAAACCGCGTGGGCCGAAATACCAAGCAGTTCACCCGTAAAGCCAAGCCCCTCTTCCGTGGTGGCTTTCACATTGATTTTATCAACAAAAACACCGCAGTCGTCGGCAATGTTTTGGCGCATTTTTTCAATATATGCCGCCATTTTCGGCTTTTGTGCAATGATAGTTGCATCGATATTAGAAACGGTATAGCCCTTTTCCTTTAAAAGTGCTATAACCTTGCGAAGCAAAATTCGGCTGTCGATATTTAAAAATTCGGCACTGCTGTCGGGAAAATGCTTGCCTATATCACCCAAAGCCGCCGCTCCTAAAAGCGCATCGCTTATTGCGTGAAGCAAAACATCGGCATCGCTGTGGCCCAAAAGCCCCTTATCAAAGGGTATTTCTACCCCGCCTATAATAAGCTTTCTGTCATCGCAAAACTTATGAACATCATAACCGTGACCTATTCTCATTCGACAAAGTCCCCCTTTAAAAATGCTTCTGCTGTGACAACATCGTCAGGCGTGGTTATTTTAATGTTTTTATAGTCGCCCAAGACAGTAAGCACCCTTTCCCCTGCGGCTTCAAAAATTGAAACATCATCGGTAAATTGGCTTAAATCTTTATCTTTAAGTGCATCGAGATATTTTTTAACATTAACGCCCTGCGGGGTTTGTACCTGCACCAAATCATCACGGCAAACGGTTTTTATAACCTCGCCGTTTTCTGCGATTTGCTTAATTGTGTCCTTAACCTTAACAACAGGGGTAACAGCCAAGTGGGTTTTAAGCCCATCGATAACGCGGTTTATAACATCATTTGTCACAAGCGGGCGGGCACCGTCGTGTATAAGCACAAATTCATCATTTGCTTTAAGGCGTTTTATACCGCACAGCACCGATTCCTGTCGGTTTTTGCCACCCTCTACAACATCGCTAACCTTTGAAATCATATACTTTTCGCAAAGGTTTTGATATTCTAAAAGGGTTTCACCTGACGCAACAAGAATTATATTAGAAACACCATCACACTGCTGAAACGCCTTTAAGGTGCGCACCAAAACGGGCAAACCGCAAACGCTTATAAGCTGTTTGTTTTGCCCCATTCGTGTTGACGAGCCGGCCGCCACAACGATAACGGGTATACCGCTATTTTCGGTATTTAAAACCTCAAATTCAAGCTCTAATTCGGTTTTATTCATTTAAAGCACCTTTTTTATTAAATGGAATTTCGCTCATTAAAATTGCCACAATAGCACCAAGGCACCAACCGCAAATAACATCGCTTGTGAAATGCACATTAAAGTAAACGCGTGAAACACCGATGATAAGCGGAATAATAGTGAAAATTGCAATTACGATGCCCTTTTGTGTTTTGGTTTTGCAAAGGGGCAAAAGGCAAAGCATAATTGCGATATAAATTGCGGCATTATTCATTGCGTGACCACTTGGGAAGCTATAACCGTCAATTTCCAAAAGGCGAAGTGCCTCGTCAGGACGGGGGCGGGCCACGATATTTTTAATTACCTTGTTTAAAACGGTAGAAACAATGGCAGTTGCCGCAACAGGAATACCAACCTTTTTGGTTGTAAATGGTAAAAACACCAAAACAGCAATAAGGAAAACATCCAAAATAGTGTCACCAAAAACGGTAAAGCTGTGCATAAATTCGCTCATTTCAGCGTTGGGGTTTAAAAGCTTATGTATTTCGGGCTCGATCGCCTCGATAGTGCCGGTAAAGGTTAACGCAACAACCACGGCAAAGATAACCGCCAAAACTGAAACTGCAATTATTTTACTTTTTTTCATAATATATACCTCATAAAAAAGGCCGCGCTTTAGGGCGCGGCTTTTAATTTAATGAATTATTCTTCGGTTTCGTCTTCTTCACAGTCACAGCAGTCGCAACCGTCAAAATCAAATTCAAGCTCGGTGCCGCAGTTGGGGCAAACCATACCCTCTTCTTCTAACATTTCGCCGTCTAAATAGATAATGTCATTGCAAGCGGGACATTCGATTTCGTAAACCTCGTCATCGCAATCGCAGCAGTCATCATCACAATCACAGTCGCAGCAATCACAATCATCTTCTTCATAGATAATGTCTTCCAAAGCGGAAAGGTCTTCGTCAACAGCGTCGATTTGTTCCATAAGCTCGTCACAGCCATCTTCAATATCGCAAATTTCTTCTGTGATATCTTCAAGTAAATCAATAATGGCGGTTAAAACCTTGCCTTCTTTGGTAGCTTCGTCCAAGCCAAGCCCTTCGGCCAAACCTTTAATATAAGCAATTTTTTCACAAATATCCATTGTAAATATCCCCCTTATGCGCGTTCCATATATTCGCCTGTGCGTGTGTCAATACGAACCATGTCGCCTTCGTTGATGAAGAGCGGTACGCGGATTTCAGCACCTGTTTCAACAGTTGCGGGTTTGGTTGCATTGGTTGCAGTGTTGCCTGCAAAGCCGGGGTCGGTTTGGGTAATTTCAAGCTCAACAAATGTTGGGGGTTCTACACCGAAAACCTTGCCCTTATATGACAAAATTTTGCAAACCATATTTTCTTTAACAAACTTAAAGTTGTCGCCCAAATCACTTGCGTTAATAGGAACTAATTCATAGGTTTCTTGGTCCATAAAATAGTAAATATCGCCGTCAGCATAGGAATATTCCATATCCTTTCTTTCAACGAAAGCGGTTGGGAATTTAGCGGTGGGGTTATAGCTTTTTTCAATAACCGAACCGGTAATTACATTTTTGGTTTTTGTTCTTACGAAAGCAGCGCCCTTACCGGGTTTTACATGCTGGAACTCGACGACCTGGAATACGTCGCCATCCATATCAAAAGTCGATCCGTTTTTGAAATCGCCTGCAGAAACCAT
>CAMFSU010000008.1 GCA_945983355.1 uncultured Clostridia bacterium | reverse complement strand
CTTTTTAACATCACTTGCAGTTGCATTTTTATAATTTATAACAAAGCCAGCGTGCTTTTCGCTAACTCGTGCTCCGCCAACCATTTTACCTTTAAGGCCGTTTTTTTCAATAAGCGCACCCGCAAAATAACCCGTGGGGCGTTTAAATGTGCTTCCCGCACTACCAAATTCAAGGGGCTGCTTTGTTTTTCGGCGGTTTAAATAATCATCCATTTTTTCTTTAATTTCGGCTTTGTCACCCCTTTCAAGCTTAAAGGTTGCCGACAAAATTATACCGCCGTTAGTTTTAAAAATACTTGTACGATAGCCAAGCGCCATTTCTTCATTAGTTACAGTCTTTATTTCACCGTCAGCGGTTAAATATTCAGCGCTTATTACGGTGTTTGCAAGCTCACCGCCGTAAGCCCCAGCGTTCATATAAAGACCGCCACCCACACTGCCAGGTATACCAAAAGCAAATTCAAGGCCCGAAAGTTCGTTTTTAAGCGCTTCATTACAAAGTGATGCCACAGTTTCGCCTGCCGCGGCGGTAATTTCATCATCCTTTACGGTTATACCCGAAATGCCCGACATTGAAATTACAGCGCCTAAAATCCCGTCATCCGACACCAATATATTGGAGCCCTTGCCTAAAATAAAATAAGGTATCGAAAGCTCGTTTAATTTATCAATAACGGCTTTAAGCTCTGCCACGCTTTTTGGTATGATGAAATAATCACACTCACCGCCAATTTTAAAGCTGGTGTGATTTTTCATTGCCTCATTTAATTTGTAACAAATGCTTTGTTCATTTAAAAATGAAATTAAGGGCATAGCTTAAACTCCTTAAAATTTAAAAGAATGGGTCGACTTCGCTTTCGGTCGAATCATCATTGGTCATGCCAAGCTTTTTAAGTAAATCCTCTGCCGCGTTATAGCCAAGCTTCTTTTGGCGGTTGTTCATTGCGGCAACCTCAATAATTACAGCTAAATTTCTGCCCGGCTTTACGGGAATTGTAAGCGAAGGCACCGAAAGGCCTAAAATTTCGGTTGTTTGCTTTTCAAGCCCAATACGGTCATACTGCTTTGAAACATCCCATTGTTCAATGTTTATAACAAGGTCAATTTTTTCAGTAAGCTTAACCGCACCCGCACCGAATATACGGCTGGCGTTAATAATACCGATACCGCGAAGCTCGATAAAATGGCGGATGTTATCAGGCGCAGTACCAACAAGCGATTTGTCGGAAACACGACGAATTTCCACCGCATCATCAGCAATTAAACGGTGACCACGCTTTACAAGCTCGATAGCGGTTTCACTTTTACCGACACCGCTGTCACCCATAAGTAAAATACCCTCGCCATAAACTTCAACCAAAACACCATGCTGTGTAATGCGAGGCGCAAGATTTAAATTTAAAAGCGCAATTAAAGCCGACGAAAAAGCCGAGGTTGATTCTTCGGTTTTTAAAACAGGGATTTCAAATTCCTCTGCAATTTCAAGATATGTTTCGCCAAATTCAAGGCCACGGCAAACCACAACGGCCGCCGGCTTATGAGAAAAGAATTCCCTAATTCTATCCTCGGCCTTTTCGGCGGTAAAGCGTTTTATAAAGCTTTCTTCGCTTTTACCGATGATTTGAATACGGCAAGCGTCAAAATATTCAAAATATCCCGCCATTTGAAGTCCGGGGCGATTAACCTCGTTTGAAGAAATCATAATTTCTGAAAGCGGAACAGGAGAATAAAGTGTTTTAAGTGAAAGTTCCTTTGCAATTTTTTCAAGGGAAACGGTAAAATTAGTACGCATAATTACCCACCTTTATATTTTATCACCTTATATTATAATATATTAACATAAAAAACGCAAACCCTTTTTATTATTTGTTTTTCCTCTTGATAATCTTTGCAATTAGCGGTATAATTGATTTAAATTTTTAAAAGGATGTAAATTTTTATGAAACTAGGTATGGTCGGTTTGCCAAATGTTGGCAAGTCAACACTTTTTAATGCTATTACAAATGCAGGCGCACAGTCGGCAAACTACCCCTTTTGCACTATCGAGCCAAATGTGGGTATGGTAAGCGTGCCGGATGAACGCCTTGAAAAATTAGCCGAAATTTATAACCCCAACAAATTCACCCCCGCAGTTATTGAATTTGTTGACATTGCAGGTCTTGTAAAGGGTGCTTCAAAGGGTGAGGGTCTTGGCAATAAATTCCTTTCAAATATTCGCGAGGTGGATGCCATCGTTCACGTTGTAAGATGCTTTGAAAGTGATGATATTATTCATGTTGAGGGCTCGGTTGACCCTGCCCGCGATATTGAAACCATAAATTTAGAGCTTGTTTTTTCCGATATGGAAATGGTTACCCGCCGTTTAGATAAAGCGACAAAGGCACTTAAAGGCGACAAAAAAATGCAGGGTGAGGTTGACTTTTTAAAGCGCCTTTTAGCGCATCTTGAAAACGGACAGCCCGCAAGAAGTATTGAAATCAACGACGAAAACGAACAGGAAATTATAAACACCACCGCACTTTTATCGGCAAAGCCGGTTATTTACGCTTGTAATATGAGCGAGGACGATTTTATAAACGGAATTGAAAGTAATAATAATTACAAAACCGTGCAAAATATAGCCGAAAGCGAAAAAGCCGAAATTTTACCCATTTGCGCCGCACTTGAAGCCGAAATTTCAGGCCTTTCGGATGATGAAAAGGTAATGTTTTTGGAAGAGCTTGGGCTTGAACGCAGCGGTCTTGACCGTATGATTCAAAAATGCTATGCCCTTTTAGGACTTATTTCTTACCTTACCGCAGGCAAAGATGAGGTTAGAGCTTGGACCATTACAAACGGTACCAAAGCGCCGCAGGCGGCAGGTAAAATCCACACCGATTTCGAGCGTGGCTTTATTCGTGCTGAGGTTATAAACTTTACTGAATTTATGCAGTGCGACGGTAATATGGTTACCGCCAAGGAAAAGGGCCTTGTTCGAAGCGAAGGCAAGGAATATGTTATGAAGGACGGCGACATTGTTCTTTTCCGCTTTAATGTTTAATTTAGGATGATTTTATGCTGTTTTATTATGGTCTTGACTATCTTTATTTAGTATTGGTTTTACCCGCTATTGTGCTTATGCTGATAACACAAATTGGGGTAAAATCAACCTTTTCAAAATATTCAAAACACCATTGCGGTGTAAGCGGTGCCGAAGCCGCCCGCCGTGTTTTAGAGGCAAACGGCGTTTTGGATGTTAAAATTGAGCGTGTTGCAGGCAATTTGACCGACCACTTCGACCCACGCACAAATGTTATTCGCCTATCTGATGCGGTTTATGATGACTGCACCGTTTCAGCCGTTGGTGTTGCCGCACACGAAGCAGGTCACGCTGTACAGTATGCCGAAAGCTATGGCCCGATAAAATTCCGCACAGCAATTTATCCTGTGTGCAGTCTTGGCTCGCGCCTTGCGATGCCGCTGGTACTTTTTGGTCTTTTATTTAATTTTTATTTTTTAATTGACGTTGGCATTATCTTTTTCGCCATTGCACTTTTGTTTCAGCTCATTACCCTTCCGGTTGAATTTAACGCATCCAAAAGGGCGATAAACTCTATCCGTGACTTTGGGATTTTACAGCATGATGAGGTTTCGGGCGCTAAAAAGGTTTTAACCGCTGCCGCAATGACCTATATCGCCTCGTTTTTAGTGTCATTGGCACAGCTTTTGCGACTTTTAGCAATCGCAAACCGCAGGCGATAAGCTGAATATTAACCACCCCTTCACCCAATACTATATTGGGTGATTTTTTTGCGTAAAATTATAATGTTTTTAATAGGTGGCACAGGTTACGGTCTTATTGAAATTTTATGGCGGGGCTATACCCACCCTTCAATGCTTATGGCGGGTGGCATTTGCTTCTCATTTTTTGGATATTTGGGTGAAAAATTAAAGCACAAGCCCATAATTTTAAGGGCAGTTATCGGCAGTGGTTTTATAACCTTTATCGAGCTTATTTTTGGCATAATTTTTAATATTATTTTAAAACAAAATGTGTGGAATTACAGTAAGCGTCCATTTAATTTTAAAGGGCAAATTTGCCTTTTATATTCGGTTTTTTGGGCGGTTTTAAGCATTATTTTTATACCTTTGGCACAAAAAGTGAATCAGACATTGCAAAGTAAGTAATTAAATGGTATAATACCTTGTGGTGATATTATGGATTTTTTACGAAGAACTTGGGCAGAAATTGATACAAATGCTTTGGTTCACAACCTTAATATTTTTAAAAACAAGCTTGGCGACAAAAAGCTTATGGCGGTTGTTAAGGCAAACGCTTACGGTCATTCTGCCAAGGACTTGTGCCCAATTTTAGAAAAAAATGGTGCCGATTGGTTTGCCGTTTCTAATATTAATGAAGCCATTGCATTAAGGGATTGCGGCATTAAAAAGCCCATTTTAATTTTGGGCTATACCCCTGTTGATATGGTGCGTAATATTGAAAAATATGACCTTGTGCAGTGTATCTATTCACTCGAATATGCCGAAAAGTTGTCGGCGCTTTGCGTGTTTTACGGTATAGAAATCAGGTCACACATAAAGCTTGATACAGGTATGTCACGCCTTGGGTTTGATTGCCGAAGCGCTGAACTTTCTGGTCTTTCGGACGCCTTAAAATCTGCCAACTTTAAGGGTATTAAGTGTGAAGGCATTTTCACCCACTTTGCCGTTGCTGACAGAAACCAAGGAAACGACGATAATTTCACAAATGAACAATATGACCGCTTTATAAAGGCGTGCGATAAATTTAAAGAAAACGGTTTTTCAGACCTAATTTTACATTGCTGTAATTCGGCGGGCACAATAAACGATGAGGATAAGCATTTATCAATGGCAAGAATCGGTGTATCACTTTATGGTCTTGCACCTTCAAGCGATATGGATATAACTGATGACTTAATCCCCGTTATGACCGTGAAATCGGTTGTTTCAATGGTTAAGGAAATTGGTGTTGGCGATACTGTAAGCTATGGCCGCACCTTTAAAGCCGACCGACCTATGAAAATTGCCACTATAACAGCCGGCTATGCTGACGGTTATCCCCGACTTCTTTCAAATCAGGGCTACGTTTACATTAACGGACAGCGTGCCGATATTATAGGCAGGGTTTGTATGGACCAAATGTGCGTTGATGTGACTGATTTGGAAAATGTTAAAATGGGCGACGAGGTTTTGCTTTTTGGTAAGGGCTTAAAGGTTGACGCCTTGGCCGATTTATGCGGCACAATAAATTATGAAATTGTTTGCGGCATTTCTCCCCGCGTTCCCCGCGTTATTTTAAAATAAGGGTGGGCTTTTATGAAAAAATATATCTTGGCGCTTGATGAAGGCACAACAAGTGCCCGCGCTATTTTGTTTGATAAAAACGGTAACGCTGTGTCATCAGCACAGCACGAATTTACCCAAATTTATCCCCAAAGCTCTTTTGTAGAGCATAACCCCCTTGAGATTTATTCGGCGCAGTACACCGCTCTTACCGAAGCTATCACAAAAATTGGTGCCTCCCCTGATGAAATTGCTGCAGTTGGCATTACAAACCAACGTGAAACGGTGGTTGTGTGGGACAAAAATACAGGCGAGCCGGTTTATAACGCTATCGTATGGCAATGCCGCCGCACCGCAGAATATTGCGATGAATTAAAGGCACAGGGGTTAGAGGAATACATATCCAAAACCACAGGTCTTAAAATTGATGCCTATTTCAGCGGCACAAAAATTAAATGGATTTTAGACAATGTCAAAGGTGCACGCCAAAAGGCCGAAAATGGCGATTTGCTTTTCGGCACTATTGACACCTGGCTTATCTGGAAGCTGTCAAACGGCAAAATTCACGTGACCGACTATACCAACGCTTCCCGCACAATGTTTTTTGACATACATAAGCTTTGTTGGGATAAAAAATTATTAGAAATTTTAACAATACCCGAAAGTATGCTGCCCGATGTTCAGCCGTCAAGCAAAATTTACGGCAAGGTTAATATTATGGGCACAGACATTACCGTTTCGGGCATTGCGGGTGACCAACAAGCCGCACTTTTCGGTCAACAATGCTTTGAAAAAGGCAGCGTTAAAAATACATACGGCACCGGCTGTTTTTTGCTTATGAACACAGGCGACACCGCATATACCAGCCAAAACGGACTTTTAACAACCATTGCGGCGAGTGTTGGCGACAAAATAAATTACGCCCTTGAGGGTAGCGTTTTCGTAGGCGGCGCAGTTGTTCAATGGCTTCGTGACGAATTAAAGCTTATTGAAAAATCAAGCGACACCGAAAAATATGCCTTGAAGGTTAATGACACAAACGGTGTTTACATTGTCCCCGCTTTTGCAGGGCTTGGCGCACCTTATTGGGATATGTACGCCAGAGGTACAATTTGCGGTTTGACAAGGGGTGCTAACAAAAGCCACCTTATACGCGCTTGTTTAGAGTCTATTGCCTACCAAACAAATGACCTTTTGGTGTCACTTCAAAACGACACAGGGCTTTCGATTTCTTCAATTCGTGCCGATGGCGGCGCATCACAAAACAGTTTTTTAATGCAATTTCAGGCAAATATCTCTAAGACCGAGGTTTGCTGCCCCAAATCTGCCGAAGCCACCGCTTTGGGTGCGGCATTTTTGGCAGGACTTGCAGTTGGCTTTTGGAAAGATTTAAGCGAAATTAAAATGCTCAGTAGCGAGGAAGAAACCTATTACCCCGCAATGAAGCAGGAAGAACGCGAAAAGCTTTTAAAGGGTTGGCAAAGGGCGATAAAATCCGCAAAAGTGTTTAGTGAGGAGTAATTTTTATGAGCTTCGAAATCAAAGCGTTAGAGGTTAAAAGCACCGACAATATTCACACTCTTCGGGGCAAAATTTATATCCCAAACGGTGAAATAAAGGGGCTTTTTCATCTCGTTCACGGTATGACCGAATATATTGACCGTTACGACCATTTGTTTTCATTTCTTGCCGAAAACGGCTTTGTTGCCTTTGGTTATGACCATTTAGGTCACGGCAAAACCGCCGAGAATGACGATGAGCTTGGCTTTATTGCCCATAAGGATGGTTGGAAATATTTAGTAAACGATGTTGTAACATTTACAAGGGCGGTCAAAAAAATCTACCCTGATGCACCCACCGTTTTAATGGGGCATTCTATGGGCTCGTTTATTGCACGGCTTGTTTGTGAAAGCTATGCAAATGAATACAATAAATTTATTTTCTGCGGCACAAGCGGACCTAATCCCGCGTCTTCAGCTGGGCTTTTGCTTGTAAAAATCATTAAGGCATTTAAGGGTGAAAAGCATAAATCAAACCTTATTCAAAACATTGCCTTTGGCAGTTACAATAAGGGCTTCGAGGGTGACACCCCTTACGAATGGCTGACAAACGACCGCGAGGTTATAAACAAATATGCCGCCGATAAGTACTGCACCTTCCGTTTCACCGTGTCAGCAATGGGCGACCTTATGAATTTGCTGTCAAAATGCAACCGCAGCGCTTGGTTTAAGTCACTTGACAGCACAAAGCCCATACTTTTAATTGCGGGAGATAAAGACCCCGTTGGCAATTATGGTAAGGGTGTAAAAGCGGTTTATGATAAGCTTGTTAAAAACGGTAAAAAGTGTGATATCAAGCTTTACGAAAACTGCCGCCACGAAATACATAACGACATTTGTAAAGATGAAATGTTTAGCGATATTTTAAAATTTATTGATTAAATCATAAAAGCGAGAACTGAATTTCAGTTCTCGCTTTCTTTTACTTTTTTAGCTGATTTTCAATTATTAAAAGTCGGTTATATTTTGCCACTCGGTCACTTCTGCAAGGTGCGCCCGTTTTAATTTGCCCCGCATTTACAGCTACCGCTAAATCAGCTATTGTGGTATCCTCACTTTCGCCTGAACGGTGAGAAATTACCGCCGTATAGCCGTGCTTTTGTGCCAAAGAAATAACATCAAGTGTTTCGGTTAAGGTGCCAATTTGATTAAGCTTTATTAAAATGGAATTACCACACTTTTCACGGATACCCTTGCTTAAACGGGTGTGGTTTGTAACAAATAAATCATCACCCACAAGCTGAATTTTATTGCCCATTTTTTCGGTAAGTTTTTTCCAACCCGTCCAGTCCTCTTCGGCAACACCGTCTTCAATAGAAATTATAGGATACTTTTCACAAAGCGCCTCGTAATACTCAATAAGCTCATCCGCAGTCATGGTTTTGTCACGCTTTGGTAAGTGGTATTTGCCGTTTTTATACCATTCACTTGATGCCACATCCAACGCAATTTTAATATCGTTTGTGTTATAGCCCGCCTCTTCAATGGCTTTAACTATAATCGAAATTGCCTCTTCGTCGGATGATAAATCGGGCGCAAAGCCGCCCTCATCACCAACACCTGTTGCCTTGCCGCTTTGCTTTAAAATTTTGCCGAGGGTGTGATAAATTTCAACGCTTTGGCGAAGCCCTTCGGCAAAGGTTTTGGCGGTGTATGGAATAATCATAAATTCCTGTATATCAATATTGTTTGCAGCGTGTGCACCGCCGTTTAAAATGTTAAGCATTGGGCGGGGCAAAACATTGGCATCAATACCGCCGATATAACGGTAAAGTGGCATTTTTTGTGAATTTGCCACCGCCTTTGCACAAGCGAGTGACACCGCCAAAATGGCATTAGCGCCAAGGCGGGACTTATTTTCGGTGCCGTCAAGCTTTATCATAATTTCATCAATTTTTCGCTGATTAACCGTTTCACTTAATATAAGGGTTCTTGCAATTTCACCATTAATACTTTCAACCGCATTTTTAACGCCCTTGCCCATATAGCGTGTTTTGTCGCCATCACGTTTTTCGTGGGCTTCAAACATACCGGTTGATGCACCCGACGGAGCAATGGCAAACCCGCAAGACATATCCGACAGCACAACCTTTGCCGCAACCGTTGGGTTGCCGCGACTGTCTAAAACCTCATAACCGTAAACATTTGTAATTTTAAGCTTTTCCATATTTTTCACCTTTTAAAAAGTTTTTAATATTTTTCCCTAAATATTTAAAATTACTATTTAATTTTACTTTGTTTTGTGTTATAATGCAAGATGAATTATTATATATAAAGGATTTTTTAAATGGAAAACCGAAATAACGAAAATAAAGAACAAGGTTATAACATAATTTGCGGGCGAAATCCCGTTTTAGAGGCAGTGCGCTCGGGCCGTGAAATCGACCGTTTGCTTGTTGCACACGGGGTAAGCGGCGGCAGTGTTACCGCCATTATTGCAAAATGTAAGCAAAAAGGCATTTTAATAAAAGAAGTCAGCCCCCAAAAGCTTGACTATTACTGCGGCGGTGCAAACCATCAGGGTGTTGCAGTCCTTTTTGCCGAGCAAGAATATTGCACAGTTGATGATATTTTCAAAAAGGCCGCAGACCAAAACGAAAAACCCTTTATTATTGTGTGCGATGAAATTGAAGACCCACATAATTTGGGCGCAATTATAAGAACAGCCGAGGCCTGCCGTGTACACGGTATTATAATTCCCAAAAGGCGAAGCGCTTCGCTTAATGCAACCGTTGCAAAAAGCGCCTGCGGTGCGCTTGAATATATGAAGGTTGCAAGGGTTACCAATATACCAAACACTATTGACGAGCTTAAGGAGAAAGGCGTTTGGGTTTTTGGCGCCGATATGGACGGTGACGATTACCGCCAAATTGATTTTGACTGCCCCACCGCACTTGTTATTGGTAACGAGGGTAAGGGCATTGGCACACTTACCGCCAAAAAATGTGACCAAATCATCAGCTTGCCAATGAAGGGCAAAATAAATTCTCTTAACGCATCGGTTGCGGCAGGAATTTTAATGTACGAGGTTTTAAGAAAAAGAGCGTAAATTTTACACACATCACAGGACGGAGATTATAAATGAAATTCTTTTCAAAGAAAAAAGATGCAAACGACAGTTTAGTCGATGAAGAAATAATCTTAAAAGAACAAATCATAGCACCCGAAAACCCAAATGTTTTAACAGTTGAGGAGCTTTTAGGCAAAAAGGTGCACAAGGCCGAAAATGTCAAAAGCACAGGCGCTTTAGATACACTTAAAAAACGAATGCTTGGCGAAAATGTGTCCCCTTTAACACAGCCCGCTGAAAAGGTAACCTTTACACCAAGCACCGAAAAATCGGAAGAAATTAAAACTTTAGACACTGCACTTTTGAAAAAAGAAGAAAAAGCAAAAGCCGAAAAAACATTGCTTGAAAAGTGCCGTCCCTTTATTTTGGATGAAAAAGGGCAAGATACCTCTAAAAATATTCCACCCGCTTATAAGCTTGATTCGGTGGCGGATATTTTAAGAAAAGACGAAGCCGAGGATGAAGTTTCAAGCTTTAACAAAAAGTATAATTTTGATGCCGATTATTTGGGCCAATATGTTGAAAAGAAATTGGCGGAGGAAAGGGCTCCAAAGCCCATTGTAAAGCCAGAGGTCAAAGAAAATGTCACCGACACTATACCTATTACAAGGGTTAAAAACGCACAAACCAATGTGTCATTTACAATTTCTGACATTGACCCCGTAAAATTTGAAGCCCCGGCTGAAACTTCGACACCTACAAATGCCACCATAACCTTTACCCCCGTTGCCGAAAATAAGGATGAGCCGAAAATTTTGGTAAGCAGCAGAACGCGCCAAATCAATTTAACAGGCGAAATGGCCGCAATTGAGGATATATCCTCTACATCGGGTAACCGTGTCGAGCTTGAAAAAACCGAATTTGATGATTTTGTGCCCGAAAATGAAATAAAATCCGAAATTGATGCAAAACGCTTTTTAAGAAACTTTTCAATTAAAAAACGGAATTATTTCTTAACCACCTTTGTTTCGGTTTTATTTACATTTTTGCTCATTGTTATGAAGCTGCCCTTTATGTCGGGCGCTGTGCTTTCTGAAACCAAACCCACAATGATAGTTTGCGCATCATTCTTGGCAGTCATTTTCTTTGCAAACTATGATATGCTTTTATCACTTAAAAATATTTTCAAAAAGCAGTCTGACGCTGATGTTTCAGCAGCCCTTTGCGGTATTTTTGTTTTAGCATATTCAGTTATGGGAATAATAAAGGGTGAAATTATTACCGATTTATGCTTATTATGTGCTATCACACTTACTGCAAGAGCTTTAGGTAAATTTCAAAAATATTCTTATTTGCTTTCAAATTTAAAGCAAATTTCAGTAAAATCACCCAAAAAGGCAGTTCGCCTTTTAAGTGACCCAACTGTCACCTTTGCAATGGCGAAAAATTCTATCGAGGGTGACACCCTTATCGCTGCCCCGCAAATTAGTGAACGCATTGATGATTATATAAAATATTCAACCTACAGCACATTTTTAAACGGCCGTTTGCCGATTATCACAGTTGCTTCACTTATTTTATCGGCGTTAACATTTTTTGCAACCTATCAGTATTTTGGCGGTTTATTTTATGGCATTTATGCCGCTGCCGCAGTGCAGTGCTTTGCGGCACTTCCCACTTTGTTTTTAATTGACAATTTACCGATATATTCAGCAAACAAAAAGCTTAACCGAAAGGGCGCAATGATTTCGGGCAAGGCGGGGGCTGAACATATCGAGCTTGCAAATGCGGTTGTTTTAAATTCCGACGATTTGTTCCCCCGTGGCACAGTTACACTTCACAATATAAAGGTATTATCTGAAAACAATGTAACCGACACGATTTTACGCGCTACCTCACTTACAAAGTCGCTTTCAAGCCCGCTTTATTATGTCTTTAAAGAAATTGCGGGGGATGAAAATGTAGGTTCCTTGCCCGTTTGCGACACAGTAAAATATGAAGAAAGAATGGGTATTTCAGGTTGGGTAAATAACGAGCTTTTGTTCATAGGTAACCGCACCATTATGGAAGCCCACGGAATAAAGGTGCCCGACATTGAAACCGACCGCAAAATTTTAAGAAGCGGTTACTTCCCTGTTTATGTTGCAACCGAAAATACTGCTGTTGCACTTTTAATGGTTAAATATTCGGTAAGTCCCACCGTTTCCAAAGAGCTTCGCCGTTTAACCCGAATTGGTGTTACAATTTTGGTTAACAACACCGACCCCAATTTGTCAAACGAAATGATTTGTGATTATTTGGGTCTTTATGAGGATTCGGTTATGGTTATGACCACCGCGGGCTGTAATATGTATAAAAGCATCGCACCCAATACTGACGGTATTTCCGCCCCTGCGGCTTATCGCGGCGGTGCGTTAACCCTTGCCCGTATTATGAACACGGCAAACAAAATCCGCAAAAGCAATACAGTGCTTACCGTGCTTTACGTTTTGGCGGCAGTATTTTGTATAATAATGTTTGCATACCTTTCATTTACATCGGCAAACACTTTAATGACAGGGGACAGGGTTTTACTTTACGGTGTGATTTCAACCGTAATTTCAACCCTTTTGTACTTAACACAAAAACCTTAGGAAAGAGGTATTTTAAAAATGGATAAGAAAAAGTTTTACATTACAACGGCTATTGCCTATACATCAAGAAAGCCGCATATCGGCAACGCTTATGATATTGTTTTGGCCGATATGATTGCCCGTTACAAAAAAATGCAGGGCTTTGATGTGTTTTTAATGACCGGTTCGGACGAACACGGCCAAAAAATTGAAGAATATGCAAACAATGCAGGTATTTCACCTAAGGAATATGTTGACAATGTTTCGGCTCAAATAAAGGATGTTTGGAACAGCTTAAACACAAGCTATGACAAATTTATCCGCACAACCGATGCTGACCACGAAAAAGCCGTTCAAAGAATTTTCACAAAGCTTTATGAACAAGGCGACATTTATAAAGGTCATTACGAGGGTAAATATTGCGTTCCCTGTGAGTCATTTTTCACCGCTTCACAGCTTGTTGACGGCAAATGTCCCGACTGTGGCAGAGAGGTTATTGACTCAAAGGAAGAGGCATATTTCTTAAAGCTTTCAAAATATCAAGATAAGCTTTTAGAATATTACGAGCAAAACCCCGACTTTATTATGCCTGAAAGCCGTAAAAATGAAATGATAAACAACTTCTTAAAGCCCGGCCTTTCAGATTTGTGTGTTTCTCGTTCAACATTTAATTGGGGTGTACCGGTTGAGTTTGACCCCAAGCACGTTACTTATGTTTGGATAGATGCCCTTTCAAATTACATTACAGGTATCGGCTATAATCCCGACGGTAGCACCGACCAATTTTCAAAGCTTTGGCCGGCTGATTTACATGTTATCGGCAAAGATATTGTGCGTTTCCACACAATTTATTGGCCCATTATCTTAATGGCATTGGGTCTTCCATTGCCCAAACAGGTTTTAGGTCACCCGTGGGTACTTGTGGGCGAAGACAAAATGTCAAAATCAAAGGGTAATGTAATTTATGCTGATGAGCTTGCAAAGCGTTTTTCAACCGATGCTGTGCGTTATTATCTCTTGTCGGAAATTCCTTTTGCACAAGACGGCACAATAACCTATGAAAGCTTTATTAACAAGTTTAACACCGATTTAGCAAATACACTTGGCAACCTTGTAAACCGCACCGTTGCAATGACAAACAAATATTTTGACGGTACCGTTTCTTTCAAAAAGACCAGTGATGCGCTTGATGATGACCTTATTGAAACCGCAGCCGCAACCATTGAAAAATATAAGACACAAATGGATGCCTACCGCAATGCCGATGCAGTTAATACTGTTATGAACTTGGCAAAGCGTTGCAACAAGTATATTGATGAAACAACACCTTGGGCACTTGCAAAGGATGAAAGCCAAAAGGAACGCCTTAATACTGTTTTATATAATCTGCTTGAATGTGTTCGCCTTTTGGGTGTTATGCTCTCCCCTGTTATGCCCGAAAGCTGTGATAATATTAAAGTTCAGTTAAACTCCTCCTGCACTGACCTTGTTTTTGGCGAGGTTAAGGAATATACCGTATCAACCGCAACACCCTTGTTTGCAAGAATTGATGCTGAAAAGGTTTTGGCTGAAATTGCCGCCGAGCAGGAAGCCGCAAAGAAAGCTAATGAAGAAGCCGAAAATGTTGCAACTATTGCCGAAATTGGCATTGAAGACTTTGCAAAGGTAGAGCTTACCGCAGCAAAAATTATTGACTGTGAAGCCGTACCAAAGGCAAAGAAGCTTTTAAAATTAACCCTTAATGACGGCAAGCGTAACCGCACAGTTGCATCGGGCATTGCAAAATTCTATAAACCCGAAGAGCTTGTCGGCAAAACCGTGATTTTGGTTTCAAACCTTAAAAAAGCCACCCTTTGCGGAATTGAATCCGAAGGTATGATTTTGGCGGCCGACTGCAGTGAAGATAATGTTAAGGTAATCTTCCTTGATGATATCCCCGCAGGCAGTAAAATTAGGTGATTAAATGTCAAATGATAACGCATTTATTTTTGACACCCACGCCCATTACGATGATGAGGTGTTTCAAAGCTCATTAGACACCTTAATACCCGAAATGGAAAAAGCAGGTGTTAAGAAAATTATCACCTGCGGTTGCAATTTAAAAAGCAGTATGAACGCCATTAAATTGGCCGAAAAATACGACATTATTTATGCCGCTGTGGGTATTCACCCCGGCAACATTGATGACGGTGAGGAGCTTTTGGAAATTGAAAAGCTTTTAAGCCTTCAAAAATGTGTTGCAGTTGGTGAAATTGGGCTTGATTATTATTGGCGACAAGACAACAAAAATAAGCAAATTGAAATTTTCAAAAAACAGTTAGAACTTGCAAATAAACACAGTTTACCCGTTTTGGTGCACGACCGCGATGCCCACGCTGACACCCTTGAGATTTTAAAGCAATATAAACCAAAGGGTGTTGTTCACGCATTTTCGGGCAGTGTTGAAATGGCGCGCGAGCTTTTAAAAATTGGCTTATATTTAGGCGTTGGCGGTGTTTTAACCTTTAAAAACGCCCGCAATTTGCCCGCCGTTGTTTTAGATACACCGCTTGAAAGGTTACTTCTTGAAACCGATGCACCATATTTAGCACCCGTTCCGTTTAGAGGTAAGGAAAACCGTTCGGATTTAATACATTTTGTTGCCGAAAAAATGGCAGAAATTAAAGGCGTTTCAAAAAATGAGGTTTTAACCAAAACCTTTAACAATGCCGAAAATTTGTTTAAAAAATAGTATAAACACCCCGCTAACACAAATAATAATTGTGAAAGTGGGGTGTTTTAAAATGGATAACAATCAAAACAAACAAAATCAAAACAAAAATGACCAAAACAGAAACGACCAGAACAAAAATAACCAAAATAAAAATAATCAAAACAAGCAAAGCCAAAACAAAAACAACTAATTTTAAAGACCGCCTGCAAAGGCGGTCCTTTTTTAAGCCATTGAATATGGGAAATATAGCGTACCGCAAAGGTCACAGTCACCATAGTACATTGCGGTATATTCCCCTTTTTTGTCCTTTTCGGCAATTTCTTTAAAACTGCCTGTCGGTAAAACAGCGATTTCACCCTTTTTATTTGAAGCGCAAATTTCTTTAAAGCCGAATTTCTCATAATATTCTATAAGCACGCTATCAGCAGGTCTTAAAATTAAAATACCGTCGGTTTCAGCCAAAATTTTCTCCATAAGCTGTTTGCCGTATCCCTTGCCTCTATGCTCCTCCTTAACAGTAAAGCCATAAATATAATGTGCTTTTTTACCGTCAACCTCACAAGGAAGCAAAAGACACAGGGCAACTGTTTCAGCATCGATTTTAAGGGTTTTTACACAGTCCCCACAAGTTGAAAACAGCTTTTTAGCAAACGGACCGTCGTGAAAAGCATCATTATAAAGCTTTATTAAAGCGAATTCGGTTGGTATGCAACTATATTTTTCAAGCAATATTTCGGGTTTGTATGATAACTTTGCCCTGCGAAGCCCCTCAATACCCATATCATCCTCACGGTTTATATAGGTATAGTCGGTAAGCGTTTTTGCAAACTCACGGTTAATTACTGTATAAGCGGTGGCATAATCCTTTAACGCCTTTTCGATATGGATGTCAAAAATATCTTGGTTTATTGGAGAGCCAAGTGTAAACGCCACCATTTTGCCGTCAACATAAATGGCACCGCCTCTTGCTTTTAGAAGTGACATATTGTCTATTATGGTTTTAATGCCCTTTTTCTCGGTGGCTAAATATTCATCAAAACGGTCGGCATTTTCTTTATACCATAAATCAGCACACTCTAAAACCTCGGCTTTATTTTCGTCCCCTATTTCCTTAAAGCACCAATTAAACTGCTTTGAAAATGCGGTAATATGGTTGCGCTTACTGTGATATTTTTTACCCGCAAGGTTGGCTAAATCCTCCCTTTTGTAGATATAGTCAAAGGCATCACGCTCGGGCGAAATATCATAGCTGTCACCCAAAAGCTCTTTAAACTGTGAAAATTTGCTGTCGTTTTGCACCCAAAAATATGGCTTTTTGGGGTATGTGTGCTGAAAAATTAAATCAATGCCCTTTTTTAAATCACTGCAAAAAGGCAAGGCAAAAAACTGACTTTGCTCTTTGCCCGACTTTATAAACAGCATAC
>CAMFSU010000007.1 GCA_945983355.1 uncultured Clostridia bacterium | reverse complement strand
GGAGCAGAAATAACAACCTTTTTAGCACCGGCATCAATATGAGCCTGTGACTTTTCTTTAGAGCAATAGAAGCCTGTGCACTCAAGAACAACATCTACGCCGATTTCGCCCCAAGGAAGATCCTTAGCGTCCTTTTCGGCATAAATCTTAAGTGTTTTTCCGTCAACAGTAATGGTGCCTGCCTCATCATCAGCGGAAACAGTGTGAAGATTTTCACCGATAACACCGCAGTAACCGCCCTGTGCTGTATCATACTTCAAAAGATTAGCAAGCATAGAGGGCTTTGTAAGGTCATTGATAGCTACTACATCGTAGCCTTCAGCGCCAAACATCTGACGAAATGCGAGACGGCCGATACGACCGAATCCGTTAATTGCAACTTTAACCATTGGAATATACCTCCTAATATTTTTACTTATATATTTTACAATATTTATATGATTATTTCAAGTACTTTGTTTATTTTTTAACACATTTTTTAAAATTTAGATATTTTGGCATAATAACAAAGTATCGGGGGTTAATTATTTGATAATATTGCCAAACAGTTTTGAACGCTATTTAAAAAGTTTAAGAATTTATACCTCGTTTTCTATCGCAAAACAGGGTTTAAAGTCAAAACATATAAAAAATTTAAGAAAAATTGAGCTTGCCGAGGGGTTTTTATATAAATCCGACCAAAATGCAACTTCAATAAAGCTTTTAAGCATAAATTTACTTTCCTGTATATCCGCCATAAAGCCAAACTTTAATTTTTCGGTTAATATAAACCACAATGTGCTTATAAACAAAAAGCTTTATATTATCCTTATAATAATGCTTTCAAACCATTCGTCCTTTTTAGACATCAACTTTAAAAACGGAATTTTAGTTAAAGGAAAAGGCAAGATAAAAAACTGCCTTTCAGTAATTAAGGCACTGAAAGGCATTGCTTTTTTCGATTTAAAAACCAACAAATTTTTAATTTTTTTACCCTGTGATAAAACCGATAAAGCAGCCACCCACACCGAAAGCCAATGGCACTTTATTTTTGACAGGTTTTCACTTTTAAATTTATTTATAAATCCTTAATAACCTGCTCTGCCACACGCATGCCGTCAACTGCCGCCGACATAATGCCGCCTGCATACCCTGCCCCCTCACCGCAAGGGTAAAGACCGCAAAGGGACAGCGAATGATAATTTTCATCCCTTAAAATTCGAACAGGTGACGAACTTCGGGTTTCGGGTGCGGTAAGAATTGCATCTTTATCCGCAAAGCCCTTTATTTTCTTATCAAAAAGCGGTAACGCTTCAATTAAGCTGTCGGTTATGAAATTTGGGAAAATATCGCAAAAATCAGCAAAAACAAACTGCGGTTTAACGGTGGGTTTAACCTTTTTAATTTCCGCTTTTTCGCCAAAGACAAGTTGCCCAACAGTAGTAATAGGCACAGCGCCGTTTTTAATATTATAAGCCGCTTTTTCAACCTTTTGTTGTAAATAACAACCCGCCATAATATCATCGCTTTGTAAATCTTCGGGGTTGACATTTACAAGCAAGGCCGAGTTGGCGTTTTCGCCGTCACGCCTTGAATTGCTCATACCGTTTACGGCAATACCGCCAATTTCACTTGAAGAATTTATAACTTCGCCACCGGGACACATACAAAAGGTATAAACGCCTCTGCCACTACTTAAATGCACCGCCATTTTATAGTCCGCCGCATTTAGTGCCGGGTGATTATAAAAATCACCGTAAAGCGCCTTGTTTATATCCTCTTGCCTGTGTTCAATTCTAACACCCATTGAAAATGGCTTTTGCGCCATTTCAACGCCCATTTCCTTTAAAAACGAAAAAACATCACGCGCCGAATGACCTGTTGCCAAAATAACCTTGTCGCAAGGTATTTGCTTATCCCCTGCCACTACCGACACAATTTCGCCGTTTTGGGTGTTTATTTTTTGAAGTTTTGCACCAAAGCAAACCTCACCACCAAGCGAAATAATTTCACGGCGGATATTTTTAATAACATTTATTAAAATATCGGTACCAATGTGCGGTTTAGCTTCCACCAAAATTTTATCGCCCGCACCGAAATTGGCAAAGGTTTTAAGCACCGCACGGCAACGAACATCTTTAATACCTGTGTTTAGCTTGCCGTCTGAAAAAGTGCCCGCGCCTCCTTCACCAAACTGAACATTACTGTCAGTTTTTAAGGCGCCACCACTTAAAAATTCATCAACATCTTTTTTTCGTGTGTCGGCATCCTGTCCGCGTTCCAAAACAATGGGTTTAAGCCCCGCTCGCGCCAACACAAGCGCCGAAAACATACCCGCAGGGCCAAATCCCACAACAACGGGGCGGTGGTTTACCTCACCCGTAAAGACGGGGTTTTCATATTCTTTTTCATTATAAACACTTGCATTTTTGTTTTTGCGTAAAATTGACTGCTCGTTACCCGCTTCAATAAGCACCGAACAGCAAAAATGCACATTATCCTTTTTTCTCGCATCAACCGACTTTTTGTAAAGCACAGCCGATTTTAAAGGGGTTTTTAAATACCCTTCCATAACCGATTTTAAATGTGAAAAATCGGTTTCAAGGGGTAAATTAACGTTGTTTATTATAAGCATTATTTGTTCCTTAAAATATTATCTGCGGCGCAAAAAGCACTGCTCCACGCCCATTGCAAATTAAAGCCGCCGCAGTCACCGTCGATATCCAAAATTTCACCAACTGCGTAAAAGCTTTTATAGGTTTTGCTTTCCATTGTTTTGTCGAAAAATTCATCGGTTGAAATGCCACCCGCAGTTACCTGCGAATTTACAAAGCCGGTGGTGTCAAGCACCTTAAAATCAAACGCTTTTATGGTTTTTGCAATTTCATATATCTTACCGCTGTTAAGTGCTTCGGCAGTATCAGATAGCTTATAACCGCATTTTTTAAGTATTACCTGACCGACACGCTTTTGCAAAAGACCTGTAAAAAATTCTTCAAGCGGTCTTACCGATAAATTTTTTGCCCTTTTTTCAAGCTTTGAAACCAAATCATCAAGTGAAATTTCAGGCATAATATCAAGGGACAAGGTCATAGAATTTTTACTACGGGGTACTTCGCGGGAAAGCTGCATAACCGCAGGGCCAGAAAGCCCGTAATCACAAAACAGCACCTCGCCAAATTCCTCTCGCAAAACCTTGCCGCCGCATTTAAGCGCCACATTGGCATCAACCTTAACGCCTTTAAGCTGTTTTGTAATTTCATTTTCGGTTTTAAGCTGAACAATAGCAGGGGTGGTTTTAACCGTCTTAAAGCCCGATTTTTTTAAAAGCTCAAACATACTGCCGTCGCTGCCACATTTATATCCGCCCGAAAATAGCCCCGCCGCAACAATAACCGTGTCACACACAAAGCTTAATTTATTCGCCCAAATGCGATATTTATCCTTCAAAACCTGAATATTTGTAACCTTGGTGTCGGTGTGAATTAAAACACCCAATTCTTCGGCTGTAAAGCGAAGACAGTCCACAACCGAGCCCGCCTGAAGTGATGCGGGAAATGCCTTGTCGCCTTCAAAAACAAAGTCAACCCCAATGCTTTCAAAAAAGTTTTGGGTGAATTCTAAATTATATTTATTGAGGGCGTATTCTGCAAAAGAAACACTTTCCCCGTGATAGCGGGAAAGGTTTATGTTTTTATTTGATATATTGCATCTACCATTACCCGTAAGCAACAACTTTTTGGCAACACGCGGCAATGCTTCTAAAATTCTTATATTGAGCTGTGGGTTTTGCTTTTTAAGATAAACGGCCGACAAAAGACCTGCCGCACCGCCACCTATTATAATTACATCGGTAGTCATAAAATCCCCCCTTATTACCAACATTTTAACATATATATTTAAATATTGCAATTACATAAAAAACCGACCTTTCGGTCGGTTTAAAATTAACAAGCTACTGCTTCATTTGTTGCGGTCAATATATCGCTGTAAAGAATATTAAAGCCAAACTGTGAAAGCTCGTTTTTAATAAACAAGGTTTCGCAAACTGCGGTTTCGGTTTCGCCGAAGTGATAATCAATTACAACCTCGGTCTTAACGGTAAAGCTGCCGTCTTCATTTTCAGTTACATTTAAAATGCTGTGGTTGTAAATATCATACCCGCGAGCAATTACAAAAAACTTACCGTCGGCTTTTGGTAAATCTTTATTATACTCATCAAAGGTATCATAAATCTTGCCGTACATATTAAAGACGTAATCTTTAAGATACGCTTCATCAACAAAGCCGTCAACATTATATTCTAAAAGTGCCAAAACCGAATTGTTTAAAAGTGCCTCATCGTTATAAAAAGCATCGTTATAAACAAAGCTGTGATTAAGCATATTTAAAAAGCGTGACTCTAACACCTTGTCGTTATCAATTACTGCAGGTGTGTCAGCATTTGCTTTAACGGGTGTAAAGCTGCAAAAAGACAGCAATATAACACTTATAAGTAAAACTGCTGCCAAAGCTTTTTTAAACATATCGCTGCCTCCTTTTTTATCGATAATATAATTATATACAAACACTACTTAAATTACCAAAAACAATTCAGTTACAAATGGTTTCAAATTTGTAATGAATTTGGATAATTTTACCCCTTTTAAATTACAATTTGTAACTTTAAAATTTGCAAACTATTATTTTGTATAAAAGTTGCCTTATTATTTACTGCAAAATGCCGAAATTTATTGAAAATAAATAAATTTTTTACACACTTTTAAAAATTATTGGTTGTATTTGCTAAAAAACTGTGATATAATCACTTGTATAAACATAAACCCCAAAGGAGTGCATCAAATTGAAACAGTATTCTGAAACACAAATTCGCAACATCGCCTTGCTCGGCCACGGCGGTTCGGGTAAAACTACCCTTGCCGACGCTATTTTGTTTTATGGCAAAGCAACCGAACGCATAGGTAAGATAAGTGACAGTACTACCGTTATGGACTTTGATGCGGAAGAAAAGAAACGCAAAACCTCTGTGTCAACATCTGTTTACGCATTGGAAATTAACGACAGCAAGCTTAACATTATTGACGCCCCCGGCCTTTTTGACTTTGCCGCAGGCGTTAGCGAGGCATTGGCCGCTGCTGACAGTGCAATTATTACAATTTCGGGTAAATCGGGCTTGACAGTTGGCGCAAAGCAATGCTTTGAAAAGGCACGCGCACTTAAAAAGAGCGTGGCTGTCTTCGTTGGTAAGCTTGATTCTACACACGCTCACTTCTACCGCGTATTGTCCGCATTAGCAGGTCAGTACGGCGCTATTATATGCCCTGTTATTGTTCCCTATATTGAGGGTGAAGAGGTTAAATGCTACATAAACCTTATCGAAAACAAGGCATACGCTTGTGACGGGCTTGACATTAAAGAAATGCGCCTTCCCGTTAGCGCTGAAATCGACAATATGAGAAGTATGCTTTTAGAAGCAGTTGCCACAACTGACGAAGCATTGATGGAAAAATATTTCGCCGGTGAAGAATTTACAACAGATGAAATTATTACAGGTCTTGCCACAGGTGTTAAAGCGGGTGACATTTGCCCCGTTTACAGCGGTGTTCAGCAAAGCGGTAATGCTGTACCGTTAATGGTTGACAACCTTTTAAAAATTATGCCCGCTGTGGCTGACTGCAAATATATTAACGAAGACGGCGAAGAAAAATCGTTTGACAAAAACGGCGAAACTGCAATTTCTGTTTTCAAAACCATTGCCGACCCGTTTGTTGGCAAACTTTCATACTTTAAGGTTTTATCAGGCGCAGTTAAGGGTGATGCCCGTCTTATAAACAGCCGCACAGGTGATGAAGAACGACTTTCAAAGGTTATGTACCTAAAAGCCGGCAAACAAGAAGATACCGACGCTATTATAGCAGGTGATATTGGCGCTGTTGCAAAGCTTGGCAATGTTTTAACGGGCGACACACTTTCCCAAAAAGGCAATATCACCGCCAAAAAACCCGAATTCCCGCTTCCCAACCTTACTGTTGCGGTTTACCCGAAAGCCAAGGGCGACGAAGAAAAAATCGCCGGCTCACTTATGCGTATGGCTGAAGAGGACCCAACAATCAAGGTTTATAACGACAAGGAAACACACGAGCTTATTTTGTGTGCTTTGGGTGAACAGCATATTGATGTTATTGTTTCTCGCCTTAAAGCAAAATTCGGGGCTGAGGTTGTATTACAAGCACCAAAGATTGCTTATCGCGAAACTATCCGTAAGGAAGTTAAGGTACAAGGCAGACATAAAAAGCAATCGGGCGGTCACGGTCAATTTGGTGATGTTTGGATTAGATTTGAGCCCTGCGACAGCGAAGAGCTTGTTTTCCAAGATGAAGTTTTCGGTGGCGCTGTGCCCAAGAACTTCTTCCCCGCTGTTGAAAAGGGTCTTAAAGAAGCCGCTACAAAGGGCGTTTTGGCGGGCTACCCAATGGTTGGTCTTAAAGCCACACTTTATGACGGCTCTTACCACCCTGTTGACTCTTCTGAAATGTCATTTAAGATGGCTGCCGCTATCGCTTATAAGGACGGTATCCCACAAGCATCTCCCGTATTGCTTGAACCCATCGGCACACTTAAGGTTTTAGTTCCCGATGAAATGCTTGGCGATGTTATTGGTGATATCAATAAACGCCGCGGCCGTATTATCGGTATGAACCCTGCCGAAAATAAGCTTCAAGAAATTGTTGGCGAAGTGCCAATGGCTGAAATGTCCGACTTCTCGACCGCAATGCGTTCGATTACACAGGGCACCGCAACCTACACCTTAGAACCAACAAGATATGAGGAAGTTCCCGCAATGATAACCCAAAAAATTATCGAAGCAAATAAATAATTAAATAGCAAAACCGCCAAGGTGTTATACCTTGGCGGTTGTTTTTTATCTATTAAAGGTCTAAAATAATTTTTTTATCACTCATGGCATAAGGTCTGTAAAGCACACCTGCCGCATCAAACATACGCTTTGATGCCTTAACGCTGTCAGTGTCGGCATATTTATCAACCATATAAACCACTTCGGTAATGCCTGACTGAATAATTGCCTTTGCACATTCATTACATGGGAAAAGTGTTGCATAAACGGTGCAACCGCGAAGATTACCGCGTTCACAGTTTAATATAGCATTAAACTCAGCGTGACAAACATATAAATATTTGGAATCAAGCGGGGTGTTATCCCTGTCCCAAGGGAATTCATCATCACTGCAATTACGGGGCATACCGTTATAACCCATTGACATAATGCGCTTATCTTGGTTTACAATACACGCACCAACCTGTGTCGAAGGGTCCTTACTGCGCATTGCCGCAAGAACGGCTATACCCATAAAATATTCATCCCAAGTTAAATAATCCTGTCTTTTCATATTCATCACCTAATAATAGAATACTATGTTTTATTGTTTTTTGCAATATTTATTTTTTAAAAGGAAAACGGTGCAAACAACCATTAAAAGCGGAAAAACCGATGCCGCCAAAAAGCCATAATTCAAATTTGAATATTCGGCAACAATACCGATAACCCAAGGCCCCAATGCACAACCAATATCACCGCACATTGCAAAAACGCCAAACATTACAGCCCCACCTGTTTTAAAGGTGCGTGCCCCCGCAGAATATATACCCGGCCACGAAATGCTAACCGACAAACCGCAAAGCGCGCAAAAAATAAGAGATAGAGCCGCAACATTGCAAACCGCAACCATTACATAGCAAATAAAACAAATTATATTAAGCCATAAAAGAAGGCGTGTAAATGAAAGCTTTTTTGAAAATTTAGCATAAACCACACGGCCACCCGCCATAAAAAGCGCAAAAACGCAAGGTCCTGCAACATCGCCAATGGTTTTGGGAATTCCCAACGCGGTTTGCACAAAAAGTGATGACCACTGTGACATTGCAATTTCACTTGCACCTGCGCACAGCATCATAATCATATAAATCACAAATTTGGGTGTTTTTAAAAGTTCAATAAGGGTTGACTGTTTTTGCTCCTTATCGGGCTCGACAATAGGCACCTTTAAAAACGAAAACATATTTAAAAACGGCACAACCGCCCATATAAGCGGAATATAAGACCAATTTTCATAACCAAACACAAAAACAAGCGCGGTGGTTATGGGCACAATAAATGCCTGTCCCCAGCAGTAAAAGGAATGTAAAAACGCCATATTGCCCGATTTATTACCCGTTGGAAGCATTTCAATCATCGGGCTTAAAATAACCTCCATAAACCCACTGCCCATGGCATAAACGGTAATCGATAAAACAATACCAAGATAGGTGTTTTCCATAATGCGCGGTAAAACCGACATCATACAAAGACCTAAAAACGCGGCAAACTGACTTAAAAAGCTTGCACGCCTATACCCTATTTTTTCAACAATTTTAGGGGTTAAAAGGTCAATAAAAAGCTGTGTTGCAAAATTAAAAACAATAAGTCGGCCCAGCTTTTCATAGCCCAAGCCGTAAATATCCTGAAAAACGATAAACAGTATGGGTAAAAAATTGTTAACAATGGCTTGCACTATAAAACCCACATAGCCCGCAAGCTTTGTGGGTAAATATTTCTTTTCTAAATCGGTCATTTTAAATTTCCTTAATTATTGAAATAATTTCACTTGGGGTTTTTGCAAGTGCCTTTGCACCATTTTTTATAAGCTCATCCGCAGTTCTAAAGCCCCAAAGCACACCAAGCGGATAACACCCCGCATTTACGGCGGTTAACATATCCATGCCCGAATCCCCAACGAAAACACACTCTTGGGGTTTAAGGCCCATTTTCGCCATAACCTCTAAGGTAGAGGTTGGGTTTGGCTTTGTGGGATAGCCATCACACTTGCCGATAACTATGCTAAAAATATCATCACCAAAAATTTCAGACACAACCCTTTTTGTCATACTGTCTGCCTTGTTTGAAACCACCGCTAATTTAAGCTTCATATCCAAAAGCACGGTCAAAAGGTCATTTATCCCTTCATAAGCAACAGTATTTTGCAAAAAATTCTCACGGTAATATGCCATAAAACATTCAAAAACCGACTTAAATGTTTCTTCATTTAAGCTGTCGCTTGGAATAGTTCTTTCGATAAGCTTTACCATTCCGTCACCTACAAAATATTTATAAGCATCAACAGGGTGTGGTTTAAAGCCGTGCTGTGTGAGAGCATAGTTTGTGCTGATGGCTAAATCGTTTAAAGAATTTACAAGTGTGCCGTCTAAATCAAAAATAACTGCTTTTATCATAAAAAATGTCCCTTATGCAACAAAAAAGAGCCGTCCAACGACAGCCCCTTATTTGTAAGAAATTAAATTAGATAGCTCTGGTAACTTTGCCTGAACGTAAGCAACGGGTGCAAACATTGATACGACGGGGAGAACCGTTAACGATTGCCTTTACCTTCTTCACGTTGGGCTTCCAAGTTCTGTTTGAACGTCTGTGTGAGTGAGAAACCTTAATACCGAAAGCAATTTCTTTATTGCAGATATCACATTTAGCCATGGTCTGCACCTCCTTCTTAATAGTCGATAACTGTTACCGACCGCATAGCAAATGATATTGTATCATAACTTATTTAAAAAATCAAGTATTTTTTTATTTTTTTAATGTTCGTGACCATAAGGGCGATTCATAAGTTCACTCGGCACTTCGCAAACATCCTTACCCTGATATAAAACTGCATAGCATTCATTAATAATTGGCAGGTCAACACTATACTTGTTTGCAAGCTCCCAAGCCATTTCAGTAGCAAAATATCCCTCAACCGTGCCAACCTCTTTCAAAGCGGTTTCGATATCCATACCGCCGCCCACCTTATAGCCGAAGCGGTTGTTACGGCTGTGGCGAGAAGTACAGGTAACCACCAAGTCGCCAACACCTGTAAGGCCCATAAAGGTATATTCCTTGGCGCCCATACAAACACCCAAACGGCTCATTTCAGCAAGACCACGGGTTATAAGCGCCGCCTTTGAATTGTCACCAAGACCTAAACCGTCACAAAAGCCCGCCGCAATAGCAATAATATTTTTCATTGCGCCGCCAAGCTCAACCCCAACCAAATCGGTCGAGGTATAAACACGAAGCCATTTGCCCGACATTATGCTTTGAACCGCCTGTGCCGCAGGCAAGGATTTTGAAGCCGCAACGATTGAGGTTGGTATATTCCGTGCAACCTCTTCAGCGTGGGATGGTCCCGATAATGCCACCACGGGTGTATCAGGTAATTCTTCCGCAATAACATCGGTTAAAAATTTTAGTGAGCCACGCTCGAATCCCTTTGAAACATTTACAACAATACCGATGTTTTTAAAGCTTGACAGCTGTTTTGCCACACTGCGTATAGCAGTTGACGGCGTTGCAATTATTGTTAAGGTGTCACCATCAACCACCGACAAATCGGTAGTAATTTTAATGCCTGCGGGCAAAACTACACCACGAAGCAATTTTTCATTAGTTCGTTTTTGCAAAAGCATATCTACTTCATCCTGAAAAGGTGACCAAAGGGTAACATCATTTCGGTTGTTAAATGCCGAAATTGCCAAGGCCATACCCCATCCGCCAGAGCCCAAAATTGTAATTTTAGCCATGCTTTTTGCCCCCAAGCTTAATTTTATTTTCAGTGCCGTTTAAAAGGCGCTTGATATTATCCTTATGCTTTGAAATGACCATTGCACCCATAATAAGTGCTAAAACTATTTGCGGAAAAATACTTGCGCTGTCATTATAAAAAATTACCGAAAAGACAACAACCACAGTTGCCGCCAAAACCGATGCCAATGACACATAGCGTGAAATTAAAGCGCAGGCGGTAAAAACTGCAAGACCAATAATAATTGCAATAGGGCAACAAATCGCAAAAATGCCAACGCTTGTTGCAACACCCTTGCCACCCTTAAAGCCGAAATACAATGGGAAAATATGCCCTAACATACAAGCCGCACCGCAAAGATATGCACCGTAAATTGCAAAAGACCACGAGCTGTTTGTTTGGGTGTGGATATAATCAAAAATGGCATACCCCATATAAGCGGCAGCAAAGCCCTTTAATGCATCAAAAATAAAGGTCAACGCCCCCGGTAAAAAGCCGGCATTACGCATAACATTAGTAGCGCCTGCGTTACCGCTGCCAAGCTCTCTTACATCCTTTTTAAGAAAGCTTTTTGCAAAAATAACAGCAAAGCTGATACTGCCTATCAAATAAGCCGCAATAACCGAAACCAAAGCGGTAATTACCATTTATTTGTCGCCCCTTTCACGAATAACAAACCTAACGGGTGTACCTTCAAGACCAAAGGTAGAACGAATTTGATTTTCTAAATAACGCTGATAAGAAAAATGGAAAAGCTCGGCATTATTACAAAAGCAAACAAATGTTGGCGGTTTTGTAGATGCCTGTGTCATATAATAAATTTTAAGGCGTTTGCCCTTATCTGACGGGGGCTGAACGCGCGCGGTAGCATCCGCCAAAATATCGTTAAGCTTACCTGTCGATATGCGCATTGTGTTTTGCTCGTTAACATATTTAATAAGGTCGAAAAGGCGGTCAACCCTTTGTCCCGTTTTTGCCGAAATAAAAATAATCGGTGCATAAGGCATAAAGGAAAAATCGTTCATCAGCTGTTTGCGATAAGAATCCATTGTTTTGCCGTCTTTTTCAACGGCATCCCATTTATTAACCGCAATTATACATGCCTTGCCCTGTTCAAGCGCAAGACCTGCCACCTTTGAATCCTGTTCAGTAAAACCGTCACAGCCATCAATCATAATAACGCAAACATCGGCACGCTCAATCGCCATTTTGGCACGAAGTACGCTGTATTTTTCAATTTTGTCTTCAACCTTGCTTTTACGGCGAAGACCTGCTGTGTCAATAAAGTTATATTTAACGCCGTTTCGGTCAACCCTTAAATCTATTGCATCACGGGTTGTACCCGCAACATTAGAAACGATTGAACGTTCCTCACCTGCGATTTGATTTACAAGAGAAGATTTACCTGCGTTTGGCTTGCCGATAACTGCAACATTTATAATGTCTTCATCTTCATCTTCAAATTCTTCGGGTGCAATATGTGAAATAACCGCATCCAAAAGATCGCCTGTGCCGTGACCGTGCACCGAAGAAACAGCAATAGGGTCGCCAAGGCCTAAATTATAAAATTCGTAAAATTCAACGGGAGTTTGTCCAATATTGTCGCACTTATTAACACAAAGCACAACCGGTTTGCCGCTTTTTTGGAGCATTGCGGCAACATCCATATCGGCAGCAGTAACGCCCGATTTTAAATCGGTCACAAAAACAATAACCGAAGCGGTTTCAATAGCCAAATTTGCTTGGGCCCGCATGCTTGATAAAATTATATCGTCTGTCTTGGGCTCAATACCGCCTGTGTCGACAAACATCATCTTTCGGCCAAGCCATTCGCCATCACCGTAAATACGGTCACGGGTAACACCGGGAGTGTCATCCACAATAGAAAGGCGTTTGCCGATAATCTTATTAAATAAAGTAGATTTTCCAACATTTGGGCGGCCAACAACCGCAACTATTGGTTTTGCCATAACCTGCTCCTAATCTAAATAATCGTTATCACAACCCAAAACCGCATCAACAAAATCATAACCATCAACATTAACAACACGGATTTTGGTGTTAAGCTTTTGCATAAGCTCGCTTATTGTTACACTATCCAAAAACATATCCTTTTCGTTTCTTAACATAACCTCGGGGATGAGCAGCTCATCGCCCAAATCCTCCCCACCGATTTGCTTTAAAATATCGGTTGCAGTAACCAAGCCCGCAACAGTTATTAAGGGACCGAAAAAGTCGTTTTCGATAGCATAAACCTTATATTCTAAATTATCCCATTTTTTACCCATTTTGTCAACAATTTGTGTAATTAACGGGTATGCCGCTTTACCGGTTACTAATGAGATTTTGCGCTTTTTTGAAAGTTTATAATCACAAATTTTAATTGCATCGTCGCTTTCCTGTTTTAAAAGCGACCATATACCAACACCATTATCAAGCTGTAAAAAGTCACCGTAAAAATCGGCATCGGGCATGGGAAGCTCAGCTTTAATATAAAATTCATCAGAAGCATAAACCCTGCGGCTGCCGTATTTTTCTATGCACCTTTCACCAAAACGGTTGATAATTTCAATGGTATCCCTTGCGCCCTTTTTATCAAAGGGTTTAAGGTCTAAAAGTCCGTCACGGTGCTTTGTAAGACCAACCGGCACCGCCGCGATACATTCGGCATTTTCTAAATTTGTTAAATCTTCCAAGGTGCGTTCAAGCTCTTTACCGTCGTTATACCCCGGACAAAGCACCATTTGACAGTTTATTTTTATGCCCGCATCGTTAAAGCGGTTGATAATTGAAAGCACATTACCTGCATTTTTGTTTCGCATCATTTTAACCCTTAAATCAGGGTTGGTGGTGTGAACCGAAATATTTATAGGGCTTATATGCATTTTAATAATGCGTTCAACCTCATGCTCGGTAATATTTGTAAGGGTGATATAGTTGCCGAAAAGAAATGAAAGGCGCGAATCATCATCCTTAAAATAAAGACTGTCGCGCATACCCTTTGGCATTTGGTCAATAAAACAAAAAATACACTTGTTTTTGCAGGAATGCTTTTGGTCCATTAAATAGGTAGAAAAATTAAGGCCAAGCTCGTCATATTCGCCCTTTTTAACCCTAACCTTTTTAACCTTGCCCTTTTCATTTATAAGTGACAGCACTAATTTTGGGTTGCTTTGGTAAAAGCGATAATCCAAAACATCCATAATTTCATTGCCGTTAATTGACAACAAGGTATAACCGCTTTTAACCCCTGCCTTGTCAGCGGGGCTATGTTTTTCGACCGATTCAATTATAACTGACACAAAATCACATCCTTTACAAAAAAACAGAGAAGGAAATTATTTCCCCCTCTGTCATTTTGCATTATTCGCCAACCTTTACAACCTCACGGCCGTCATACTGACCGCAAGCAGCGCAAAGTCTGTGAGGACGCTTATAAGCGCCGCATGAACATTTAACTAATGTGGGAGCGCTTAACTTCCAAACGTTATTTCTTCTTTTATCTCTTCTTGCTTTTGAATGTTTTCTCTTTGGTACTGCCATTTTCAGCACCTCCTTAAATTGATAAAAAATGTTAATTATTAAGTAAATCTCGTAGTGCGCTGAGACGCGGGTCGATATCGTCATCCTCACAGTCGCACTTGCCTTCATTAAGGTTTTTACCGCATTTAAAGCAAATGCCCTTGCAGTCTTCACTGCATAAATGCTTTAAGGGAAGGTTAACAACGACCTCGGTATAGAGGAAATCATCAACATCCAACTTCATATCGGGCACCAAAAGGATAGTGTCGCTGTCATCACCCTCAATAGAAGTGGCGAGCGACTTTGAAACAGGCACCTTATATGTTTTAACGGTTGGATTGCCACAACGGTCACACAAAGCATCAAACTCGAAGGTTATTTCTGCTTCAAACCTTATAAGACTTGATGTGTTGGAAATTGCACCCTTTAACACAACCGGCTTTTTGAGTGGAAAAGCACCGCTATGTGAAATGTGGCTTAAATCCAACGAATAGTCAAGAGGATAGGATGAATTTTCATTGACAAAAATGTGTTTTAAATCAATAATCATACTTCCACCTCTATCGTCGCAAAGACTATTATATATATTTATAACGCTTTTGTCAAGGTTTTATTTGTAAAAAAATAGCCAAAAAACAACCAAAACACACCTTGGAGTTTGTGTCAATTAAACCCAAGGTGTGTTTATTTTTGTATTTAGTGTTAATTAGTTGCAAACCTCTGCAAAATCGAAGATTTTCTTTGGAAGCTCTTCCTTGTCAGCTGAAACAGTGAAGATAAATTCAACATCTTCAATTTTTGAAATTCTTTCAAAGAAATCAGCCAACTTATCAAAATCTCTGCCACCGATGCGAAGTGTAGCATCGCCAAATATGTGGGTAATGTCGTGGTTGCCGGCTTTAATACCAGCAATCATGCCATAATATTCATCATAACCGTTAATGCCATAGGTGTCAGTATCAACAAGTCTTGCCTTATATTTAATGGAATAGATAAGAGCGTCGCTTTTTTCGATACATACAACATTGCCAAGACTTGTGTCAGCAGCAGTGTTTACCATATCTGCCAATAATTTGGTTTTGCCCGAGCCCTTTTTTCCGATAATGATTTTAATCATTTATAACAACTCCTTTTTTATATAACTGCCAAAGGCAGTAATTTCTGAAATTATTTATTAAGTCTTGCTTCAAGCTCGGCCTTTTGTGCTTCATAACCGGGTTTGCCGAGAAGTGCAAACATATTCTTTTTATAGCTTTCAACACCGGGTTGGTCAAATGGGTTTACACCAAGCATATAGCCCGAAATTGCACATGCCTTTTCAAAGAAATAAATAAGCATACCAAGATTTTCTTCATCCGGTTTTGAAACCTTAATTTCAAGGTTAGGAACACCACCGTCGGTATGTGCTAAAACAGTGCCTTCAAATGCCTTTTGGTTTACAAAGGACATTGTCTTGCCTGCAAGGAAGTTAAGACCGTCACCATCATCAGCTTCTTTTTCAATAGTAACATCAGCCAAGCTTTCATCAAAGGTAACAACGGTTTCAAACATTAAGCGTGCACCGTCTTGAACATATTGTCCCATAGAGTGCAAATCGGTTGAAAAAATGACAGATGCGGGGAAAAGACCCTTATTATCCTTGCCCTCGCTTTCGCCGAAGAGCTGCTTAAACCATTCAGCCATTAAAGTAAAGCGTGGCTCATAGCTAACCAAAAGCTCAACCGATTTACCCTTACGGTAAAATGCATTGCGAAGTGCTGCGTAAAGATAGCAGTCATTTTCATAAAGGTTTTCGTTGTTGTATTGGGCCATTGCTTTTGCGGCGCCTGCCATTAAAGCGTCGATATCAGCGCCTGCGGCTGCGATTGGCAAAAGACCAACTGCTGTAAGAACTGAGAAACGGCCGCCAACATCATCCGGTACAACAAAGCATTCATAGCCCTTTTCGTCGGCCAGCTTTTTAAGTGTGCCGCGCGCCTTGTCGGTTGTACAGTAAATGCGCTTTGCGGCTTCCTCTTCACCATAGCGTTCTTCCAAAAGCTTTCTGAAAACACGGAAAGCAATAGCGGGCTCGGTAGTAGTGCCCGATTTTGAAATAATATTAACCGAAACACGCTTGCCTTCGCAAAGCTTTAACATATCGGCAAGGTAAGAACCGCTTATATTGTTACCTGCAAAATAAATTTCAGGAACACCGTTTCTTAAATTGTTATAATATGGACCCTTTAAAAATTCGATGGCGGCGCGTGCGCCAAGATAAGAACCGCCAATGCCGATAACAATTAAAATATCGGTATCTGCCTTAATCTTTTCGGCCGCTTTTTTAATGCGGGCAAATTCTTCTTTATCATAATCGGTTGGAAGGGTAACCCAACCCAAAAAGTCGTTACCCAAACCGCTTTTTTCATTAACTGTTTTGTGCGCTGCGGCAACCTGTGTTTCTAAACCTTTAAGGTCGTTTTCACGGATAAAATCAGCCGCAAAGGATGAATTAAATTTAATAGACATTGCTTTTCACCTTTTGAAGATATTCTTTTTTATTATTTTACTATATTTTGTCGCCTTTTTCAAGGGTAAATATCATTATTTACAAAAAAATCACAAAGTTAATAAACCGTTTAAAATCCATTTAAAAGTTATCCACAAATTTAAGCGCTCAATATCCTCTTTTGCGACAATATTTATACTTCCAACCGACTTTTCGCCGACAAAAACCTCACATTCTCCAACGCTGTCACCCTTTTTAAGCGGTGCGGTAATATCCTTTTTAAAATTAAGCTTTTGGGTAATATCCTTTGCCTCATTTTTGGGTAATAAAAGGTTAAGCTTACCGTCAGCCATAACGCCGACCTTTTTCATAACGCCTTTTTTAATCGGCACAGTTTCATTTCCTTCAAGGTCTGCTTCAATTTCAAAAAAGCTGTAATTTGCAAAGCCGTAATCCAAAAGCTTTTTCGCTCCATTAAATCTTTCATCACTTGTTTCGCCCGACATTACCACCGCAACAAGCTCCATACCGTCACGCTCGGCAGTTGCCGAAAGACAATAACCCGCCGTGCTTGTTGTACCTGTTTTGAGACCTGTTGTGCCTTTATAAAACCTAACAAGTTTATTGGTGTTTACAAGCTCACTTTCACCATCACGAAGGGTATCCATCCAAACTGTTGAATAGTCTTTTATAAGTTGATGCTTTATAAGCTCGCTTGATGCAATCGCCACATCGTGCGCCGATGTTAAATGCCCCTCGGCATCAAGTCCTGTACAGTTTACAAAGGTGGTATTAGTCATACCAAGCTCTTTCGCGCGGGAATTCATTAAAGCAACAAAGCCCTCCTCACTGCCCGCGATAAGCTCGCCGAGTGCCACACAGGCATCATTTGCCGATGCAATAACCGTTGCCTTTAAAAGCTCGTGCACCGTCATTGTTTCGTTTGGTTCAAGCCAGATTTGTGAACCGCCCATACTGCAAGCGTGCTCACTTGCGGTAACCACAGTTTCAAGGGTTATGTCCTGCCGGTCAATGGCCTCCATTACAAGTAACAGTGACATTATTTTAGTGATAGATGCCGGCGCCAATTTTTCATCACTGTTGCTTTCGTATAAAATTGTGCCGGTTTTGGGCTCCATTAAAATAACCGACTTTGCCTTTATATTAAGCTTTTGTCCGATAGCTGAATTTTCAACCTTTGTGTCAATCGGCACATTTATATCGGTCAAATCACACTCGCTTGAAACCGTAGTCGCAAAAACCACCATTGTAAATAAACAAATAATTAAAATACCGCTTAAAAAAACTTTAAAAAACTTAAACAAAAAAGCACACCCTTTTATATCTTCTATAAAAGGATATGCCTTTAAAATTTATTCTATGCCGCCAACAATTACGCCACCGCCGACAACCATTTCACCATCGTAAAAAACTGCCGACTGTCCAGCGCTTGGCGCACGCTGCGGCGCTTCAAATTCCACCAAAACGCCATTTTTATACGGCTTAATAACCGCGGGCTGTTCGGTATGGCGATAACGAAGCTTACAGCACACTTTCATTTCTTTTTCAAGTGTATCAAATGGGATAAAGTTTACATTTTCAACATAAACCCTTTTGTAAAAAAGATGCTCCTCATCCCCTATTACCACCTGATTTGTTTCTGGGCTTTTGCTTATTACAAAGGCGGGCTTTCCAAGGGCAATACCAAGCCCTTTTCTTTGCCCAATAGTGTAACGAATAACACCCTTGTGCTTTCCTAAAACCTTGCCGTTTATATCAAGATAATCGCCCGCTTTTGACACAAAATCGGCTGTTTTTTCAATAAAAGCGGCATAATCTCCGTCAGGTACAAAGCAAATGTCCTGACTGTCTTTTTTATTTGCGTTTAACAAATTAAGCGAATCAGCAACCTCACGCACCTCGGTTTTAGAGTGAATTGCAAGGGGCAATAAAACGCGGGACAGCTGTTCTTGGTTTAAGCAATAAAGCACATAGCTTTGGTCCTTTGCCTTATCGTCCGCCTTAAAAAGCAAATAACGGCCATCTTTTTGAATAATTTTCGCATAATGGCCTGTAGCAATTTTATCACAGCCAAATTTATCGGCCAAATTAAGCATTTCACCAAACTTAATTTTTTTATTGCAAACAATACAAGGGTTTGGGGTGCGGCCGTTTATATATTCACTTATAAAATCATCAATAACAAGTGCCTTAAATTCGTTTTTGAGGTCGACGGTTTTATGCTCAATTTCCAAAGCATCGCAAACCGACTTTGCATCAATTGATGCCGTTTCATCATTCCCAAAAAGATTCAAGGTAAGGCCCAAAACCTCATACCCGTCATTTTTTAAAAGTGCCGCCGTAACTGAGGAGTCTACTCCCCCGCTCATACCGACTAAAACTTTTTCCATAATTTTCCTCATTTACTAAAAAAGAGCCGAAACGGCTCTTTTTTATAATTATATTGATGTTACATCAGCAACATTATACATATATTCATCAAAGCCCTTTTTCATATTAAGTGCTTCATAAATATCGTAATTTTCAATTTTGCCAAGCTTGTAAGCAACAACACGGTTGCCAATACCCTTTTTCAAAAGGCAAACAGCTTCATAACCCATTTGGGTGGCAATTACGCGGTCGCGAACAGTTGGGCTGCCACCGCGTTGAACGTGGCCTAAAACAGTTCCTCTGGTTTCGATGCCGGTAACTTCCTCAATTTTCTTGGCCATTGCATCAACACCGCCAACACCTTCGGCAACCATTACGATAAAGTGCTTTTTACCAAGCTTACGGGTAGCTTTGATTTTTTCAATAACATCATCAACAGTATTGTTGTGTTCGGGCACTAAAATCGCTGTTGCGCCAACCGAAATACCTGTGCGAAGCGCAATGTGGCCTGCACGTCTGCCCATAACCTCAACCACGCTGCAACGCGCATGTGAGTCGCAGGTGTCACGCAAGCGGTCAACCATTTGGATAACTGTATTCATTGCGGTATCAAAGCCGATTGTATATTCAGTAGATGCAATATCATTATCAATTGTTGCGGGAATACCAACACAGGGGATGCCACGAAGAGATAAATCACGAGCACCTCTGAAAGAGCCGTCACCACCGATTACAACAATACCCTCAATACCGTGCTTTTTACAGGTTGCAATAGCATCTGCCATACCCTCTTCAGTTTTAAAGCGGGTACTTCTTGCACTGTAAAGCATTGTACCGCCAAGCTGTATAATATCAGATACATCACGAGCGCCCAAATCAATAATATCATCTTCCATAAGGCCGTTATAACCGCGACGTATACCCTTAACGGTCATACCGTTTGCAATAGCTGTTCTTACAACTGCACGAACGGCCGCGTTCATACCGGGGGCGTCACCGCCACTGGTAAGTACACCGATAGTTTTCATATAAATCAACTCCAAAAAGAACTTTTAAAAATCAAGTATTATATAGTATATACCAAAAAGTGTTATTTTTCAACAAAAATTTTTCACATTATTTTCGCCCAAAACTTCAACAAGCTTTTTGTTTAATTCATCGCCAAATTTTACATAAAGACTTTGGGGCGCTGCAAGGCGTTTTCCTGTGTCCTCGCAAACAATGAAAACAGGTGTATTCCCCTTGTGCTGTGACAAAATTGCTTTAATTTTTGTAAAATCCTCACTTTCGGCACTTTTAACCCTTAAATAAAGCCCTGTTTTAATTTTGGGGGCAGTATTACCCTTTAAATTTTCGGGTATTGCCTCAATTTTTTCTACCACAATTTCAACATCGCGGTCTTCCCTTTCAGCAATTCGCCCCGTTAAAATAATGGGTTTTGTGTCGGTTATTAAAGGCTTAAAGGTGGTGTAAGCGTTTGAAAAAATTGTAACGTTCACAAACGAGGTCATATCCTCAATCTGTGCGGTGCATAAAAGGTTATTGTTTTTAAGCTGTCGCACCTTTACACCGTCTATTATGCCTGCAACCGTAACACGCTTGCCGTCGGGGTATTTACCTGCCGCCACATCTTTAAGCTTTTCATATTTTGCGTTTTTCAAAAAGTCAGCAAATTCATCCATTGGGTGCCCCGTAAGGTAAAGGCCTGTTGACTCTTTTTCCATTGAAAGCCGCATTTCGCGTGACATTTCGGGCACACTCACCATTTCATAGGCGTTTGGCATATCCATTTCGCCAAACAAATTAAGCTGACCCTGTGCTGAAAAGCGCTTTTCACTTTCTACTGCCGCCATAACACCATCAATATTATAAAGCATTTCACGGCGGTTTTGTGATACGCAGTCAAGCGCACCGCTTTTTATAAGCCCCTCAACTGCCTTGCGGTTAAATTCGCGCGAATAATTACGAAGGCAAAAATCATAAAACGAAGTGTATTTGCCGTTTCGCTCACGCTCAGAAACAATACGCTCTATAATAGAAAGCCCTAAATTTTTGACTGCCAAAAGACCAAAACGAATGTTATCACCCTCGGGCGTGAAGCAGTTTGTACTGTGGTTAACCGACGGGGGCAAAATTTTAATGCCCATTTTTTGACATTCGGCAGTATATTGCGAAATTTTAAGGGACGAATCCATCATACTTGTCATTAGTGCCGAAAAATACTGCGACGGATAATGGCATTTAAGATATGCCGTGCGGTATGCCACAAAGGAATATGCACAGGCGTGGGCTTTATTAAATGCATAGGATGAAAAGCTTGACATTTGGTCAAAAATCTTATTTGCCGCCTCTTCACTTATGCCAAAAGCCAAAGCGCCCTCGCTTATAATATTACCGTTTTCATCCTTTTCACCGTAAAGGAAAAATTGCTTTTCTTTTTTCATTACATCGTGCTTTTTCTTTGCCATTGCACGACGCACAATATCCGCACGGCCGAGCGAATACCCGCCAAGCTTTCTAAAGACCTGCATTACCTGTTCCTGATAAACAATACAGCCGTAGGTAACGCTTAAAATATCCTTAAGTGCAGGGATATCGTATTTAATTTTTTCGGGGTTGTGGCGGTTTTCAATATATTTTGGTATTGAGTCCATAGGACCGGGTCGGTAAAGCGACAAAACCGCCGTTAAATCTTCAATGCTTTCGGGGTTTAGCTGACGAAGAACATTTTTCATACCGTCCGATTCAAACTGAAACACGCCAAGCGTTCTGCCCCTTGCCATCATATTATATGTTTGACAATCGTCAAGGGGTATTTTTTCAATATCAAAATCGGGGTTGAATTCCCTAATGTATTTTTCGGTATCGGCAATAACAGTTAGGTTGCGAAGCCCCAAAAAGTCCATTTTCAAAAGACCTAACTCTTCAAGCGAGGTCATTGTAAACTGTGTAACTGTGGCTTCATCGTTAACTGCAAGGGGTACATATTCCGCTATCGGCTTGTCCGAAATAACGACACCTGCCGCGTGGGTAGATGCGTGGCGAGGTGTACCCTCAAGCTGTCTTGCCATATCGATAAGCTCCCGAACTTGCGTATCGTTTTCATATAGCTCGCGAAGCTCTTTTCCGCCCTCAAGTGCACGGTCAATGGTCATACCCACCGACTGCGGTACAAGCTTTGCCACCTTGTCACAAAGGGCATATGGTATATCAAGCGCACGCCCAACATCGCGTATAGCGGCACGCGCCGCCATTGTACCAAAGGTAACAATTTGCGAAACGTGGTCTTCACCATATTTTTCAATTACATAATCAATTACTTTTTGGCGGTTTACATAGCAAAAATCAATATCAAAGTCGGGCATTGAAACACGCTCGGGGTTTAAAAAGCGTTCAAAATAAAGATCATATTTAATGGGGTCAATACCTGTAATTCCCACGCAGTATGCCGCAAGTGACGCCGCACCCGAGCCACGCCCCGGACCCACGGGAATATTGTGATTTTTTGCATAATTTACAAAGTCGGCTACTATCAAAAAGTAGTCAACATATCCCATTTTGTTTATAACCGAAAGCTCATAATTCAAGCGGTCAATATACTCTTTTGCAGGGTTTAGACCGTAAATTTTATAAAGCCCACTAAAGCATTTTTCTTTAAAATATTCAAAGTGGTCCTGCTCGCCAATTTCAAAATGCGGCAGCTTAATTTTGCCAAATTCAAAGGTAACATTGCACTTTTCGGCAATTTTATTTGTGTTTTCAAGTGCCTCGGGCACATCACCAAAAAGAGCGGCCATTTGCTCATAGCTTTTCAAATAAAATTCATTAGTTTTAAATTCTAAAATATTATCATCGGTTATTTTAGTGGCAGTTTGAATACACACCAAAACCTTGTGCATTTTATAATCGCTGTCATTTATATAATGCACATCGTTTGTTGCAACAAGAGGTATATCACATTCGTTTGCAATGCGAATAATTTGCGGGTTTACAAGCTGTTGCTCGGCTATGCCGTGGTCTTGAATTTCAAGGTAAAAATCCTCCCCAAAGACCGACTTATAAAAAAGCGCTGTTTCCTTTGCCTTTTCATAATCACCGTTCATTAACGCGCGGGGGATTTCACCCGCTAAGCAAGCGGATAAGCAAACTAAACCCTTTGAATATTTTTTAATAAGCTCGTGGTCGACGCGGGGCTTTGAATAAAAACCTTCGGTAAAGCCGGCCGACACTAATTTTATAAGGTTTTGGTAACCCTCGTTATCCTTGCACAAAAGCACCAAATGGGTGTAACCGTCAAGTCCCTTTTGCTTATCAAAACGGGAACGAGAAGCAACATAAACCTCACACCCGATAATTGGTTTTACACCTTTTTGAACGGCATATTTATAAAAATCAATAACCCCGTACATAACGCCGTGGTCGGTGATGGCAATACTTTTTTGACCAAGCTCTGCCGCACGGTCTATTAGCTTTTTAATACGGGCGCAGCCGTCAAGTAAACTATATTCGGTATGCACATGTAAATGCGTAAAATTCATTATTGCCATCCCTCCATTTTAATAATGCGTAATGCGTAATTCGTAATTATTGACTTTGTTCGTAAATTTCATTAATGCCTTCCCCTTGAGGGGAAGGGGGGACCGCTTGCGGTGGATGAGGTGGTAATATGCCTCAAAACATCCTCACAAACACCTCTAAAATTATTATCTATATCATAATTCGAATATCGCAAAACAGTTAAACCTAAGTTTTTAAAATATTCATCTCTTGCCTTATCATTTTGTATGCCAAGTGGTTCATAATGTTGAGAGCCGTCAAGTTCAATTATCACTCTTGCTGATGCACAATAAAAGTCAGCAATATAACACCCTATGACCTTTTGACGATTAAAATTTACCGATAATCCTTTTAAAAAGTCATACCATAAACGCTTTTCATGTCGTGTCATATTTCGACGAAGTTCCTGCGAATTACGAGTTAATTTGGGATTATTAGTAGTGTTCATTCGACACCTCATCCGTCACTTCGTGACACCTTCCCCTCAAGGGGAAGGCTTAATTCATAAATCTCAATAATCTTATTAAATCTATGATTAAGTCCCGAAACTGTAATGGGTGTTGAAGAAATTTTGCAAAGCTCTTTAAGCGTTGCTTCGGGATTGTTTTTGCGAAGAAGTGCCGCATCTAAAAGCTCTTGCGGCAAGCTATAAAGTCGGTCGGCCTTTTCTAAATATTCAATGGCCTTTCGCTGTTTTAAGGATGCTTCAACCGTTTTGGTGATATTTGCATTATCGCAATTTCGTTGGCGGTTAATTTTATTTTTAACACTTTTCATTATTTTAGCATCCATAATTTCAAGTGTGCGGTTAGTATCACCCATAAGGGTTAAAAGGTCCTCAATCATACTGCTGTCCTTAGTGTAAAGTACAGTAGCCGTTCCCCTTTTGGTTTTTTTCATAAAAATGTCATACTGCTGCAAAAGGTTGTCCAAATCATTGGCAAGTGCTTCATTTTTAACCGAAAATTCAGCACGGTATTCTTTTTCGGGGTCGTTAATATTGCCACTCGCCAAAAAAGCGCCACGAATAAAGCTTTGGGGGCAACAGTCCCGCAAAAACAAGCTGCGGTCGATAACCGTTTCATTTATGCCAAAATCAATTAAAGCCAAAATTTTAAGGCGGTCGGCCTGTGACTCAACCTCTGCCCTATAGGTCGGCCTTTTACTGCCGCCACAGGTGATTTTGACATCTGCCCCATAATTATATTTAATTAGGTCGGCATAGGCCTTGGCAACATTTTCGTTACCTGTTTGAAGTGCTATTCTTTTTATTGAAAAAGACCTGCCAAAAAGCATAAAACCATATATGTATGACGGTTTACAACAGGTGGCAGGTCTTATATTTAAAAGTTCATTTTTAACATCAGCGCAAAAAGACATTTTTATATCCTCTTCCAAATAACAAGCTCGGCATCCTTACCGCCCTCACCATATTCAAACACAACCAGCTGCTTTTTATCGGTAACAAGCCCAAAACAACGGTCACTGTTTTCTTTTGGCAATTCAGCAATGTAATACATTTTATTATCGTCTAAAATTTTGGCTGTTTGGCCATTGGGCAATTTACATTGAATATTTACAAAATCACCCTTATGACCGTAAAGCCTTGAAAGCTTTGGCATACCTTTAATATTGAGCTCGTTAAATTTTTCAATTAGTTTTTCCATTATTCTTTTCCAACAAAAATCACTTCGGGCTCTAACTCTACCCCGTCGTTTTCCTTTACAATTTTTTGTATTTCAGCCATAAGCTTTTTAACATCACTT
>CAMFSU010000006.1 GCA_945983355.1 uncultured Clostridia bacterium | reverse complement strand
ATGCTCTAGCCAACTGAGCTATACAGCCATAACTTAAAGCGACTTGTATATTATAACGAACAAGGGATAATTTGTCAAGTACTTTTTTTATTTTTTACAAAGTTTTACATTTTATATATTGACACGATAGAAATATATGGTATAATATAATAAAGTGTATCAAATGAAACACTTTTCGGGGGGTGTTAATTATTGAAATATGATGATTTTTTCTTGCTAAATGGGCTTGAAAAAACCGAAAAAGTTGGAATTATTTCAAATTTTTCGCAACCCGTTTTGTTTAAAAAGGGTGATATTGTTTACAGCAACCAACAATTTTCAAACGCTATTGGCCACATTTTAAAGGGCGTGGCGGTCGCAAAAGCCGATAATCAAAACGAAACCCATTTAAAAACCTTTGAAAAAGGTATGTCCTTTGGGGCAGCAGCAGTTTTTGGAAGTAGCGAACATTACATAAGCACCATTACCGCCAAAACTGATTTAGAGGTTCTATTTGTCGCCGAAAACGAGCTTTTAGCACTTTTTGAAAAATATCCCCAAACAGCAGTAAATTACATTACCTTCTTGTCGGAAAAAATAAGGTTTTTAAACAAAAAGCTTAATGTCGTGTCTTCATCCGGTACTGAAAACACCGTTTTTAAATACCTAACCTCACTTGCAGATAAAAATGGTGAAATTTTAAATTTCAAAAATATGTCGCTTGTTTCAAAAACGCTTGGCATAAGCCGTGCTTCGCTTTACAGGGCTTTAAGTGACCTTGAAAAAAGCGGCTATATTATAAAAGAAAATAATTATATAAAGGTGATTAAAAATGAAAAAAGTAATTAGTATTTTAATGGTAGTTTGTTTGATTTTCAGTTTTGCCGCCTGCAAAACTAAAATTAATTTAAAAGAAGTTTCCTGCAACATTTACCGTATTGCAGGGCCTACCGGTGTTGGTCTTGCCAACCTTATGCAAAAGGCCGAAGACAAGGACGGTACTTTAAATTATAATATTGCTTTGGCCGCAAATAACGATGAAATAGTTGCTAAAATTAAAAACGGCGAAGCAGATATTGCCGCAGTTGCAACTAACCTTGCTTCAACCCTTTACAACGCAACAAACGGCGGCGTTCAAGTCTTAGCCGTTAACACATTGGGCGTTTTGAATATTGTTACAAAGGGTTATGATATCGACTCTATTGATGACCTTAAGGGCCTTACAATTTATTCTACCGGTCAAGGTGCCAACCCTGAATATATCATAAGCAATATCATTGAAAACTATGGCCTTACAGTAGGTAAAGATGTTAAAATTGAATTTGTAAACCAACCGCAAGAGCTTGTTGTAAAAATGAAGCAAAACGAAAAGGCAGTAGTTGTGGCTCCACAACCTGTTGCTACCAATATTACCGCCAATGTTGAGGGTGCAAAAATTGTTATCAACATAAATGACGAATGGAACAAACTCCACGCAGAAGCGCTTACAATGGGTTGCATTATTGTTAGAAAAGAATATGCCGATACAAATCCGGAGGCCGTTAAGGAATTCCTTAAAGAATATAAAGAATCAATTGATAAAGCAAACAGCGACCTTGAAGGTACCGCTGCACTTTGTGAAAAATATAAAATTATTGCTCCTGCAGCGGTTGCTAAAAAAGCAATTCCCCTTTGCAATATTGTTTATCAGGACGGCAAAACCATGAAAGCAAACCTTTCTGCATATCTTGATTTTCTTTTCAGAGAAAACGCAAAAAGCATTGGCTTTAATTTGCCCGCTGATGATTTCTATTACGGAGTAAACTAACTTGATTAAGAAAACATTAAAAAGCACTGCCATATTAGCAGTTTGGGTGTTAATATGGCAGGTAATTGCCATAATTATTAACGATAATTTTCTAATACCCACACCGCTTGAAACCTTAAAGGCATTGTTCGTCCTTTGTCAAACCGAGCAATTTTATCTTGCAGTATTTAAGTCGATTTCTCGCATAATTATCGGCTTTATTTTGGGCGTTACGGTTGGTTTTTTGGGTGGCATTGCCGCAAATAAGTTTTCGCTTTTTAACGATATAACCAAACCCGCTATGCAGGTTATAAGGGCTGTACCTGTGGCTTCGTTTATAATACTTGCTTTCTATTCCTTTGAAAGCAATGAAATGCCAATATTTATTGCTTTTTTAATGGTGTTACCAATGATTTGGTCGACAACCCAAACCGCCCTTGCGGGTATTGATGACAAATTTCTTGAACTTAGCAAGGTATATAAACTTTCTTTTTGGGCAGTTTTCTTTAAAATAAAATTGCCGTTTATAATACCAACACTTCTCACCTCTTGCCTTACAGCGCTTGGTTTTGCGTGGAAGTCAGGCATTGCAGCCGAGGTTATCTGCCGACCACAACTTGCATTAGGCACACTTTTAAACGACAACAAAAACTATTATGATATGCCCGCAGTGTTTGCAATTACTGTTGTGGTGGCCTTGCTTTCAATCATTTTAGAAATTGTTTTAAAACATGTGGTTAGGAGGGTTTCAAATGCTAAAAATTAAAAACCTTTCCTTTTCCTTCGGCGAAAAGCTGGTAATAAATAACTTCTCGCTCAGCATTGAAAATGGTGAAAAAATTTGGCTGTCAGGTCCGTCAGGTTGCGGTAAAACCACACTTATAAAGCTTATTTTAGGGCTTTTAAAAGCCAATAGCGGAGAAATCGACCTTGGTGGTATGACACCGTCGGTTGTTTTTCAAGAAAACCGCCTTTTGCCGTTTTATACTATTATGCAAAATATTGAGCTTGTCGGCGGTGACAAACAAAAAGCCAAAGAAATTCTTTTGGCGCTTGGCATTGGGGAAACCGAAAATTCATACCCATCTTCCCTTTCGGGCGGTATGAAGCGGCGTGCCGCTATTGCAAGGGCATTGTCCGTGCCTTTTGATATACTCATTTTGGATGAGGCATTTAACGGCATTGATGAAAAGAATTTAGAACTAACCATTAACTGCATAAAAGAATTTACACAAGATAAAACCGTTATTCTCATCACCCATAATCCCGAAGAAGCACGACTTTTTAGGGCTAAAAAAGTTGAAATAAATAATTGACAGTATGTTATATTTATAATATAATTTAACCTTGGAAGTGATATTATGATTAACATAGCAATTTTGGGATACGGAAATTTAGGTCGCGGTGTTGAATGTGCAATTAAAAACACAAATGATATGAAGCTTTCATACGTATTCACCCGTCGCTCACCCGAAACAGTTAAAATTTTAACCGAAAGTGCTACAGTTTGCCACATTGACGAACTTGTAAGTAAAAAAGATGAAATTGATGTTTTAATTATTTGCGGTGGCAGTGCAACTGATTTGCCGGTGCAAACCCCCGAATATGTTAAATATTTTAATGTTATTGATAGCTTTGATACACATGCTAAAATACCCGAGCATTTTGAAAACGTTGATAAAAACGCTCAAATTAGTGGCAAAATCGGTATTATTTCGGTTGGTTGGGACCCCGGTATGTTTTCACTTAACCGCCTTTATGCAAATGCTGTGTTACCAAACGGTAATGATTATACCTTTTGGGGCAAGGGCGTTAGCCAAGGCCATTCTGACGCAATAAGACGCATCGATGGCGTCATCGACGCCCGCCAATATACCGTACCGGTTGATAAAGCGGTAGAAAGTGTAAGAAAGGGCGAAAACCCAACACTTACAACCCGCCAAAAACACACACGCGTTTGCTTTGTTGTGGCAGATGATAATGCTGACAAGGCGTTAATTGAAAAGCAAATCAAAGAAATGCCTAACTATTTCGCCGATTATGACACAACCGTGCACTTCATAACAATGGAAGAAATGAAGCGTGAACACTCTTCACTTCCACACGGTGGTACAGTTATCAGAAGCGGCAAAACCGGTTGGCAAGGCGAAAACACCCATATTATTGAATACAGTTTAAAACTTGATTCAAACCCCGAATTTACAGCAAGTGTTTTAGTGGCTTATGCCCGCGCGGCATACCGCTTAAATCAAAAGAGTGAAAGCGGCTGTAAAACCGTTTTTGATATTCCACCTGCACTTTTATCACAAAAAAGCAGTGCTGAAATTATTAAAGAATTACTTTAAAGCAAAACCACTTGGAGCAAAACTCCAAGTGGTTTTTGTTTTTTTATTTAACTTCGGGTAAGCCCTTAATACAAGTAAGTATTGTAACTACACCAGAAAGTGCGCAAGCACTTAAAAGACCAAGCCAATCCACATCGGTAATACCTATTGTGTTTGTGCCAATAAGCGCAAGTGCTGTTTCGGCCATAGTTTTAAGCGCGCGTATACCCGCCGCTTTTAACCATTTTAAAAATTTTTCGTTTTTCATTATTTTACCCCCAAAATCTTTTTCCAAGTGTTTACACCAACACAGCCGTCGGGCTTTAAGCCATTATTTCTTTGATAAAGAATGACCGCATTTTTTGTATCTTTTCCAAATTTGCCGTCAACCTTTACACCTACCGCTTTCTGCACAAGCTTTGTAAGGTATGGGTATTTATAGCCAATTCGCTTTTTGCAAACAGCTTTTTTAGCAACACCCTCGCATTCGGCTCCCCATTTTCCATCAGCACCAAATTTAGGAAACTCAAAACCGTCTAATATAGCCGATACCTGCCATTCTCTAACGACATTGAAATCCGCTTTATTAAATTCCTTTTCGCCTTTAAGATATGGCGCCGGGTCGACAAATTCGTTGTTGATTTTGATATCAAAGTGAAGATGCGCGCCTGTTACATTACCTGTAGCACCCATGTAACCGAGCACCTGCCCTTTTTTAACGGCTTGTCCCACCTTTACGGTGCGACTGCCCTTTTTCATATGTAAATAGCGTGTATAGCAGTTGCCGTGGTTAACTTCGACATATTCACCCGCTGATGATGAATATTTTGAAATTTTAACAATGCCGTCAGCAAATGCGATTATATAATCAAGGGATGAGCCCTCGCCTACCAAATCAATGCCGTTGTGCATTGAGCGTTTACCGAAAATTGTACGCATACCAAATGGGCTTGTAACCTTGTGTTTTCCTTTTTTTAATACAGGGTTTTTATATTCCATTATTCACTCACCTCCTCGGCATTTTGAATTGCCTCATAATCGGCATCACTTATTTCATACCACTCATTAGGGTTTGCATTTTCGGGCAATACAACAGTTTTGCCAAAGGTTTCGCCATTGGTTAAATATTTGCCTTCGTCTGCTGTTAAAATAATTTGAGTAATTTTATCGGTTTTCATCTAATCACCTCTTAATAAACCAAAGTCCAATTTTTAGCGGTTATGGTTGCTTTTTGTGTGTCAGTTAGGTTGCTACCAACTGTGTTGTGAAAAGTTAATGTTTTAGCGGTTTGCCCTGTTAAATCTTTAAGACAAGCAATAATATTGTTTATGCTTTCAACACTTAATAATGAGCTTGATATAAAACTTATATCGTTGCCTATAACACCTTCGAAAGTTATGTTTGCCAATTTAGAACAACCGACAAAAGCATTTGTGTAATCAGTGTTTTCGGTGGAAATAATTTTTCGTATAGTTTCCAATGCACTACAACTTCTAAACCAACTATTACCCGAGTAATTAAGTTCGGGGATAACTGTTATTGTAGAACCATTAAAAACACTTGTACCCACTTGCATTTTTGAAAAGTCAAACTTTTTATCGCCCATTGCTTTTTCTAAATCGGTAATCTTGCATTGTAAAAACATATCGTGTGCATTTGTTGGCACAATATCATATTTTGGTTTAAATGTTACATCATTCCAACCATAACGAGAAAATGCACCGTAATAATCAGCTCTATTTCCGTTTTGTTGGTATTCGTCCCAAAAAGTATCGTAGTAATTATCACCGCCACCGCCTACTTCAATACTTTCAATTTCAACAGGCATTTCGGCGGGTAACATTTTTTCGGTTTTACCCGTTTTGTTTCGTATTGCGTTGGCTATATTTTGTAGTGTTGCATTTTCAATAAATACATTAGCCATCAATAAGCCACCTCGTTCCCATCTACAATAGAAGCATTTATGATATTGGCTATTTCCTGTTTATCGTTATCGGTTAAAATATAGTTACTGCCGTCTTCACCCTTCTCACCTTTGGGTCCCATTTCGCCTATTTCGCCTTGCGGACCGCGTAGGTTTTCCAATTCTTCAGCAGTAAAATCACTATACTTAAAGGGCTCGCCTTTTTCACCTTTAGGGCCTGTATCACCTTTTTCTCCTTTTGGTCCGCGAAGTGCCACCAACTGTTCGGTAGTAAAATCCGAATACTCAAACGGCTCACCCTTTTCACCTTGCGGGCCTGTATCACCCTTTTCACCTTTAAGTGCGCCACTGTCAGCATCATCTCGCACCGACTGTGCAATTTCTTTTGTTTCAGTAACAAGTGAAATAATTCGCTCGTATTCTGTTGGTGTGGGTTCTTTTGGTGCATCGCCCAAATCATAACCACTTTGCAAAACTTTTACTGTGCCACGCGATGTCGTCGCACGAACATCGTCTTTAACGCCAAACACCGAAACAGTAAATTCCGGCTCGGTAATAACCTCGTGCGGAATAAAACATTCGTTAGTATCATCCAAGATAACATTAAGCGTTTTGTCGGCATTAGAAAATACTACGGTTTTAGTAAGCCCATCCCAACTTTGCGGAAAATAAAACTTAATAATATCAAAATTGATACTATCAGAAACGGTATTACTATCAACAACAATTTCGCCATTTTTAAAAATATTTGCTTTTAACATTTTTAAAACCTCCTTAATATTTAATTCCAACCCTTCACATAAGAAACAAAATTAAATATTAAATTTTGTAAGCTTACAGCAACAAAATGGCGGTTTT
>CAMFSU010000005.1 GCA_945983355.1 uncultured Clostridia bacterium | reverse complement strand
ATATTATATCGTGGGAAAGTAAAAATGTTACTTATTTTTGCGATTTACTGCCTCCCAGGGCTTTAAATCTTTTAATTCGTCAAATAATTGCAAATATGACTCGAAACGGGTTTTTTCAATTTCGCCCTTTTCTACCGCCTCAATTACCGCACAGCCCGACTCTTTTGTATGGGTGCAGGAGGTAAAACGGCAGTTGTAAATATTATCCTTAAAATCGGGAAAAAGTTCGGGCAAAAGCTCTTTAAAACGGTAGTCATTGGTTTGGGTTTCAAAGGCCGAAAAACCGGGAGTATCAACCACATAACCACCAAAGGAAAGTGTATATGCTTCAATATGGCGGGTGGTGTGTCTGCCGCGGCCCAAATGCTCGCTTACCTCGCCCGTTTTAATAACGCTTTCACCAAAAAGTCGGTTTAATATGCTTGATTTTCCAACACCCGAATTTCCCGTAAAGGCGCTTATTGAATCCTTAAGCTCGGCTTTTAGCTCATCAATACCTTCACCCGTTTGGGCAGAAACCACAAATACTTTAAAGCCCGCATTTTTATAAATTTTAAGCCAGTGGGAAAAATCGCCCATATCGCATTTGTTAAAAACAATTATGGGCTCAATATTATTATAAACCGCAATAGCGCTGATTTTATCAATTATAAAGGAATTAGGCGCAGGGGTTTGAAATGATGACACAATAAAAAGCTTATCAATGTTTGCAACATTGGGACGCAGTAAGATATTTTTGCGGTCTAATATGCTGTTTACAACACCTTTTGCCCCGTCTGTAATTTCAAACTCTACCCTATCGCCAACCAAGGGGGAAAGCCCGCTTTTACGAAAGCTTCCCCTTGCTTTACATTCATATATTACATCATCGCTTTCAACATAATAAAAACCCGAAAGCGCCTTAATAATAATGCCTACCATAAATTAAAAAATCCTGTTCCGTAATAGGTTGTGCTAACCAATTCAGCTTTTGAACTTGCACGGAAATTAACCGAAATAAACATATAATCAAGCGATGCTTCATTTTCAGGGGTGATTTTAACAACATATTCTGCAGTTTTTGAGGTTGAAACCACATTTTTAAAGGTGTAAGTGCTAACCTTTGTGAAATCAAGCTTTTCACTAGTCATAAGCTCTCGGCCGTCATCAGTCCAAAGGGAAACCGTGCAAATTTGCTTTTCATAATTTTCGGGAAGCGCAATATCAAGGTCTGCCTTGTATGTGCCCTTACTTACATAAAGCTTAATTTCAGTGCCTTCGGGGATTTTCTTGCTTGTTGAATCAGGTGTTTGGCTAATTACATAACCCTTTGGCTGATATTTTTGGTTCCAAGCAATATCAACCTCTTCAACAGTTACAAGCAATTTAGCGTCTTGAAGCTTTTCTCTTGCCTGTTCAAGCGGCTCGCCCACAACATTGGGAACATCAATTAAAACGGTTGGTTTACCTGTTGAAACAAAGATAGTTACAGTTGCACCCTCGGCAACAGTGGTATAGCGTTCGGGCTCGGTACGGATAACATGACCCGCCTCGTACTCGTCACTTGCCATTTCGGTAATTAAAACCTTAAAGCCGTTGGCTTCAAGCTCACTAAATGCAGCAGATTCGGTCTTGTCGGTAACATCGTTTACCTTTTTGGTTTTTGGTCCCATACTTATATAAAGAGTTATATCAGTATCAGACTTAACCTTATTGCCCTCTTTAATCGACTGCTCATAAACAATACCGTAAGCATAGTCAGCATTGTGACCCCACTCTTCCTTAAAGTTGAAGTCGATTTCATACTGCTCGTTCTTCTTAATGTCTTCAAGCTTTTGACCAATAAATTTAGGGGTTGGGATATTATCAGTAGCATCGACGCTGAAAAAATCAAACAAAAAGATACCGCCCAAAACAAGTATTGCTAATACCAACGCAATGGCAATACCTGTTAAAATTGGTAAAATACCGCTTTTCTCTTTTTGTGCGGTGGTCTTCTTCGGCGCTTTTTCTTCGGGTGTATCAACAACACCGCCCACGAAGCGTGTTGGTGAATCATCAACGAAATAATTATAATTAAAGGACATTGATGGGTCTTTTCGGAAATTACCTAAATCACAAAGCATTTCAGATGCAGTTTGATAACGCTTATCTTGACTTTTTTGCATTGCGTGCATTGTGATTTGTTCAAGTCCCAAAGGAATTGAAGCGTTAATTTCGGTTGGTAACTGCGGGTCACGCTGTAACTGCATAATTGCAACCGACACAGCACTTTCAGCTTGGAAAGGCAATTTGCCTGTAAGCATTTCATAAAGCATTACACCAACCGAATAAATATCGGTTTTTTCATCGGTCTTTTCGCCCCTTGCCTGTTCGGGACTGATATAATGCACCGAGCCAATTGCCTTATCGGTAATAGTACGTTGGTCACTGCGCGAAAAACGGGCAATACCGAAGTCAGTAACCTTAATTGTGCCGTCAGCCAAAACCATAATATTTTGGGGCTTAACATCGCGGTGAACAATGCCCTTATCGTGTGCGTGTTGAAGCGCCTTAAGAATTTGGATAGTGAAATGAACAGCATCCTTCCAACGAAGACTGCCTTCATTTTCGATATATTCTTTAAGGGTAATGCCCTCGATATATTCCATAACAATATACTGAATAAGGTCGCCAAAGGAAACATCATAAACATTTACAATGTTTTGGTGTGAAAGCATTGCAATGGCTTTAGATTCATTTTTAAAACGGCGCAAAAATTCATCGTTTGACAAAAATTCGTCTTTTAAAATTTTAATGGCAACCATACGGTTTTCTTGGTTATCAAATGCCTTATAAACGCGGGCCATACCGCCTTCGCCCAAGATTTCGCGTATTTCATATCTGCCGTCAAGGCGTTTACCTACATACTTATCCATAAAATTCATCCTTTCATTACTTGGTGAGTGTAACAACAGTTATGTTGTCACCGCCACCGCCCGCATTTGCAAGGTTAACAAGCATTTCGGGCACAAAACTAATGTCGTTTTCTTTAAATGTTTTAAGTATAGCGTCACTGGGCGCAAAATTTGTAAGACCGTCAGTGCAAAGTAAAAGAGTTTGACCTTCGCCTAAAACCATTTCACCTGTGTCAACCGCCACATCCTCCATAGCACCAAGCGCACGGGTAATTACATTCTTTCGTGGGTGCTTAACGGCATCCTCCGGGGTAATTTCACCCGATTCGATAAGGGTTTGAACTATCGAATGGTCACGGGTTATTTGGGTAATTTCATCAGTTATAAGATAAAGTCGGCTGTCACCAACATGGGCATAGGCCACTTCGTTACCCTTTATAACAACCACAACCGCAGTTGTTCCCATTCCTTTTAAGTTTTCATCCTTTGATGCCATATCAAAAAGTGTGATATTGGCACTTGTCAGGGCATTTTTTAAAATCTTGGTAAAATCCCCTATCGACATTTTTTTGCGGTAAGAATTGATAATATATTCGCTGATTATTTTAACGGCAGTTTGACTGGCAACATCACCTGCGTTTGCACCGCCCATACCGTCACACACAACAGCAAATGCAATATCCTGTGAAATTTCACCCGCAAAAAACGCGTCTTGGTTTAATGACCGCTCTTTGCCGATGTCAATTTGACTGTAAATTTTCACAGACATTCTCCTCCTTTACTTTTCGTCTTAACTGACCGCAGGATGCATCAATATCAGCACCTAAGGTTCTGCGGACAGTTGCGTTAATCCCATTTTTTATAAGTCTTTCTTTAAAATGAATTATTCTATTCATATCCGGCTTTTTAAAGGAATTTTCCTTAACTGGATTTGCAGGTATTAAATTAACATGGCACATTATACCGCGAAGCCGTTTTGCAAGCTCGTCAGCACAAGCATCACTGTCGTTTACATTTTCAATTAAAGCATATTCAAAAGAAATTCGGCGGGTGGTAACCTTTTGGTATTCCAAACAAGCTGCCAAAAGCTCGTCAACCCCCCATTTTTTATTAACCCTCATCATACTGCTTCTTATTTCATCATTCGGTGCATGAAGTGAAATTGAAAGGGTTATGGGGAAATTATAATCCTTTAAATCCTTAATTCTGCTAACCACACCCGAGGTTGAAAGCGAAATATGTCGAAGCCCGATATTAAGACCATTGTCATTTGACACAAGCTTTAAAAATTTAACCGAATTGTCAAAATTATCAAGCGGCTCGCCCATACCCATCATAACAACATTGGAAATTCTTATGTTATTGTCCCGCTGGGCTGTGGTAATTTGTGCCAGCATTTCGGATGGGGTTAGGTTTCTAAACAGCCCGTCAATGCCCGAAGCACAAAAGCTGCAACCCATTCGGCAACCAACTTGGGTAGAAATGCAAATGGTATAGCCGTGCTCATATTTCATAACAACCGATTCTACACATTCTTTATCAAAAAGCTCAAAAACATATTTAACTGTGCCATCAATTTTTGAAACATACTTTTTAACAATTTCGGCCTTTGCAATATAGCATTTTTCTTTTAAAATGTCCCGAAGATTTTTTGGGATGTTTGTCATCTCATCAAAATCCTCAACACCCTGTTGAAGCCATTTAAAAATCTGACTCGCCCTGAATTTTGGCTGTGAAAGCTCGTTTAAAAAACCTATAAGCTCGTTTTCATCCATTGACCTTATATCAATTTTATCCAAGGCGTTCTCCCCTTTCTTAAATTCTTTCAAGCAGTGCACAGAAAAAACCGTCAGTGCCGTCGATATGCGGCATAAAGGTGTGACTGTATTTTAAAGCAAAATCCTTATTACTTGCCAAAAAATTATCAATAATTTCTTCATTTTCGGCTTTTCTTAAAGTACAGGTGGAATAAAGCAATTTACCGCCCGCCTTTAAATAATTTTTGGCATTTTGCAAAATTTCTAACTGAATTTTGGGTAAATTATTAAATTCTTCAAAGTCCTTATACTTTATGTCGGGCTTGCGCCTAATAATACCAAGCCCTGAACAAGGCACATCGCAAAACACACAGTCAAATTCGCCCAAATCGGCATTATATACAGTTGCATCCTGTACGATGGGTTTTATTATATCAAGACCTAACCGCAAAGCCGATTTTTTAATAAGCTCGCACTTATGGTCGTAAATATCGCACGAAATTAACTCGCCCTTATTGTCCATTAAAAGCGCCATCCCAAAACTTTTGCCACCCGGGGCGGCACACATATCTAAAACCCTGTCGTTAGGTTTGGGTGACAGCACCGACACCGCCGTTTGAGATGCAGTATCCTGCACGTGAAAATGCCCCATTTTATAAAGTGGATGATTTTCAACCGCAATGCCCTTTTTAATAATCACCGCACCGTCTGGTGTAGCTTTTTCACACTCGGCACCAATTTCACCAATAAATGTATCAACATCGGTTTTAATGGTGTTAACCCTAACCGTTAGCGGTGCGGGCTTTAACGCTTCACTCAAAAGCGATACTGTGTTATCAATGCCGTAATCACTAATAAAGCTTTCAATTATTTTTACAGGGCAAGAAAAACGAACCGATAAAGAATGAATCGAATTATCATTTGGTAAAACATCACCCTCACGCAAAATATTGCGAAGAACACCATTTACAAAGCCCGAAAATTTACCGTCTTTCGAATTTTTAACAAGCTTTACCGCCTCGTTAACAGCGGCACTTTCGGGGACCTTGTCCATAAACATTATTTGAAAAACCGCCACCCGTAATGTGTCAAGCACAAAGGGTGAAAGCTTTTTAAGTGGGGTTTTAATAAACCTTTTAAGCACATAATCAAGGGTTATTTTGCGGTCTAACACGCCGTAAATCAAAGCAGTCGCAAATGCCTTGTCAGTGGGGGTCAAATCGGTTTCCTTTAAAAAGGAATTAACCGCAATATTAGAATACGCACCCTGCTGATTTATTTTATTAAGTGCCAAAACAGCAATTTTTCTTGGGTTTGCCATTTCATTCACCAACAACTGTGCCAAGCGGTATTTGCTTTCCGCAAAGGTATTGCTTTGCTTCCATCACCTTTGAGCCCTCGGCTTGAAGCACCAAAATATCAAGTGCAAAACCGTCACCGCAAGCAATAGATAAAACACCGTTATTACCAACAACAGTGCCCGCCGACATTGAGGTTTTACCGCCTACTGCGGCTTTTATAACCTTCATACGCTTGCCATCCATAAAAAAGTAAGCACAGGGCCAAGAATAATAACCCCTCACAGCGTTAAAAAGCTCTTTGGCGGGTTTTTGAAAGTCAAGAAGTGCCATTTCCTTTTTTATAATAGGGGCATAAGTGGCGTCCCCTTCTTGCTTTTTGGGGGTAATTTCGCCTTTTTCTAACTTTTCAATGGTAGAAAGCATTAAATCGGCGCTTATATCAGAAAGGCGTTCAAAAAGCTCTTCGGCGGTTTCGTTATCGCCGATTTTAGTAGTTGCTGTTTCTAATATGTCGCCTGTATCAATACCCTCATCCATAAGCTGAGTTGTAACACCCGTTTCAGTTTCTCCACAAAGTATGGCATACTGTATCGGTGCAGAACCGCGGTATTTCGGCAAAAGTGAGGCGTGACCGTTAACACAGCCGTATTTTGCGGCAGTTAAAATTTCTTTCGGCAAAATTTTACCGTAAGCCACTACCACAATAACGTCGGGTTTAATTTCGTTTATAATTTCAAGTGCCTCACCCGTTCTAACCGAATTTGGCTGATAAACAGGTATATTGTAGCTTTCGGCACAAACCTTAACGGGCGGTGGTGTTAAAACCTGCTTTCTGCCCACGGGCTTGTCGGGTTGAGCGAAAACTGCCGCTACCGTATGCTCTGATTCAACAAGCTTTTCAAGGGTTTTTACCGCATAGTCAGGTGTGCCCATAAAAACAATTTTCATTATCTTTTTACCTTATCAATATATAAAATTCCGTCAAGGTGGTCAATTTCATGGCAAAGCGCGCGGGCTTTTAAACCCTCACCCTCAACCACAAAGTTGTTGCCATTTCTGTCCTGTGCCCTAACCTTTACATACATTGGGCGCTGGACATCGGCATATTCGTTTGGCACCGAAAGGCAACCCTCTTGCCCAATTTGGCTGCCGCTTTGCTCCATAATAACGGGATTTACAAGCTCAATTAAGCCATCGCCCACATCAATTATACAAAAACGGCGAAGAATACCAACCTGCGGTGCAGCAAGACCAACACCGTCGGCCTCGTACATAGTGTCCTTCATATCGTCAAGTATCATTGCAAGCTTGTCATCAAAATTAAGCTGTGTGCGGCATATTTTTCTTAAAACATCGTCGCCTTTTTTTACAATATTTCTTATAGCCATTAAAAATTCACCGTGCTGTTCCTTAAATTATTGTTTCGGGGTTAACATCCACCGAAACGGTTGCATTTTTTTGCATTTTTAAATCTATTGCGCCCCTAAGCATTTCGCGAAAGCGCTTGTTGTATTTGCATTTAATAATTAATCTATATCTGTAACGGTTGTTGACCTTCGCCACCGATGATGGCGACGGGCCTAAAATAATGACCTTAACATCCTTAAATTCATTATTTATCATTTCCCGAATTTTGCCAAAAATTTGGTTTATGGCCTTTTGGGCTTCTTCCTTAAAGGGTGACTGTGTATAAACTGCGCATATATCACAATAAGGCGGATAGGTCATAAGTGACCTTGTCATAATTTCCTGATTATAAAAGCTTTCATAATCCTGTGCTTTTGCAAAGGAGATAATTTGACTTTCGGGGTTTACGGTTTGGATAATTGCCCTGCCCTTTTTATCGCCTCTGCCTGCCCTGCCGACAACCTGTGTCAGCAACGAAAAGCAGCGCTCAAAGCTTTTAAAATCTTCACTGTACATTGCGGCATCGGCACCCATTACGCCAACCAAAGTAACATTTGGAAAGTCAAGCCCCTTTGCCACCATTTGTGTGCCAAGAAGTATATCATATTCGCCCTTTGCAAAAGCCGAAAGATATGTTTGATATGAATCGCGCGATACTGTGCTGTCGGCATCCAAACGCAAAATTTTAGCGTTTGGAAACATTATTGAAAGCTCCTCAGTCGCCTTTTGTGTGCCAAGCCCCATAAATTTAAGGTGACCGCTGTCACATTCGGGGCATTTTTCGGTTATTGGTTGTGAATAACCGCAATAATGACACATTAAGCGCTTATTAGCCGAATGATATGTTAACGAAACACTGCAATTGGGACAGGTAGCAACATAGCTACATGACGGACAGGAAACATAGGTATTATGCCCCCTGCGATTAAGCAGTAAAATTGCTTGGTTGCCATTTTGAAGGGTTTCGTTTATTGCTTCATAAAGTTCCTCACTAACGGGTGAAGAATTGCCGTTTAAAATTTCTTTTTTCATATCCACCACAGTAACCTCAGGCAGATGTGAGTTGTTAAAACGGTTTTTTAGGGTGAAAAGTGAATATTTACCCTTTTTAGCAGATGTAAAACTTTCAACCGAGGGTGTAGCAGAGGCCAAGCATAAAAGCCCCTTATGATAAAGTGTTCTAAACTTTGCCAACTCTCTTGTGTGAAAGCGGGGTGATTTTTCTGATTTATAGGTGTGCTCCTGCTCCTCATCAATAATGATAAGCCCAAGCTTTTTAAAGGGCGCAAAAATTGCGCTTCGTGTACCTATTGCAATTAAGGCATCACCGTTTTTTATGCGGGTCCATTCATCCATACGCTGTCCCATAGACATTGCGCTGTGAAAAACCGCAATTTTATTGCCATAACGCTTTGTAAAAATATCAATAATTTGAGGTGTCAGGGCAATTTCGGGCACCATCACAATAACACCCTCACCCTTTTGGGAAACCTCATCCACAAGCTTTAAAAATACCTGTGTCTTACCTGAACCCGTAACACCGTATAAAAGCGAAACCTCCGCCGTATCGCTTTGCCATTTTTGGCGCAGTCCCTCAAAAGCGGTTTGTTGCTCATCAGTTAAAACTATCGGCACCGGTGTTGGTGTAACATTTGTTTTATAAGGCGAACGGAAAATTTGCCTTTCAAAACTAATGAGCACATTTTTTTCAATAAGTGTATCGATAACCGACATTGAAACACCTGTAAAATAGCGTAATTCCTTTACACTTGCGGTTTCAATATCACAAAGTAAATCAACAACCTCTTTTTGTCTTGGGGTAAGCTTTTGCGACTGATAATCATCCGAAAGTCGCACCCATTTTTGTGTTGCGTCTCCCACCTTTTGTTTGGTTTCGCTGTTTTTTATTAAAGCATCCCTTTCGGTCATTTGCTTTAATAAATCACCCGATACCTCAAAGGTAGAGATAATTTCATCTTCACTTTTTTCGCCTTTGGTTTTTAAAAAAGTGAAAATCTCCCGTTCGGTGTCGGTTAAAAGCTCTAAACCTAAAAAGTCAAGATTTGCCGAATAAAAATTAACAAGTCGATGGTTAAGACCTGTTGGCAGCATTGAAGACACAGCATCATACCGTGTACAAAACACCGTATCACTCATAAATTCGCACATTTTAAGCATTTCATCACTTAAAACGGGCTTGTCATCAATAACCGATAAGACACTTTTAAGGTCATAGGTTTCAGCGTCAACAGTTTCAAAAACCATTGCTTGCTTTGGGGTGTTGCCCCTGCCAAAAGGCACCAACACCCTTTGACCGCGTAAAACCTGCATTTTAGGCGGAACAGAATAAGAATAAAGCTTATCAAAAGCATAGGTAGCGCCACTTAAAGCAACCTTAACCGTTAAGCCAATCATAACTGTCCCTCCCCTTTTAGATTTTTAAAAGCTTATTTAATTTCGTTTGCCAATTTATCAATAGCAACCGAAACGGGCTTTTCAATAGAAATTTCGCCTGTTTCCTCTTGCTTTTGAGAAATATCACGGGCTGTATGAGCCACGTCAATTACCAAGCGGTAACGGTTTTCATAATTTCCAATCAATTTACCAATATTAGGATTCAACATTATTAAGCACTCCATCAATTAAATTTTTTTGTCTTTTCAGCATTAGTCTGCTGCTTTCGATTATTTCAATTATATCGTCAACAGCTTCATCAATATTGTCATTTACAACAATATAGTCAAATTCTGTTGCTCTTGCTATTTCAGAAAGCGATTCGTGCATTCTTTTTTCAATAACCTCATCACTTTCGGTGCCACGACCGCTTAAACGACGTTTAAGCTCCTTATAAGAGGGTGGCATTATAAAAATGCTCACCGCTTCGGGCAGTTTTTCGCGAATTGATTTCGCACCGTTCACATCAACCTCAATAAGCATATCCTCACCCTTTTCAATGGCGGCAACCACAGGGGCTTTGGGTGTGCCGTAATAATTGCCGATGTAGACATTATATTCAAGCAGCTCGTCATTTTTAAGCATATCCTCAAACTTTTCACGGGTGATAAAGTTATATTTTTCACCCTCAACCTCGCCCACACGCATAGCTCTTGTTATGGACGAAATTGAAAACTTTATGTCGGGGCGTTTTTTGAAAAGCTCTTTAAACAATGTGTCCTTGCCGCTGCCTGACGGCCCTGCAACAATAAAAACTCCGCCTTTACTCATTGTCATCCTCCTCAAACCTTACGGTCGCACCGTCGCCAATTCTTGCTGCCAGCTTTTCCACAGTTAAATAACATAAAATTATGTGGTCGCTGTCGGTTACGATAACGGTTTTAGTCTTTCTGCCGACAGTTGCATCAATCAGCATTCCTTTTTCTTTTGCGTCCTGTATAATTCTTTTAATCGGGGCAGATTCGGGGCTGACAACCGTTACAATTCGGTCGGCCGACACCAGATTACCCGAACCAATATTAACAAGCTTCATAGCATTACTCCATATTTTGAATTTGCTCACGGATTTTTTCAATTTCGGATTTAATATCCACAACTGTGTGAGCAATTTCAATGTCCTGTGCCTTTGAGCCAATTGTGTTGGCTTCCCTGTTCATTTCCTGAACAATAAAGTCAAGCTTTCGGCCAACCGCCTCGTCAGACAAAAGCAAAGAATTAAACTGTTTAATATGACTGCGAAGACGGACTGTTTCCTCAGCAACGGCAACCTTGTCGGCAAAAATTGCAACCTCGGTCAAAACGCGTTGCTCGTCCACTGTGTTATCACTTAGCATTTCTTTAATCTTTTGGGTGATTTTTTCTTTATAAGCAGTTACCGTTTCGGGTGAACGGGCTTCAACAAACTCTACCTTTGATAAAATGCTTTCGGTACGGCTTGTCACATCCTTTAAAAGACGCTCGCCTTCAACCGACCGCATCGAGATAAAGTTATCAACCGCTTCTTCTAAAACCGGCATTATAGCGGCTTCGATAACCTCATCCTCTACCGCCACGCGCCTTACCTTAAACATTTCACTGTTTAAAGCAAGGGTTGAAACCTTTAAGTCGTTTTTAATTTTGTATTCTTTTGAAAGGTCAGCCAATGCCTTTATATAAGCGTCGGCATATTCACGGTTAATTTCAACCACTGTTGAATTTTGATTAAGGTCATCAATCAAAATTGATACCTCAACCTTACCGCGTGAAATTTTTTGACTTAAAAAGTTTTTAATTTTTTCTTCCAAAAAATTGTAAGAACGCGGTATTCTTAAAGAAAATTCAAAATACCTATGGTTTACCGATTTAATTTCAACCGTAACATCAAAACCGTTAATTTGGTTTTTTGCCCTGCCAAAGCCGGTCATACTTCTTACCACTTAAATTCACCCTTTGCTATTAAAACTAAAGATAATACAACTCGATACTATCCCATAA
>CAMFSU010000004.1 GCA_945983355.1 uncultured Clostridia bacterium | reverse complement strand
TGAAAAGAGGTTAAAATCAATGAAAAAGTACATTGATACAGCAGTTTGGGAAAACGATTACAGAGAAAGGCTTAAGAAGCTTATGGAGCAAAATAATATTACCGCTCGAGAATTGAGTTTAACGCTCGGGTATAACGAGGGGTATAACAGCCGGATTCTCAAAAGAAAAATTGACCCGTCGTTTAAATCGATGATGGATACAATGCTGTATTTTGACATAAGTCCGGCTGAATTTTTTACGTTTGATTTTATAAATCATACAAAAAGTTAATGTTTTCTTGAAACTCAAAATTTATATTCTTATGTTTTAATTGCAGATTTTTGCAGAGGATTAGTCCTACCTGATTCTCTGAACGGAAATCTAAAATCATAAATCTGATGACGGCAGATTTAAAGTTTAAGCAATAAGCATTAACGAAAACTTATTGCTTATGCGTTTTGGTATAGAGGACAAGACGCAAATCATATTTTAATAAAAGAAAAATAGTCGCAAAAGGAAGGAGACGGACTGCATGGTAAATTATTTCGCACAGTCTTGGGAGCAGAAAATCGGCAACAAAATCGTGTCGATTACCAATTTAAACCCTCAATTTTCTGTGGACGAAAAAAGAGAAGTAAAATTACAAATAGAAGCAAAATTATATGATGTTTTTTGCAAATATATGTCCTGTAAACCTTGAAGAAAAAGGGCTGTTATGGTATAATATATATGTCAGCAGCTCCGCTTCTTTTTGCGAAGAAGGGAGTAAAAATTGAATCTTTTTGACGCAATTTATGCAAGACAATCGGTTGACAGGATAGACAGCATATCCGTTGAAAGTCAAATCGAGTTTTGTAAAAAGGAAGTGACAGGAGAAAGTTATAAAGTTTATACCGACAAGGGTTATAGTGGCAAAAACATAGACCGCCCTGCGTTTCAAGACCTGTTGCGTGATATTGAGGCGGGTAAAGTAAACCGTGTAATTGTTTACCGACTTGACCGTATCAGCCGTTCGGTGCTCGATTTTGCTAATTTAATTGAAGTGTTTCAAAAGAACAAGGTTGACTTTGTCAGTACAATGGAAAAATTCGACACTTCAACACCAATTGGCAAGGCTATGCTGATGATCGTAATGATTTTTGCACAGCTTGAGCGTGAAACCATCCAACAGCGTGTTATTGATGCTTATTCATCCCGTAGCAAACGCGGCTTTTATATGGGTGGCAGAGTACCGTTTGGATTTGAACTGGTTGAAACAACCATAGACGGAATACGAACAAAAATGTATAAACCAATTGAGGAAGAAGCAGAAGTTATTAGATTGATTTTTTCAATGTATTCAAAGCCCCAAACCTCATTCGGTGATGTAATGCGCTACTTGGAAGAACACGGCATACGAAAGCGTGACGGTAAACTCTTCAATAGAAACCGATTGCGTGATGTGGTAATCAACCCCGCGTATGTAAAAGCCGATTATCAGCTTTATGAGTTTTTTAAAGCGCAAGGCACAAACATTGTTAACCCACCGCAAGACTTTATCGGTATAAACGGAGCGTATCTTTATTCGGGCGATAATCTTAAGCGAAAAACCATATCCTTAGTAGGTCACACATTGGTTTTGGCTCCCCACGAGGGGCTCGTCGATTCAGCAACATGGATTAAATGCCGTTCTAAGTGTTTAAACAACCAAAGCGTTGCACGGCCCATCAAGGCAAAAGCAACCTGGCTTGCAGGTAAAATCAAATGTGCCAACTGCGGATATGCTTTAACTGCTAAGATTTATAAGTGCAAAACTAAGTCCGATAACCGCTATTATCTCTGCACAAACAAATATCACGCCGGTGGATGTCATTTTGGCTCACTGGATGCTGATGTTGTAGATGATATTGTATTCAAAGAAATGCAGAAGAAATTAGCGGAGTTTCAGACACTGTCAAAGAAAAAGCAGGACGGCTGTAACCTGCAAGTTATAAAACTTAAAACACGTATAGAAGAGATTGACAAAGAAATATCCTCTTTGCTGGAAAAAATCGCTTCGGCAAATGATACGGTGATGCAGTACATAAACAACCGCATTTCTGAGCTTGATGCCGAAAAGAAAGAACTTGGTGCCGAGATTCTATCGCTTGACAATAACCATACAAACGATGTGGGAGAAATCAGCGGGTATTTTGAGCATTGGGATGAACTGTCGGTTAGCGACAAAATCACGGTGGTTGACTGCCTTATAGAGCGCATAACCGCCTCAAAAGAAAGCATTGAAATCAAGTGGAAGATATAAAAAAATCAAGTCGCAAAAGCATTTCACCATTGTTGTTCAGGTGAAGCGTTAAGAATTACTACTGACCGTTTAAACAGCAAAAACTTCTACGCTTTTAACCCAAACTTTGATAAGCAAAATTGCAAATAAAAAAACAAAAAGCAGATGGTTTCGCCATCTGCTTTTTTGAAACATATTTTATTCTTCCGATGTACGCTCGGCGGTAACTTGTCCGGCCTCAACACCCTCGGTGCTGTCGGGCATAAACAAAATTTTAAAGGTTAAAAGCATAAGCTTTATATCTTCCCAAACCGACTGCTTTGCAATGTATTCCAAATCCATTTGCACCTTGTCATAGGGTGGGGTGTTATATTTACCGTAAACCTGTGCATAACCCGTAAGACCTGCCTTTACCTGTAAGCGAAGGGCAAATTCGGGCATTGTTTTTTCATATTGCTCGAAAATTTCGGGGCGTTCGGGACGGGGACCAACAACCGACATAGAGCCACCTAAAATATTGAAAAGCTGTGGCAATTCATCAATTCTAAGCTTTCTGATAATTTTACCAATGGGGGTAATGCGGTCATCATTTTCGGCAGCAAGGCGGGCAATACCGTCTTTTTCGGCGTCAACCCTCATACTTCTGAACTTAATAATTTCAAAAACCTTTTGGTCTTTGGTAAGGCGTTTTTGCTTATAAAAAACAGGGCCGTGGTCATAAAGCTTAATTGCGATTGCCGTAACAAGCATAAACGGGCTTGAAACAACAATACAGCAAAGAGCAAAAAGTATATCGATAAAGCGTTTAATTACAAGGTAAAAATATGAACTGCCAACACGTGAACAGCGATAAATTGGAATATTTAAAAGCTGAACAGTTTTGCTGCCGTGAATAATTGTGTCAGAAATTTTGGGCTTAACATAAGCGTATTTATTGTTTGCAACGCAGAATTTTACAACTTCGTTACGATAATCAGAGGGCACACCGCAAAGGAAAACAGCGTCAACCTTCATAATTTCATCATAAAGCTTTTCAAGTGGTAATTCGTCGTTATTAAAGGTTTTAATAATTTTAAAGCGGTTTTTCATTTTACCAATGCCTTTAAGTGAGATATAGGCATCGACATTGTTGTAAACAACAATTACACGCTTTGTTTTGTGAATAAGAAAGTAAAGGCGGTTTGCCACAAATGCCCACAAAGCCGCGAACAGAGAATAGGCAACAAACATTATTAAAAACTCTTTAACGCTTACCAAATGGTATGAAATTAAAGAAAAGAGTGAATAACACACGATAAGCCAAATAAAAATTGAAATAATTTGTGAAAAGATTATTTCAGTAACCGAGCGTGTGCCAATGTCAAACGAGCCATAAACATTGGCGATAAAAATATAACTGATTAAAACTATTAAAAATAAGAAATAGTTACCAAGGCGGTAATATGCCTGTAAGGTTTCATCATTAAAAAACTGAACCCAGCACCAAGCGGTTGCACCGCCAAGAGAACAGGAAATAAAAACCTTTAAAGCGGCCAATAAAACCTTTTCAACAATGTGATTTAATTTAGTCATAGTAACAGCTCCATTGTAGCACTTTGTATAATCGCATTTTACTACATATTAAAAGATTTTACAAGCATTTTTAACAAAATTAACCTTTTAAACTTTATTTTTGATAATTTTATGGTATAATGTTATATCATAAATTAGAGGTTATGTTTATGTTTGCTAAAATTATTGACATTTTTAAAAAATATAATTCACTAATTCTTTACGCGGTTTTTGGTGTCGGCACAACTGCAATAAACATTGTAGCTTATTATTTATTGTTTAATGTTTTAGAAATTAAAAATGTGCCATCAAATATTATCGCGTGGATTATATCGGTTTTATTTGCTTTTATTACAAACAAGCTTTTTGTTTTTAAAAGTAAAAGCATGGCTTTAAAAACGGTTTTTAAAGAAAGTGCTTCTTTTTTCACTTGTCGTTTACTAACGGGTGTTTTAGATGTGGCAATTATGTATTTTGCAGTGGATATATTTTCACAAAATTCAACCGTTTGGAAAGTTGTTACAAATATTATTGTTATAATTTTAAATTACATTGTGTCAAAACTTTTTGTGTTTAATAAAAAATGAGTGGCAACTGCCACTCATTTTTTAATTCTTTTTAAGTTTAAAGCGTTTTAAATTGTTTTCAAGGTCGCTTACGAAGAATGAGAAAGCAAAACCCATAAGCATTAAAACAATAGAAACTGCGGTTTTTCCGTTAAGTCCCAAAACACAGCTTTCGTTTAAAAGCTTTGGAATTATTGATATAAACAAACCGAAAATAACCGAAAAGGTAATTGTGTAATAACGCTTTAAAAGGAAGTTTATAAGTGTTGAAATTAAAACAACACCAATAATAAGACCGACACCTGTTGGAAGTGCCTGCTTTAAAATAAATCCGTTAATTTTAAGGTTGTCAAGGTGAAGCATATTAAGCCAAGTGTTATACATACCAAAGTAATTTAAAATTACTGCGCTGTCAACACCTGGGATAATGTAAGATGCTGCAACAACCAAGCCTAAAAGTATAGATTGTAAAAATGTTGGGCTTTCGATTTGTGGGAAATTAACATTACCGAAATATGAAATTAAAAGCCCTGCGGCAGTGGCGCCAAATATTAAGAAAATATAACGCTTTGGAAATTTCTTACCCTCGGCCTTTTTCTCTTTGGTAACCTCGCGTATAAAGAGGGGAAGCGTACCCACTACAAGACCCAAAAAGGTAAAGCGCGTTTGCATTTCAAAATTGTCAAGAAAATATCTTGCAATACCACTGAAAATCAGCATACCGCTTCCGATACCAAGCGCCAAGGGAATTAAGAAAACTAAGTTCTTTTTAAAATTCTTAAAAAGTGTGCTGATAGCATTAAGTGCCTTTTGGTAAAGCCCAAAAATTACAAGCAGCACGCTGCCCGAAAGACCCGGTGTAATAGCACCAAGACCAACCACAATACCTTTAAGTAAAGTTTTAATAAATTCAATTAAAAACGCCATAATAAAACCTCGTAAATTTTGAAATCTCTTATATTATATAACAAATTACCAAAATCTACAACAACATTTTAAAATATGGACGATGAATTTTCTTCAAAATTAATTTTAGAATCTTCATCAAGCTTTTCAAATTCTTTTATAATTTCTTCAAATATGTCTTGATAAAATACGGAAATTTCAATATATTTTGTGCCTTCATACTCGTCAAAGGTTGAAAAATAAATGCCACTCGGTGTGTTATAAAGCGAGCCGCAGTTTTTCTTGAAGTTAAAATCCTTGCTAACTTGATATATGTCCATTAGATAATATTCTTCAACATAGCTCGGGTCAACATAAGCACCGCCACCGATTTCAAATAGAAAATCAAGGGTGTCATTTGCTTCGCTTGAAATCATTTGCCATTTTGTATCAGCGATTTCATAACCTAAGCGTTCATTTTCCTCATATACCGTATATTCGAAAGCATAACCGTCAAAATAATCTAAAGAATTTATTCTTTTTTCAAGACTTTCATAAACATCTTCTCGAGCATAATAATCGTTATAATAGTAACCGTTATACTCGTCATAGTTGTTCTTGTTAAGTGAAATGATTGAATTGTCTTTGAAAATTTCGGCAGAATCACCCAAAGTATCCGAAAGCATTACAGGCACATCTTTTTCAGTTATCCTTAGGTATTTTTCGGTATCATTTTCAGGGTCGAAAAATTGACATTGGGTTAATTTTTTATAGATTTTACCTTGGTAGATAATTGTGTCGTTTTTACCCCAAAATGCCTGTTTTTCTCGCATTTCATCTAAAAAGTTACAGGAACAAAGGGAAAAACAAATTGCAAAACATAGGCATAAACAGATAAGTTTTTTAAATGTTTTCATAAAAATCTCCCCCTATTCAAGATTTAGCTTTTTACTGATAATTTTGTAAATTACAATGTAGAAAGCTATGTTTAAAACAAGTGTCCATAGAATTGATGCAATAAATATTATATGTAAGCATAAATGTGGGTTGTTTTCGAAGAATTCAACGAATTTATCCATATTAATTGTTGTTAAAACAATATTTATGGCTATTGAGAAAAATGTAGATATAATTTCAATGGCAAAGTTATAACCGAAATAGCAACCAACTGCCGCTAAAATGCGGTTTTTCTTTGCAGTTTGACCAATGGTTATACAAGCATAATAAACAAGTAGCGAATGTATGCTTGTAAGCAGTATTATAACTGCAAAATATACAAAGTAAATTACAATGTTTACGCCGTCTTTAAAGCTGATTTCTTCTAATACTTTATTTAATAAGTACCAACACGATTTCAAAAGTTCGTTTAAAAAGTCGCCTGAAATTGTAATAAGAGAAGCGACGATTATTGAAATAACAGTAATGCCTTGATAAACAAGTGCCGAAACAAGCTTTACTAAAATATGCTGGTTTGTACTTACAGGCAGGGCAAAGGTTAAATAACCTTCTTGCGAGAAAAGATTGCGGTAAAACCTTATTACCGTCATCGCAAGGGAAGCATAAATGCAGGCGATGGCCGCCAACCCAAAAAGCACAAAGGAAGAGCCTTGAATAAAGTAGTAAATCCAATGGTCAAATTCAAAAAACATTATAAAACGGGTTGAAAGTGCCACGAAAAATAGCACTATTTCAAATATTATAAGTGTACGGGCATAATAAATTGCCTCGTGTTTAAAAAGCTTTCTTACCATCTGAATTCCTCCCTAAACAGCTCGTCAACGCTTTTGCCGTATTCTGTGCGGATATCTTCAACCGACTTATGTAAAACAACCTTGCCACGATTTAGGAAAATTGCCTCATCTAAAATTGGTTCAATATCGGCGATAAGGTGGGTGGAAATTATTACCGAAGCTTCGGGGTTATAGTTGTTTATAATGGTTGAAATAACATAATCGCGGGCAGCGGGGTCAACTGCGGCTATAGGCTCGTCTAAAACATATAATTTGGCGTTACGGCTCATTATAAGTATAAGGCAAACCTTTTCTTTGTTACCCTTTGAAAGTGTTTTAAGCTTTCTGCTTGGCTCTATGTCAAGCTTTGCAAACATTTCATAAGCCAATTCCTTGCGAAAATCATCATAAAAATCGCAGAAAAAATCAACAAGCTGTGAAACAGTCATCCAAGAGTTTAAAAAATTGTTATCAGGCAAATATGAAACAACCTTTTTGCTTTCTACTCCCGGGATTTTACCGTCAATCCAAATACTGCCCCAGGTAGGTGTCAAAAGACCGTTTATAAGCTTTATAAATGTGGTTTTCCCCGAACCGTTTGGCCCTAAGAGGCCAATGATTTTGCCGCTTTCAACGGTTAGGTTTAAATTGTCAAGCGCTGTAAGACTGCCGTATTTTTTGGTAAGGTCTTGGCAGTGTAAAAGCTCACTCATTTGTTCCACTCCTTAATATAATTTTTTACCATTTCAGCATCAAAGCCGATTTGTGCCATAGATTCAAGATAACTTTTGGTTTTTTTAATTGCAAGGGTGCTGATTTGTTCCTTTGCAAGGTCGATATTATCACCGACAAACCAACCCGAACCTCTTATTGAATAAATAAGACCGTTTTGTTCCAGTTGTTCAAAGGATTTTTGAACGGTGTTTGGGTTAACACCTGCTTTAATTGCAACCTCCCGCACTGATAAAAGCTTGCTGTCGGGCGGAAATTCGCCCGATGCTATAAGTGACGAAATATAATCGCAAATTTGGGGACAAATCGGCAAAGATTTATCAATATTGAAGTTCATTTTATCACCTCGTATTTGTTACTGTACTATTATGGTAATACACTTTTTCTTGAAAAGCAAGTTACAATGTTGTAACAAAAAACAAGGGCTAACAAATTAGCCCTTGTTTTTTCTATATGCCAAATAATCCTCTAAAATGATAACTGCGGCGACAGCGTCAACCACTTCTTTTCGTTTTTTACCGCGTGTATCGGTAAAGTTAAGTGCCGTATGTGCCGAAACGGTTGTACAGCGTTCGTCCCACATAACAACCTCTAAATTAGCGGCGGTTTTGATTTTTTCGGCAATTTCGCTGCATTCCTCAGCGCGCCAACCTAAACTACCGTCCATATTTTTGGGTAGACCTACCACAATAAGCTCGGCTGAAAGCTCTTTTGCTTTTTCACAAATTTTAACAATTAGCTTTTCTGTGTTATATTCGTTTATAACGCATTTGGGAAATGCAAAGCCCTCGCTTTTATCGGATACAGCAATGCCTGTGCGTGCCTTTCCCAAATCAACTGACATTATAATCATTTTTGCACCTCATTTCCCATAAATGCGGAAATTCGATTTTTTTGCACAATTAAATTTGCAGGCAAATGCGAAATATCGTTGTAATATTTTAAATTTACATTGAAATTGTCATCAACCTCTAAATAGCAAACGGCTGTGTTATCAAGCAGAGGAGCATCTTTAAGGCGGGAAATATCGTTAAAAATAAAACGGCACAAAATACAGCGTAAAACACCGCCGTGTGTTGCAAAAGCAACGGTTTTATTCTTATTATTTTTAACAATTTCCCAAAATGTGTTTTCGCTTCTTACATACGCATCCCGCATTGCTTCGCCACCCGTGGGTGCAAAATCTTCCGGGTGGTTAAACCAAGCATCCTTCATTTCGGGATAAGCGTTAAAGGTTTCAACAAAGGGTTTACCCTCAACAAAACCACCGTTTAGCTCGGTAAGGCCGTCAAGCTTTTCAACCTCTAAACTGCGGTTGCCCTTAATTGCTAATGCAGTTTTATAAGCCCTTATTAGCGGACTTGAATAGATTTTATCAAGCTCGATATTTTCAAAACGCTTTTCTAAACATTTAAGCTGCTTTTCACCGATTTCGGTAATATCCAAATCGGTTATGCCTTGAAAAATGCGCATAACATTGCCTAAAGCTTCGCAATGTCTAACCATGTAAACTTTTGTCAAATAAATCACCAAATGGATTATATCATTTTACTGACACAAAAACAAGATTAAATCGAAATTTCGTTTTCACTTTTCCCGTTTTCAAAGAAATCGTTAAGATTTTTAACAGTGGTTTCAGCGATTGCTGACAATGCCTCGCGGGTTAAAAACGCTTGGTGAGAGGTAACAATAACATTTGGCATTGAAATTAAACTGCTTAGGGTGTCGTCGTGAATAATTTCATCAGAAAAATCTTCAAAAAACAGGTCGGTTTCTTCTTCATAAACATCAAGCCCCGCAGCACCCACCTGACCGCTTTTAAGACCCGCAATTAGTGCACCTGTGTCAACCAATTTACCGCGTGAGGTGTTAATGATATATGCACCCTTTTTCATTTTTGAAATGGATTCTTGGTTGATTAAATATTTATTGTCGTGTGTTAAGGGGCAGTGAAGCGAAATAATGTCGGATTGTTTGAGTAAATTTTCAAGTGTTTCATATTTACCGCAAAAATCTTTATTTTCGTAAGGGTCATATCCAATTATATTCATACCAAAGCCCTTGCAAATATCGGCAAATACCTGTCCGATTTTGCCTGTGCCGATAATACCAACGGTTTTATTTTTTAGGTCGAAGCCGGTTAAAGCATCAAGTGAAAAGTTATGGTCACGTGTACGGATATATGCGCGGTGTAATTTTCGGTTTAAGAGTAAAATCATAGCCATTGTGTGCTCGGCAACTGCATAGGGGGAATAGGCGGGAACACGCACAACTGTAACTCTGCCGCGCGCGGCTTTTAAGTCTACATTGTTATAACCAGCACAACGTAGCGCCACAATTTTAACCCCAAAGCTTTCAAGCTTGTCAATAACATTTCGGTTAATATTGTCGTTCACAAAGGCGCACACACCGTCACAACAAGCCGCCATACTAACAGTATCTTCATTTAATTTGTTTTCAAAAAAGCGGATATTAAGGTCATCACTTTTAAATTTTTCAAAGCTTTCTCGGTCATAGCTTTTTGTGTCAAAAAAGGCAATAGTTTTCAAAAATTGTCACCTCTAATTAAAATATAAGGTTATTATTTTCATAATTTTTGTTTATATACACTATTGTAAAATTTGTCGTTTTTTTGTATAATGACCTTAATAATTCTAAAAAAAGGAAGGGTAAGTATGAAAAAGTATCTTAATCGACTTTTTATTGACGGACTTTCGGGTATGGCTTATGGTTTGTTTTCAACCTTAATTATCGGTACAATCATTTGCCAAATCGCCTCGCTTTTGGGTAATAATGCCTTTGCTGATTATCTTAATGCAATGGGCAGTGTTGCAAAAACCCTTACAGGTGCGGGTATTGGTGTTGGTGTTGCGTGCAAGCTTAAAGCATCGCCCTTAACCACTGTTGCCGCCGCTGTTGCGGGTATGGTTGGTGCTTTTCCGTCGGTTGCAAAGGATGCCTTTGCTGTCGGTGCACCCGGTGAGCCGTTAGGCGCTTTTATTGCGGCTTATGTTGCCATTGAAATTGGTTATCTTGTGTCTGGTAGAACAAAGGTTGATATTATTGTCACTCCTATTTGCTGTATTTTAACAGGCGCCGCTGCGGGTTATTTTGTTGGTCCTTACATTTCAACCTTTATGAAATGGGTTGGCGAGCTTGTAAATGTTAATGTTGAACAAAGCCCAATTTTAGGCGGTATGCTTGTTTCGGTTGTAATGGGTATTTTACTTACTTTACCCATTTCATCGGCGGCAGTCGGCATTTCAATGGGTATTACAGGCCTTGCGGCAGGTGCGGCAACTATCGGCTGCTGCTGTAATATGGTTGGTTTTGCGGTTATTAGCTACCGCGAAAATAAATTTGGCGGTCTTGTTGCACAGGGTATTGGTACTTCAATGATTCAAATGCCAAACATTGTGCGCCATCCTTTAATTTGGCTTCCGTCAATTATTTCAAGCGCAATATTGGGACCTGTTTCTTCGGCTTTACTTAAAATGGTGAGCAACCCAGTTGGCTCGGGTATGGGGTCGGCAGGTCTTGTTGGTCAGTTTATGGCTTATGACAGTATGGTGGCAGCCGGTGTTTCACCCGTTGTAACCCTTTTGGAAATTGCACTTATGCACTTTGTTTTACCCGCAGTTGTTACCTTAGGCATTGCCGAAGCAATGAGAAAGCTTGGCTGGATAAAATCAGGCGATATGAAGCTGGTATCTGCAAATGCGTAAGACTGACAGAACTATTGAAGCAGTAAATCGCCTTGAAAAATTATACCCTGATGCGATTTGTTCGCTTGAATATACTGATGCTTTTCAACTTCTTGTTGCAACACGTCTGTCTGCACAATGCACCGATAAGCGTGTAAATATGGTTACACCTGATTTGTTTCGTGAATTTCCAACCCCCGAAAAAATGGCAAACGCCGATATCAAAAGGGTAGAGGAGCTTATTAAAACCTGCGGTCTTTACAAAACAAAGGCAAAGGATTTAGTAAAAATCGGTCAGCAAATTGTTAATGATTTTGGCGGCAAGGTGCCCGACACAATTGATGAACTTACAACCCTTTCGGGCGTAGGGCGTAAAACTGCAAATTTGGTGGTGGGTGATATTTACAAAAAACCCGCCGTTGTGTGCGACACACATTTTATTCGTTTGTGCAACCGTTTGGGTCTTGTTAAAACCGAAAATCCATTTACTGTCGAAAAAGAAATGCGAAAGCTTTTACCAAGCAACAAGTCAAATGATTTTTGCCACCGCAGTGTGCTTTTTGGCAGAGATGTTTGCACAGCACGAAGCCCTAAATGCGATAGCTGTGTTTTAAATGATATTTGTCCAAAGATTATAAAGAAAAGGTGATTTTGTGACCTTTAAAAAATGCTGTTTTTCGGGATATAGGCCATCTAAATTTCCGTTTGCCTTAAAGCCGAACAACCCTGATTTTCAGGTGCTTTTGCGAAACTTAACCACAACAATTTCTTCACTTATTGAAGATGAGTGTGCCGTGTTTTACACGGGGATGGCAACCGGCTTTGATATTGTAGCAAGTGAGGTTGTGTTAGAGCTTAAAAATAAGCACCCGCACTTGAAGCTTTTTGCGGTTGTGCCTTTTGAGGAGCAGGAAAAAACATATTCGCTTGACTGGAAAGCCCGTTACAATACAGTATTAAATGCTTGTGATGATGTTGTAGTTTTATCAAAGGAATACCACGCAGGGTGTTATCAAAACCGCAATAAATATATGGTTGACAACAGCGATTATGTTGTTACTTGGTATGACGGAAAGCTTGGTGGAACACGAAACACCCTGAAATATGCCCAAAGGAAAAAGCGTTATATTGTTAATATAAACACCGAATTTTTAAAAGAATTTAACAATTTACAGGAAAAATTAGATATTTAACGAAAAAACCGCCGTTTTCGGCGGTTTTTCTTTTGATAAATTATTGACAATAAACATAAAAACAGGTATAATTGTATACAATAGTACAAGGAGTGATAAATTTGTTAGAGCTTTCTAATAAGACAAATTTGCTTGAGCAAAAAATTTATAAATACGATTTACAGGATGTCGCTGACCCTAACCTTTACCGCGACATTTATTCATACGATTCTGTGCCAAAGGTTGCTTTTAACCACCGCCGTGTGCCTATGGGTATGCCTGAGGAAATTTGGATAACCGATACATCCTTGCGTGACGGTCAGCAGTCGGTAGAGCCATATACCGTAAAGCAAATTGTTGATTTATACAAGCTTATGTCAAAGCTTGGCGGTCCGTATGGTATCATTCGCCAAACTGAATTTTTTGTTTACAGCAAAAAGGACAGAGAGGCAATTCAAAAGTGTCAGGAATTAGGGCTTAAATTTCCCGAAATTACCACTTGGATAAGGGCAAGCAAAGAAGACTTTAAGCTTGTTAAGGACTTGGGTATTCGTGAAACGGGTATTTTGGTTTCGTGCAGCGACTACCACATTTTTAAAAAGCTTAAAAAGTCAAGAAAAGAAGTTCTTGATATGTATCTTGCCGCAGTTGCTGAGGCCTTTGAAGCGGGTGTTATGCCAAGATGTCACCTTGAAGATATAACCCGTGCTGATTTTTATGGCTTTGTTGTACCCTTTGTAAACGAGCTTATGAAAATGTCAAAGGATGCAGGTATACCCGTTAAAATTCGTGCTTGCGACACAATGGGCTACGGTGTACCATATCCTGAGGTTGCCTTACCCCGAAGCGTACCCGGTATAATATATGGTCTTCAGCATTATTCTGATGTACCTTCCGAAATGCTTGAATGGCACGGTCATAACGACTTTTATAAGGCAGTTGCAAATGCATCTACCGCTTGGCTTTACGGTGCCTGTGCGGTTAACTGCTCACTTTTGGGTATTGGTGAAAGAACAGGTAATATTCCGCTTGAAGCAATGATTATGGAATATGCTTCACTTCGTGGCTCGCTTGACGGTATGGACACCACCGCAATTACCGAAATTGCCGAATACTTTAAAAATGAAATGGGATATGATATCCCCGCAATGACACCTTTTGTTGGCAGAAACTTTAATGTAACACGCGCAGGTATACACGCCGACGGTCTTTTAAAGGATGAAGAAATTTACAATATTTTCGACACCCAAAAAATCTTAAACCGCCCCGCAAGTGTTTCAATTGGTAAAGCAAGCGGTCTTGCAGGTATAGCTTATTGGATAAACACCAACTATCATTTAAGCGCTGACGATGCGTTAGATAAAAAAGACCCGCTTATTATTAAGCTTAAAGAATGGGTAGATGCTGAATATGAAGACGGCCGACAAACCGCCCTTTCAAATTTCGAGCTTGAAACCAAAATCGAAGAATTATCTAACGGTAAATTCAAAAGAATTTAGGAGAATAGAAAATGGAACATAAAACTGTTTCTTTGGCTGACCAGGTGTTTGAACACCTTGAAACCGACATTTTAGGCGGTAAATACCAACGCGGTGATATTTTAACCGAAAATAAGTTGAGTGAAATTTTGGGTGTAAGCCGCACACCTATTCGTGAAGCGCTTCGCAGACTTCAACAAGAGAATTTAATTATTGAAACAGGGAAGGGCTCTTTGGTTTTAGGTATAAGCGAAAAGGATTTATGCGATATTTATCTTATTCGTGAGCAGCTTGAAGGCCTTGCCGCAAAAATGGCGGCCGAAACCGCAAGTGAAGAGGATATAAACGAGCTTAAATCCGCTTTAGAGCTTCAAGAATTTTATCTTGCTAAAAGCAATAGTGAGCAAATAAGGGTAATGGATAACAAATTCCACGAGCTTTTGTATAAAATCAGCGGAAGTCACGTTTTTTATAATACGCTTTTGCCGCTTCATAAAAAGGTTCAAAAATATCGCAAGGCCTCAATTCAAAGTGGCTCTCGCGCGGCACAGTCGGTTGATGAGCATAGAAAGATTTTAAACGCTATAATTGCCCGTGACGGTGATTTGGCGGCTAAATATACTGCCGAGCACGCTAAAAATGCTTACAACCACATAGCAGGAAAGGATTGATAAAAATGGGTTTAACCATAGCACAAAAAATTATAAAAGCCCATATGCTCAGCGGTGAAATGGCCGTAGGGCAGGAGGTTGCACTTAAAATTGACCAAACACTCACCCAAGATGCCACAGGTACAATGGCTTATCTTGAATTTGAAACAATGGGTCTTAAAAGGGTTAAAACCGAAAAAAGCGTGGCTTATATTGACCATAACACCTTGCAGTCGGGCTTTGAAAATGCCGATGACCACCGTTATATTCAGTCGGTTTGCAAAAAGCACGGTATTTATTTTTCACGCCCCGGTAACGGCATTTGTCACCAGGTACACCTTGAACGCTTTGGCAAACCCGGTAAAACCTTAATCGGCTCTGACAGTCACACCCCCACAGGCGGCGGTATAGGCATGCTTGCAATGGGTGCAGGCGGTCTTGACGTTGCAGTTGCAATGGGCGGCGGTGCTTACTATATCACAATGCCAAAAATGTATAAGGTAAACCTTACAGGTAAATTAAACCCGTTTGTTACTGCAAAGGATATAAGCTTGGAAATTCTTCGAATTTTGTCGGTTAAGGGTGGTGTTGGTGCTATAATCGAATGGGGTGGCGAGGGTATTAAGTATTTATCAGTTCCCGAACGCGCAACCATTACAAATATGGGCACCGAGCTTGGTGCTACAACCTCAATTTTCCCATCGGATGAAGTTACCAAAGCGTTTTTAGAGGCCGAGGGCAGAGGAGAAGATTATATCGAGCTTAAAAGCGATGAGGACGCTGTTTATGACAAGGTTATTGATATTAACTTAAACGAATTAAAACCACTTATTGCTTGTCCCCACAGCCCTGATAACATTGTTACTGTTGAGTCCTTAACTGGCACAAAGGTTGACCAAGTTTGTATTGGCTCTTGCACAAACTCATCACTTTTGGATATGTTAAAGGTTGCTGCACTCTTAAAGGGTAAAACCATTGACCCCAGCGTTAGTCTTTCAATTTCGCCCGGCTCGAAACAGGTTTTAACAATGCTTGCTGACAGCGGTGCTTTAAGTGATATTTTAGCAAGCGGTGCCCGTGTGCTTGAATGTGCCTGCGGTCCCTGTATCGGTATGGGATTTTCGCCAAATTCGGCAGGTGTATCACTTCGCACATTTAACCGCAACTTTATCGGTCGCAGCGGTACTGCTGATGCAAGTGTCTATCTTGTTTCCCCCGAAACTGCAGTTGCGGCGGCGCTTACAGGTTACATAACTGACCCACGCTTGCTTGGCAATATGCCCGAAATTAAAATGCCCGAAAGCTTTAAGATCGACGACAGTGCTGTTATTGCCCCCGCAAGTGAGGAAGAAGCAGCTGAAATCGAAGTTTTACGCGGTCCTAATATTAAACCCTTCCCCGAAGCAATTCCCCAAGAAGACACCTTGTCGGCTGAATTAGTGTTAAAGGTTGGTGACAATATCACAACCGACCATATTATGCCGGCTGGCGCAAAGATTTTGCCTTACCGGTCAAATATACCTCATCTTTCAAACTTCTGCTTTGGTGTCTGTGACAGCACTTTCCCCGAAAGAGCAAAAGCTCTTGGTAAAAGCATTATTGTTGGTGGCAGCAACTACGGTCAGGGCTCATCCCGTGAGCACGCCGCCCTTGTGCCAATGTATTTGGGTGTTCGTGCCGTTATTACAAAAAGCTTTGCAAGAATTCACATTGCAAACCTTATAAATTCGGGTATTATGCCCTTAACCTTTAAAAACGCCGACGATTATGACAAGCTTAACCAAGGCGATAAACTTACCTTAACTGATGTTTTCGGCGGTATGGATAAAGGTGAAATAATTCTTAAAAATGAAACCACAGGCGAAGAATTTGTACTTTGTTGCAGCTTCACCGAAAGACAAAAGGCCATTTTAAAGGCGGGTTCGCTTTTAGAATATACAAAGGTTGGTGAATAAAATGCAGCAGTATATTGATAGCGCTGTTGAGCAGTTTAAAGCCCTTTTAACCGAACAAATTGCTCGCCAGCAAGAAATGGAAAGAAATAATGAGGTTACAGATTATCAAAAGCTTGATAAAATAATTATCGGTATTTGCTCGGGCGACGGTATTGGCCCGATTATTTCAAAAGAAAGCGAACGCATTTTAAATTACATTTTAAAGGATGAAATTGCGGCGGGTAAGGTTGAGCTTCGTACTATTGAGGGCTTAACCATTGAAAACCGCATTGCTAAAAATAAAGCAATTCCTGACGATGTTTTGGCTGAAATTAAAGCATGTAATGTAATTTTAAAGGCGCCGACCACAACCTTAAAGGGTGGTACACTTGAAAGTGCAAATGTTGCTATGAGAAGAGAGCTTGACTTATACGCCAATGTTCGCCCTGTTCAAGTCCCCGAACAAAATATTGACTGGACATTCTACCGTGAAAACACCGAGGGTGAGTATGTACTTGGCAGCAAGGGTATTGATATTCCCGACACCTTGGCGTTTGACTTTAAAGTAACAACAAATGCCGGCACACGCCGTATTTGCCGCGCCGCTTTTGAATTTGCCCGTAAAAACGGCAAAACAAATGTTGCAATTGTTACAAAGGCAAACATTATGAAAAAGACCGACGGTAAATTCTCGCAAATAGCCCACGAAATTGCCGCCGAATACCCCGAAATTACCGCTGAAGAGTGGTATATCGACATAATGACTGCAAACCTTGTTAACGAAAATATCCGCAGCAAGTTCCAAGTGTTTGTAATGCCTAATTTGTACGGCGATATTATTACCGACGAAGCTGCGCAAATTCAAGGCGGTGTTGGTACTGCCGGCAGTGCAAATATTGGTGACAAATATGCAATGTTCGAGCCAATTCACGGCACCGCACCCCGCCTTATTGAAGCGGGCAGGGGAGATTTTGCTAACCCCACCTCTATGTTTAAGGCAACCGAAATGATGCTTCGCCATATTGGCTTTACAGATAAGGCGGATAAACTTTCAAAAGCCCTTACAATTTGTACCGAAACCGAGAAAAAGATTGTTGTTGATGACAGTGAGCAGAGCGCAACCTGTTCAGAGTTTGGTCAGTATGTAATGGATACAATAGAAAAAATGTAAAATTAAAAGCCCACATGTGTGGGCTTTTATTAGTTGTATTTATCGACTGCATTATTTAAAAATGCTTTAATATCTTGCCGAAGGGCTTCGGGTTTAATAACCTCAACCTCATCAGCATACTGCACCGACCAATAAAGCATCGCCTTGGGACTTGCGTTAAGTGTTACGGTTATGTCATCGCCATCTGGCTTAATATCAACGCTTTTGCCAAACCAGTCAATAATTTGGTCAACCATTTTATCACAGGTTTTTATAACAATACGCTCGGGCTTGTCGTTGTACATATAGGGCATTGCGGTGGTAAGGTTTTGGTAATTTATACCGTTTTTATAACCCTCAACCTCATTTATCGGCACAATATCGTGCTTTGAAACACGAATGTTTGTTATATGGTCAAGTCGGTGATAAACCATATGTCCCCAATATTTACTGTAACCCATTAAATAATAACGCTGATTATGTAAAATAAGCTGATAGGGGCTTACACGCTGAAAGGATGATTTATGCAAATTCTTATCAGTGCCGAATTTGTTATAATCATATTCAACCATTTTGTTTTGCTCAATCGCATCGTCTACTACTTCGATACTGTAAAAAAGTGATTGGTTGTCGGTTTTGCCCCAATCATTTACCGAATAAATATTTTTTACATGGCGCCTGAAATATTTGTTTGAAAGCCCGCAAAGCTTGTTTATAAGCTCTTTTGAATGGTTGGCGGTAATGTATTTACTTGCTAAAACACCGTCAATAAGCAGGCGAAGCTCGCTGTCTTCAAAACGGCGCTCAACAAGATAGCACCCCTGTTTTGTTGACTCAATTTCATACCCTGCTTCTTTCAATAGGGCAATGTTTCGGCCAATGGTTTTGCGTTCCAATTCAATGCCAAAATCTTTTGACAAAAGGTTAAGGATATCCTCTTGCTTAAGGGGGTGTTCACTGTCGCTATAGGTTTCAAGAATTTGTAAAACTCGTAAAAGGGCTAATTTTTTTGGTTCAAAGCAATCCATCATTTTACCCCCAAAACACAGTTAAAAACTGTTTTATTGTCGCATTTTCCTTCAATATAAAAGCCATAATCGGTTTGCTTTTTATAAACTTTAATTTCATCACTGAAATATGTTTGCGCTAAAAACGAAATTTGCAATTCATCAAGGTTTATTTTTTCAAATTCATCGGGCGAAAAGCAATTAAGCGTCATTCTAAGATATGCAATGTTATTTGTGTGCTTGTTTGTGTCAATATCAACAAATCGGCAGGTGTGGGTGTGGTTAAAATCTTCATCACTCACCGTTTCACGCACTCTTATAAATTCACCCGCACCGCTTAAAAAGTCGCGGTGTGGCATATCAGGGGGGTAGCACACGCTGTTTGTACGGCGGATTTCCTTTGTGGTGTAGTCAAGCGTGCACCATTCACTTGAGCCCATTACAAGCGTTTCTTCATTTTTGGAAAGCAAAAAGTCACGGCCAAAGCGCACACCCTTAACGGTAGTCGGCCAGGTTTCAGCGGTAAGGGCTTCATCCATAACGGGCAAACGGTTAAATTTAAGCTTAAACTTGCTTAAAACCCAAAACGCGTTTGATTTTTCTAAAAGTGTTGGCCCGTCAACCCCAATTTCAATTGAATGAGTACCCGTAATTGCCTGAAAAAGCTGGGCAATATGGTCAATTCGCATTTTCCAGTTCGAATCAACCTCGGTGCTTTGAACTTTATATTCGGTTTTATAAAAATTTTGCATTTAAATCACCATAAATATTATACCACTTAAATTTGATTTCTGCAATTGTTTATTAAAAGACAAAAATCCCAACGAAACAATTGTTTCGTTGGGATTTTT
>CAMFSU010000003.1 GCA_945983355.1 uncultured Clostridia bacterium | reverse complement strand
TTTTTATCCAATCCGAAGGATTGGTATGTAATCTCGCGATAGCGAGTATGTAATCCGTTTGCACTGCAAACGGTATGTTATCAAGTCGCAAGACATGTATTTTTCTTCCTTCGGATTGATTACATGCATCTCTTAGAGATGATTACATTCCGCAACAAGTTGTGGATTACATACAAAACTACGTTTTGATGATATGCAATTCCTTGCGGAATTGATGATATACAATGCTTCACATTGATTTATTGCCGCTTTTATGCTATAAAAATAAGCCGTGAAATTCACGGCTTATTATATTTCTTTATCTTCTATATACTGCATAATATCTTCAATATTGCATTTTAAAATTTTACAAAACATTTCTATTGTGTGCGTACTAACGCTTTCATTTCTCTTTAATCGAGTTATTTGTCCAGGACTTATATTATATTTCTTAATAAGGGTATATTGCGTAACCCCTTTTTCTTTCATCGTTTGCCATAATCTATCATAGGAAATCATAATTTTTCAATCCTCCCTATTGACAATGATAACCGATTATGGTATATAATTATATTAACCAATATCGGTTAATATAATTTGGAGGCTATTTTATGAATAGTAAGAGATTGAATTTTATAGAAATTATTTTACACGTTTTGGCATTTGTATTATTGTTTATCCAGGGTATGTTTTATTGTTATATAACTGGTGATTCATATAGTAGAGTACACAATGCGTTCACCGATTTACCAGCTGGTAGTATATTACCAATAGTATTTGTGTTATTATTGGTCGTTAGTTTATTGTTTTGTTTAATATGGTCACTGAGAAAAAAGAAAAATAAGTTCAATGTTATACATATACTTTTGCCAATATCATCTATAGTTGTATTTATATTTATTGGATTTCTATATTCAATGGGAGAATATGCAACCATTGTTGAACAATTATCGGCTGCCCTAAGGGACGGGGCAAATAATTATGGGATTGGTCCTGTATTTTTAGTGGAATCTATTGTATTATTTTCAATAATTATAGTTGCAATATTTAAGAGAAAACACAATTTCATTTCTGATATTATTGAAGACAAGGAAAAAATTAAAGAGGACGTTAAAAATTTAGACTTGTTAATGAAATATAAAGAACTTCAAAACGATGGAATAATAACACAAGAAGAATTTGCGGAAAAGAAAAAAGAGCTTTTACAATAAAATTAAATTAAATTCTCGATTTTTGACCAGTTCTTTTTCGGACACGAATGACAAAAATCCCGAATGCGCAAGCGTTCGGGATTTTACTTTTTCACTATTCACTTTTCACTCTTCACTAAAAAACATTCGGGATTTTTGGAAAGTAAGAAGTAATAGTGAATAGTGAAGAAGTATTGCAGCTTCACCGCTTTTATGCTATAATACGCCCAAGGCGGTGATGAGATGAAAAAGATAGTTGCATTTTTGCTTGTTGTTGCGTTGATTTTATGCTTATGTGCTTGTTCTCCGAAGCATTATGATGAAAATAATATTTCAGAGTTATATGACAAAGAATGGATAGTCGGAAAATCGCGTGAACAAATTGAAGATAAGTATGGTGAGTTTAAGCGAGAATATGTATCGGACACTGGTGAAAATGTCGGTTCATACTATGTTAATTATGAAAATAGTGGTATGGATCCAAGTTATATTCACGATACTTATTTTGTGATATTTAATGATGAAGATATTGCTGTTGATGCTTATTTTAGAGAAACAAGCATCGGTGGATAAAAATATAAAGAAAATTCTTGGTTTTCACCCAGTTCTTTTTCAATGAAATTCGCCTGCGGCGAGTGAAATAGCTTCGCTATGAAATACGCTGCAGCGTATGAAATATTTGCTTCGCAAATGTTAAGAGGCGAATTTTATTTCACATTTTGCCAACGGCAAAATATTTCATAATCCGTAAGGATTATTTCATATGGCGTAAGCCATATTTCATTATAATCAATGCTCGCATTGATTTATTGCTGCCTTTATGCTATAATATCCCTAAAGATATTAAATCTGTAAAAGAGGACTGGCGCATAATGAAAAAGGTTTTAGCCGTATTTTTATGTCTTTTAATATGTGTATCGTTGTGTTGTTGTAAAGGCGATAAAATAGATGGTAACGACGCGAGACAGGCATTGGAATGTGTGTTCAATAAGGAGCAAAATTTCACATATAAGTCATTGGTATTTGATGAGATTACCCAAGAAAATTTAGCGGATTTTGAATTTCAAACACCGTCAAGCGCACGCGAGGTTTTTATACCGCACAGTTATGCATATGTTGATTTTGACCGCGATGGCGTGGAAGAACTGTTTATTGTGGATGCAAGATTATCATATTTTTTGATTTTGAGATATGATGGTGAAAAGGTCACCGGATATATGGTGGACGATAATGTAGATTTACAAAATGTTAAGACAAATGGAACATTTTTGACGGTATCATATATCTTTGATGATTTTAAGATTATTGGCAAGGACTTTTATGTGTGTGAGGTCGAGTTTGATGGTTTGGAGTATAGGTTTAATACACTTGCCTCTCAAAACCATGAAGAAAATATCTACAAAATAGGGGAGCAAAGCGCCACCAAGGATGAGGTGGAAGCATACATTAACAATTGGAAAAACAGCACCACACAAATTGAGTGGTGTAATATAAATCAAGAATAAAGCATTGAACAAAAGCCGAGTGTTAATGATAACACTTGGCTTTTTTTGCACCTTGTAACCAAAAGAAAAAATATATTTTAAAAACAGTGAGTGAATTTACATATTTTTCCGTCTAATATATAAGGAGTAAAGAAAGGGGCAAAAAGTGGATATTGGACAAAATAATTATCGCCGTTTTCTTGACGGTGATGATGAAGGATTAACACTAATAATAAAAGAATATAAAGATGGCTTGATTTTTTATATTAACAGCTATGTTAACAATATTTATATAGCAGAAGATTTGATGCAGGAAACCTTTTTCAAAATTGCAATAAAAAAACCAAGGTTTAAGGGTGAAAGCTCTTTTAAAACATATCTTTATGCCATAGCACGAAATATTGCACTGGATTATTTAAGAAACAAATCAAAATTTTCGTTATCTTCTATCGACAATGCCCAAAACGATATAAGTGATGAAATAAATCTTGAAAATCAATATATAAAAAATGAAAATAAAGTTGTTTTACATAAGGCAATGAAAACGCTTAAACCCGAATATAGCCAGGTTTTATGGCTTGTTTATTTTGAAGGTTTTTCAAACGCCCACATCGCACTTGTTATGAATAAATCTAAAAAGCAGGTTGAAAATTTGGTTTTTAGGGCTAAGCAGTCACTAAAATCAACACTTGAAAAGGAGGGGTTAGATTATGAAAAACTATGAAGAAATAGCCAACATTGTCTTTAAACGCAGAGATGAATATTTAGCAAAGCAAAAAAAGAAAAAGAAAATTATTATAGCTTCCGCAACCCCGCTAATTTGTTGTTTAATCGTTTTAATAACAGGAGTTGGGCTGTGGCAAGGCGGTGTTTTCGATGACAAAATTCATATTGTGGATAATTCGCAAAGCAATTTAACAAGCTCTGAATGCCAATCGCCAACGGAAAGTGATAAAAGTAGCTCTCAAACAGAAAGCGATAAAAACAATGTGACTTCTGAGGAAAATAATTCTTCAATACAAGATTTTGTGTCCGAACCGATAAATGATTATGAGAGCGATTACCAAGGCGGTGGGTACCCCGAAATTGACATACCCTCGGACAGCACACCAGTCACACCGCCCGTTTTGGAAGATAAAGGTTTTATCGACAGCATAGACAAAATGAATTTTTATTCAGCAAAGAAAATTATTGATGAAAATTCTCTGTGGCCCTTTGGTATGAAAAACAGTGGTGTGTTCACACCAAAAACCGCTTTGTTAAGCAATATTTATCAGTATCCCATCAATATAAACAAAGTATTTACAACAACAATGGTGACATATTTTACTATAGAGCTTAACGATGAAATGGGATTTTTGGCTCAAAAGCTTGAAGGAACGGGTAGGGTTGAGGTTGTTGTTACCCAAAATGATATCGACCCTTTGGGATATATGATAACATTCAAGCGGGGAAACAATTACTATTCTTGTCTTACAAACGGTGGGGGTTATGATGTAATTTCCGATAGGACAACCCGTGAATTTTCTTCCCACAAATATATCGAAGGGTTTAATATTGTTAAAAACAAGGAACAGGAAAATTATAAATTCATTGTTCATTATGATGGTGCAAAGGTTATAGGTTTTGAATGTGCGCAATTTGATTGCACACCGACAAAATATAATGTTGATAATGTAACCTTGGTTGATGATTTTTGTGTGGTGCTTTATACCAAAAAAACATTTACTATCGGCCAGTTGGAAGCATATTTTAAGAGTGCAAAAGTGGAAAGTATAGTATGAAGAAAATATAACGGTTTTAAAAGTACGCTTTGACATTATAAATTTTTGTTAGTATAATATAATTACCATAGTATCTTATATTTAAGAGGTGGATAAAATGAAAAAGTTTTTAAGTTTAACAGTTTCACTTGTTTTAATTATTTGCGTTTTTTCTGCTTGTGGCGATAATTCAAATAAATATATTACCGATAATGGTGAAAACTCACAAGCTTCAAATATAGACAGTACTGCTTTGGGTGGGAACAAATCTAACAATTCTAAAGAAAACGCTTCATCAGATAAAAACAAAACCAATAGCACAATTAATGATGATAAAAATCAATCGGCACAAAATAATCCCACCCAAACCGGTACCAACATATCCACTAACAGTACGGTAACAAATAGCAACAGCTCAAATCAGTCAACACAAAACAATTCCTTTAAAAATGACACCGCAACATCTACTAACAGTACAGTATCAAAAAATACACTTACCGAAAAAATAAATAACGGTGTTTTGGAAAATGCCAAGGCCGAAAAAATGAGTGTGCCTGAAAATATGAAGCTGTTGGCAACAGATGACGCAAAAGAAGAAAATAAAGAAAAAACCATAAAAGCCACGGTTGGTTTTTATGAACTTGACGGCGATGTAGTAAATTGGACCACTGAAAATGATTTGATTTATGTTATAACCAAAGGCAACAACCGACTTGTTGTTTTAAATTCAAAAAGTATGATGGCGGTTGCAAATGTTCCTCTTGCGGGCAAACCCGCTGAAATAAATCTTATTGGTGACAAGATTTATATTTCATTGCCTGATTTATGCCGAATTGATGTTTTTTCAAAATCAAACTTAAATAAGTTGTCTTCACTTTATTTTGAACACGAGGTTTCATCTTTCTGTATTGACGGCAATTATGTTTATTATTCCGAACACGACCAGCATTGCGAAGTGTTTAGAAAGAATTTGACCACAAATGAATTAATACAAATTCTTCCTGATAGCGGTTGGAGCTTTTTTCAGCCCAAATTGTATTTAAATAAGCAAGACAATATTTTATATATTGGCGAAACCGACAGTAGCGGATGCGGTCTATATTATTTTGATGCAACAACCTTACAGCTTAAGAGTAAATTTGAAAAGAATGATTATGGAATATATAATCATACCAGAGATATTTTTCATATAGGTGATGAAATTTTCTGGGGTAATTATCGTTTTTCAGACACAAATGCAAAAGAAATTATCGGCAGATACGGCGAGGGTGGTTACGGCAGTGTTAATTTTGCATCCAAGGATGTGGTTTCAACTTTTGAGGGTCTTTTCCTTACCGACACCTATGAATGCATTATAAATTATTTAGATGATGATTTCCCATTTGAATATGTGCTTGTAACAAAATCTAATAATGTTTTCTTTAGAGAAAGAGATTTTGATGCTAATATAATTGTAGGCGTTAATTTTGGTATTCAATAAATTTGTGGAGTAAATTATGATAGAAAAAAGACAAGTCGCAAGACTTGTCTTTTTTATTTAAATTTATTATATTAACCGTAATTTTTTAGCAATTATTTCGCCGTCAACCTTAATATAGCTTCTTAAACCGTCGTAGCCCGCCTCAATTGTTCGGTTTGAAACCACAGCGCAAAGGTTATGTGCGCTTTCAATAATTGCTTCGTATTCATCATAAACAACATTGTTTATAACCAGCTCGTTAACCTTTTTAACCCGGCGGTATGTAATTACAAAACCGTCTTTTTCGGCTTCAAGCAACACCTTGCACTTGGCGTCCAAATCCGCTATTCTTAAAACGGGTGTGCTTTGCGGTGCGGTTTCTTCTGTGGCCTCGCCATTTTCTTCATCAGCCGGCTCTTCCTCGGGCATTTTTCTTAATTTAAAATGAGCAAAAATACCGCTTGTAAGTGAAACTATCACCCAAATGTGAAAAATTATATCAATAATTGTTTGAAAGTCAATTCCTTGAATCAAAAACAAAAGGGCGGTGTCGATGCAGAACAAAACCAATGCAAAAATCAGCCAGCCAACCCTTGACTTTCTTGAAAAAATCCAGCTTAAAAGGTAAACTAAAAGGATAGCGGCGGCAAAGAAAAGCATAACATACAGTACCGTGTCATTAAAAAATTCCAGCCCGTCCCAGCCATCTTCATATACCTCTTGCGGCAGTTTGCCTGTTAACAGCATGCCAATAAAAGCTATAAAATACGGCACAAAAATTGAAAAAAGAAAATAGGATGAGCCGTCAACAAAAAGCAAAACGATGTTAATTACAGTAAAGGCGATTATTAAAAGCAGGTTTGCCCTTGAAGAATTATACTTGTTTTGCAAAATCTCACGTGGTGAGCTTGGCGCGGTGTTGGTTGTTTTGTTAAAAAGCTTTGCCATAATACCACTCCTTAAAGTTGTTAGATTTAATATACCATTTTCAGCTTAATTTTTCAACAAAAATCGACATTTTAATAAATAAGTATTTGTCTATAAATAGGATTGGAATTTTCACTAATGTTCGGCTTTGCACTTGCACCATCAGTTTTATATGTGATATAATAAAATAAAATACGATACAACATCAAAGGAGGGGTGTATATGAAAAAAGAAAGCTTTAATATTACGGGTATGAGCTGTGCGGCCTGCTCGGCAAGGGTTGAAAAAAGTGTGTCTGCTCTTGCGGGCGTTTTTGATGTGTCGGTCAACCTACTTAAAAATACAATGACGCTTCGTTATGATGAGGGTGTGACAAATGTCAGCCAAATTATTGCGGCGGTTGAAAAGGCGGGCTATGGCGCGTCGGTAAAAAACGGCACAAAAGCTAAGCCGAATACCCAAAACGAAGATGGCGAATATACCACCCTTAAAAAACGCGCGATTTTGTCGGCGGTGTTTGAAATACCGCTTTTTTATATTGCAATGGGGCATATGATGAATTGGCCCTTACCGTCGTTTTTTGTGGGGGCTGAAAATGCTTTGATTTTTGCCCTGACACAGCTTTTGCTGTTGCTTCCGATATTGGTTTTGGGCTTTAAATATTTTAAGGGCGGTTTTTCGTCGCTTTTTCGCGGCTCGCCCAATATGGATTCACTTATAGCTATCGGCTCGGGCTCGGCGGTGGTTTATGGCATTTATGCAATTTTTAAAATTGCTTTTGCACTTAAAAGCGGTGACTTATACACAGCGCACGAGTTTATGATGGGGCTTTATTTTGAGTCAGCGGGTATGATTTTAACCCTTATCACCTTTGGTAAAACGCTTGAAGCCCGTGCAAAAAGGCGCACCTCTGATGCTATCACAAAGCTAATGAATCTTGCACCAAATGTTGCAACTGTCGAGCGCGACGGAAAAGAAATTGTAATCCCTGCTGATGAGGTTTTGCAGGGTGACATTTTAATTGTAAAAGCCGGTGAAGCCATTGCGGTTGACGGTGTTATAATAGATGGCTATGCCACGGTGGATGAGTCAGCACTGACGGGTGAAAGCATACCAATTGAAAAAAAGGTTGGCGATAAGGTAATTGGTGCCACCATAAGCCGTTCGGGCTATTTTAAAATGAAGGCCGAAAAGGTTGGCGAAGACACAACCCTTTCGCAAATCGTACGCCTTGTTGATGATGCCACCGCTTCAAAAGCACCTATTGCAAAGCTTGCAGATAAAATAAGCGGTGTGTTTGTGCCCGTTGTAATTTTAGTTGCCTTAATTTCAATAACCGCTTGGCTAATTGCGGGATACGGCGTCGAATTTGCGCTGTCAATCGGTATTTCTGTGTTGGTAATTTCCTGTCCGTGTGCGCTTGGTCTTGCAACCCCAACCGCTATTATGGTTGGTATGGGCAAGGGCGCATCAAACGGAATTTTAATAAAGTCGGCAGAAGCGCTTCAAACAGCGGGGGCTGTTGATACTGTCGTGCTTGATAAAACTGGCACTGTTACTAACGGTCAGCCCGAGGTTACTGATATTTGCCCTGCAAAAGATATTAGCGAAACCGAACTTTTGACGATAGCGGCATCACTCGAAAAGCTTTCAGAGCACCCCTTGGCAACCGCAATTGTGCAAAAAGCTGAAGACTACGGTTTGGCTTTAAGCGAAGCCCAAAGCTTTTTGCAAATATCAGGCGGCGGTATATCGGGTGTTATCGGCGGTAAGGCGGTCATTGGGGGCAACCGTCGGCTTATGGAAAAAAACAGTATAAAATCCGACCTGTTTATAAAGGGTGAAGAGCTTTCAAAAAGCGGTAAAACCCCGCTTTATTTCGCTGCTGACCGAAATATGCTTGGCATTATTGCGGTGGCTGACACCGTAAAGCCCACAAGCAAGGCCGCAATTTCAGAGCTTTGCGAAATGGGTATGCAAGTGGTTATGCTAACGGGTGACAACAATGTGACCGCCATGGCTATTGCCTCGCAGGTTGGTGCGCCAAAGGTCATTGCCGAGGTTTACCCCGAAGACAAGGAAAAGGAAATCAGGCGCTTACAGACAGAGGGTAAAAGGGTTGCAATGGTTGGCGACGGTATTAACGACGCACCTGCTCTTGCCCGTGCCGATGTTGGCATTGCCATAGGTGCCGGCACCGATATTGCTATTGAATCTGCCGATGTGGTGCTTATGAAAAGCAACCTTTTGGATGTTCCCCGTGCAATTCGTTTAAGCCGCGTGGTTATGCGAAACATAAAGCAAAATTTGTTTTGGGCATTTATCTATAATATTATAGGCATTCCCATTGCGGCAGGGCTTTTCTATCTGCCCTTTGCCTTAAAGCTTAACCCGATGCTTGCAGGCGCCGCTATGAGCTTTAGCTCACTTTTTGTTGTGGGCAATGCTTTGCGCTTAAAAACAGTTGCATTAACAAATAAAAAACAAACCAAAGGAGAAAAAACCAAAATGATAAAGAAAATAGTTATGGTTGACGGCATGAAATGCGAGCATTGTGTAAAATTTATGACAAAAGCGTTTGAAGCCGTTGACGGTGTTACAGCAGTTGAAATTGACCTTGCAACAGGCAAGTGTGAATTAACTTTGGGCAAAGAGGTTTCAAGCGAAGCTTTAAAAGCCGCAGTCACAGATGCGGGCTTTACCTTTGTAAAGTGTGAATAAATTTTATATGTAATACAGCAAAAACACCTCTGCATAAAATTTACAGAGGTGTTTTATTTTATGAACAAAAAAATTCGTTCCTTTATAATTGCAATCATCATACCCTTGGCGGTTGGTGGGCTGTCGGCACTGCTTACAATGGGCAGTATGAACCTTTACGAAACCATAATTCAGCCGCCGCTTGCCCCGCCGGCAATACTTTTTCCAATAGTTTGGACAATTCTTTACACCCTTATGGGTATTAGCAGTGGAATAATTTATAACAGCCAAGGCGGTACAGCCGCGTCCCGCAACAATGCGCTTGCGGTATACGCTTTACAGCTTTTTATCAATTTTATTTGGAGCATTGTTTTCTTTAATTTACGGGCATTTTTACCCGCATTTATTTTAATTTTGGTTTTGTGGGCGCTTATAATTTTAATGATTATAAGGTTTTATAAAATCGACAAAACCGCCGCACTGCTACAAATACCGTATCTTTTGTGGGTAACCTTTGCGGCATATTTAACCCTTGCAATTTATATTCTTAACAAATAAACTAAAAGACCTTGAAGCTGATTTGTTGTTTTGAGGTCTTTTATTATAGAATGAAAGCTATGTCAAATTTTTATATAGACATGGCATAAATAAAGTGATATAATAAATTAAAATATTATGTGTCGGGTTAAGTGTATATTTGACTTATAAACCTATAAAAGCTCGGAATTGTATTAGGGAGAAATTACATATGTATGAACGGTTTTTAAAACGCTTTTTTGATATTGTTTTTTCTTTGTTGGCGATTATTTTGTTGTCGCCAATTTACATAGTAATAGCCGTTTTAGTGAGAATTTTTATGGGAAGTCCCGTTTTTTTTTCACAAGATAGAATCGGTAAAAACGAAGAAATTTTTAAATTATATAAATTCCGCTCAATGACAAATGCAAGGGACAAATTAGGCAATTTGTTATCTGAAAAAGAACGGTTAACCAAGTTCGGTACTCTCTTGCGTTCATCTTCGTTAGATGAACTGCCGGAACTGTTTTTAATTTTAAAGGGCGATATGTCTTTTATAGGACCACGACCACAGCCCAAGTTCTATCTGCCTTATTATTATGAAAACGAACGTGTAATTCATACTGTGCGTGGTGGTCTTATTCCGCCAGATTGTCTTTGCCGCGAAGTGCAATGCTCGTGGGAAAAGCAGTTTGAATATGAAATTTATTATGCAAATAATATCTCTTTGTGGCTTGATGTAAAAATTATTGTTTGCACCTTTATTATTCTTCTAAAAAGGTTAACACATAATTACGGCGCTGATGACAGACCAATGTTACATATATACCGCGCAGATTTTATGGCTGAAAAAAACACTTCTGATTATACAAGCAGGGAGGTCGCACATAAATGACAGAATATATTGTTTTAGTCGGTAAAGAGCATTATAATCCTCTTGGCATTGTGCGAACCTTGGGAGAGGCAGGCATACGCCCAATTGTTGTTGCCGTAAAGGGTGATTTAAAGTTTGTCGGTCAAAGCAAGTATGTTAAAAAAAGGCATTATGTTTCTTCAACCGAGGAGGGCGTAAAGCTCATTCTTGAAAAATATGCAGTTTTAAATGAAAAGTCATTTATTTTGACGGGCGATGATGTGTCACTTGCTGCTATGGATAAATATTATGACACACTTAAAGATCATTTTATTTTTTACAGCGCAGGTGAAAAGGGCCGCATTACTCATTATATGAATAAGGATGTTATGTTTAATATTGCGGCAAAGCACGGACTGAATGTTGCAAAAACCTGGAAGGTTAAGGTTGGCGAAGTGCCTGCCGACATTGTGTATCCGGTTATGACAAAGGCAATTAATTCTATTGGTGAAGAATGGAAGGATATTGTATATATTTGTCACAATGCTGACGAATTAAAAGTTGCTTACAGTAAAATGAAAAGTAAGGAAATACTTCTTCAACAGTATGTTGAAAAAGTTGATGAGGTTTCATTCGACGGGTTTAGTGTTAATTGCGGCAGAAATACAATAATTCTTACAGAGGTTTATCAAGAATACTGCATACCTGATAAATATTCACCTTATTGGGATATTAGGAATAATACGGATTTAGATACAGCCCAAAAAATTAAAGCCGTTATTGAGGAAATTGGTTTTGAGGGTATCTTTGAATTTGAATTTATGCTTGATAAAAACGGTCAGCTTTGGTTTCTTGAAATTAATTTTAGAAATACTGCTCTTGGTTATTCAACAACCGCCGCAGGAATGCCACAGGTTATACTGTGGTGTGAGGCGATGAAAAAGGGGAATATTGCTCCTGAAATCATCAAAGAGGTGCCAAAGGGCTTAAAAGCAATGGCTGAATGTTTTGATTATGATGCCAGAGTTAAAACCGGAATGATCACAAAAAAAGAATGGCTCAAGCAGTATAAAGCTTGTCAGTGTAAGCTTTATAAGGGGCATGATGACAACATACCTTTTTATCGTTTTATGTGGTACAAGCTTACAAAAATGAAACACTAATCAAATTTCGATTTAGGAGAAGATAAATGGATAACAACAAAAAATTCAACAAGGTTCTCAATTCAATGGATGTGTTAACAACCGCATTTGGTGCAATGATTGGTTGGGGTTGGGTTGTCTCTACAGGTGAATGGGTTACAAATTCCGGCGTTTTGGGAACAGTTTTGGGTTTTATAATTGGCGGAATTATGATTTTCTTTGTGGGATTAACATATTCCGAATTAACAACTGCCATACCACAAACTGGCGGTGTAAGGGTCTTTGCTTTTAAAGCATTTGGCCCATTTGGTTCGTTTATTTGTTCTTGGTTTATGGTATTAAGTTATATCGGTGTTGTTTGCTTTGAAGCGTGCTCGCTTCCAACAGTAATTCAGTATATTTTCCCGGGATTTTTAAAGGGGTATTTATATACTGTTTCGGGCTTTGATATATATGCCTCTTGGTTAGCGTTGGCTATTATATTAGCAATTTTAATCACCCTTATAAATATCAAGGGTATAAAAGCGGCAGCGATTTTTCAAACCGTGCTTACCGTAGTAATAGCGGCAGTAGGAATAATTTTGGTTGTGGCCTCTGCTTTCAGTGGTAATCCCTCAAATTTAAAAGGCCAAATGCTTTTGGGTGATAACACCTTTACCATATTTAAAAATATAATGCCTGTGGCTGTTGTTGCTCCGTTCTTTTTATTTGGTTTTGATGTAATACCCCAAGTTTCCGAGGAAATAAATGTGCCGTTAAGAAAAGTGGGCAAGTTAATGCTGCTTTCAATTATTTTGGCGGTTGCTTTTTATGGATTGGTGGTTTTTGCGGTTGGTTACAGTTTAAGCAGTGGCGAAATAGCTAAATCTATGGGAAACAGCGGGCTTATTACGGCCGATGCTATGGCAAAGGTCTTTTCAAGTGAAGTTATGGCCAAAGTTTTAATTATCGGCGGCGTATGCGGAATCGTAACAAGTTGGAATTCTTTCTTGCTTGGCGGAAGCAGAGCGTTATTTTCAATGGCACAAGTGCATATGATTCCGTCATTGTTTTCCAAGCTTCACAAAAAATATAAAACACCAACAAATGCAATTCTTCTTGTTGGCGCACTTTCAATAATTTCCGTGTTTTTTGGTAAAACAATGCTTGTTTGGATTTCTAATGTTGCAAGTTTTGCTTGCTGTCTTGCTTATTGCTTGGTTTCAATAGCGTTTATTGTTATCAGAAAAAAGGAACCAAACCTACCAAGACCGTACAAGGTAAAGCATTATTGGGCTGTTGGCTTGATAGCATCAATTATGTCGGGCTTAATGGCAATTCTTTATTTAATACCGGGTAGCGGATCGGCATTCAATTTTGAAGAAGCCGTAATTGCAGTTGCGTGGGTTGTGCTTGGTGCGTTTTTTATTTTAATAAGCAAACGCATATTTGGTAAAAGATTTGGTGTTGAAGACGAGTAACATTTTGTTGAAGCTTTTGTGGTAATTAGTTTAAAAAGCGGTTGGTGTAAAAGCCAACCGCTTTTTGTTTTTTACTGAATTTTACCAAATAAAACCGCAATACTAATTGTGGGAGTGGTAAAATGAATTCTATTTGGCAAAACGGCATTAAAAAACCTCAGTTTGAAGATTTAAATGGAGATATTAAAACCGATGTGCTTATAATCGGCGGCGGCATGGCAGGGCTTTTGTGCGGATATGAGCTTAAAAACCGTGGTGTCGACTGTGTTATTGTTGAGGCGAGGGAAATTTGCGGCGGTATAACCAAAAACACAACCGCAAAGGTGACCGCACACCACGGCGCAATTTTCGATAAAATGCTAAACCGCTTTGGTGTGGAAAAAACCGCCCTTTATTTTAAAGCACAGCAAAACGCGGTGGAAAAATATCGTCGTTTATGTGATGATATCGACTGTGATTTTGAGAATCAGACATCCTTTGTGTATTCAAAAAACAACAAGCCAAAAATTGAAAAAGAGGTTTTGGCGCTTAATAAAATCGGCCATCACGCAAAATTTAAGGATAATTTAGCGTTGCCTTTTAACATAGTGGGTGCGGTGTGTGTTGAAAGCCAAGGGCAGTTTCACCCGCTTAAATTTGCTTATAATATTGCGGGCAACCTTAAAATTTATGAAAACACCGAGGTTTTGGATATAACCCCCGATGGTGCGGTGACAAAAAACGGCAAGATAAGGGCGGGAAAAATTATTGTTGCAACACATTTTCCGTTTTTAAATCGCCACGGGCTTTATTTTTTAAAAATGTATCAGCACCGTTCTTATGTTTTGGGGCTTAAAAATGCGCCAAATGTAAACGGCATTTATGTTGATGAAAATGACAAGGGTATGTCTTTTAGAAATTACGGTGACACACTTTTGCTTGGCGGTGGCGGCCACCGCACAGGTAAAAATGGCGGCGGATGGCAAGAACTTCGCGAATTTGTGGCAAAAAAATATGAAAAGGCAAAAGAGATTTGTCACTTTGCCACTCAAGACTGTAAAACCCTTGACGACATAGCGTATATCGGGCAGTATTCAAAAAATACACCCTGGCTTTATGTGGCGACGGGCTTTAATAAGTGGGGTATGACAAATTCAATGGTGTCGGCCGAAATTTTGACCGATTTAATAACCGACAAGCCAAACCAATTTGCCAAGGTTTTTACACCATCTCGCAGTATTTTGCGCCCACAGCTTATGATAAATGTGGGTGAAACAGCGGTAAATATGTTAACGCCTACCGCACCAAGATGCTCGCATTTGGGGTGCGCTCTGAAATATAATAAGCAAGAACATTCGTGGGACTGTTCCTGTCACGGCTCACGCTTTACGAGTGACGGGCGGATAATCGACAATCCTGCAAAAAAGGATAAAAGCATATAAAAAAGGGCCGCAACCAAGAAAATTTCGGTTGCGGCTTTAAAACTGAAAATTTAGTTTAAATAAATTAAAATTTTTTGTTGACAACGGCAAACTGTTTTGGTATAATGATATGGCGCTGAAAAATAGAATATATGCGAGTGTGCTGGAATAGGCAGACAGGCACGTTTGAGGGGCGTGTGTCAACCGACGTATGGGTTCAAGTCCCATCACTCGCACCAAAATAAAAAAGCACTTCTTAGAGTCGTACTCTAAAGGACAGTCTTATGTAGGATACGGTGTAACCCGTGAGGGTTGCACCGTTTTCCTTTGTTTCAAGCGGATTTTAGCGGTTTTTCTCGTATTTCTTCCATTGCCGCAATCAGTTCCTTTTCTGTTGGAATATTGATAATTCCAACCGCTGTAAAAGAAATATCAATTGGAACGTGCTTCGTCCCACTTTCATCCTTTTCGCTATTGTGAACATCAATCCGCTTAATCAAAGTGTTTACAATCGTGGGTGTTAATTCTTTTAAGTCAGTACACTCACGGATTGCTTCGAGGAAAACCTTCAAATCAATCTTTTCCTGTTCAGCTTTTTTGACTGCCTGCTCGTCGTGTTCAACTGCGGCGAGCAGTTCTTTTTGCTCTTTTTCATAATTAGCAGACATACGGTAGAAGCGTTCGTCCGAAATCTTACCGAGCACATTATCTTCATAAATGCGTTCAATAAGCATATCAAGTTCTTTAATGCGCCGCTTGGATTTCTCAATGTTTTGCTTCATATTACGGATTGCCGTTTCTCTGCCGAGTGTGTTTTGCTTTGCAAACAAGTAAAGAAATACCGGCTCAAACTCCTGCACATATTTTGCTACCTTTCGTATGGTATCAAGAACTAATTCCTTGAGAACGGAATCACGGATGAAGTGAATGGTGCAGGCACCTCTGTTTTCCTTGTACTGAGAACAACGATAAAATTCTTTTCCGTCATCAATACTTTTAGAAGCACAGTAGTACAGTTTGGAACCGCAATCAGCACAGTATAAAAGTCCTGCAAACATACTTGATTTTCCTGTTGCAGAATTGCGGCGGCGATGCTTTCGGAGTTCCTGCACTCTTTCAAAGGTATCTTCATCAATAATCGCTTCTTGGGTGTTGGGTATAATCTGCCATTCTTCTTCGGGAAGATGAATGGTTTTCTTAACTTTGAAACTGACAAAGGTGCTTTTGAAATTAACGGTGCAGCCCGTGTACTGTCTGTTTTCAAGAATGTGACGAACCGTTACTTGATCCCAACGATACGGATTATCCGGTCGCTTGTTTGTTGCCTTTCTGCCGATACGATAATAATACTCAGTGGGACATACGATTTCCTCACTCTCTAAACGCCGTGCTATTTTCATCGGTCCAAGTCCCGCAAGACACAACTCAAAGATATATCGAACGACATTTGCGGCAGGCTCGTCAATAATCCATTGCTTTGGATTATCGGGAGATTTCATATACCCGAAAGGAACTGCGGCGGATACACGCTCTCCGTTATCTGCTTTGGACTTCCAAACTGCCTTTATCTTTTTACTTGTTTGCTCAGCATACCACTCGTTGAAAATATTGTAGAACGGCATCATTTCAAGTCCCGTACCCGTATTGGTATTTACATTCTCTTGAATAGCAATAAAGGTTATTCCAAGTGAAGGATACACCACTTGAGTCAGTCTGCCCATTTCTATGGTTTCTCTACCAAAACGGGAAAGGTCTTTTACGATAATAGTGCCGATTTCACCGTTCTCTGCCATTCTCTGCATTCGCTGAAAATCGGGGCGGTCGAAAGTCGTACCGGAGATGCCGTCATCTACAAAGAATTCAGGATGAAGGAATCCGTGTTCTTTGGCATATTGAGAGAGGATCGCCTTCTGATTAGATATACTGTTGCTCTCGCCGTCACGCCCGTCATCTTGGGAAAGACGGCAGTAAAGAGCAGTGATTTTTAAATTATTCTCGGCTTGTTTTTTTGCCATAATAAACTCCTTTCTGTGTAAGCCGAGCATTGCATATTAGGCGAAGCTATTATACAATGCTTGCTACACTTGATACAATTCTGTGGGTTACAGTTCAGTGGACAGTATCAACGACTTAAACTGCTGCAATATGGTTTCTTTGCCTTCAATATTGAAATGGGCGGTCACGTCATAAACCGTGCCGCCGATCTTCTTGGATAGGCAAATCTTTTGCGGAATAGGGATAACCGGTATAGGCGTTTTTCGTATTGACTGAGTAACCGGAATAACATATTCCTGCAAATCAATAGGACGTGTATCATCAACTCGCCCCATTCCTCTAATCGCAAGAACATCATTAAAATTGATTTTCTGTAGCATATATTTCACCTTACCTTTCATCACGGTTACGCTGACGGATCAAAAATTTGCGGTAATACTCGCAAGCCTTCAAAACAAAAACCTCAGCCTGCTTTGCGTTAGCGTTAGGGACATATTGGCGTATGCGCTCCATCGGGACTTTGAACATTTCCCTCTGATTGGCTTTTTCCTCACTCATCACGATGGCGATCACTTCGGGAGTCAGACCTTCCTCTTGGCTTATCTTCTTAAAGCGGCAAGCCTGCGAGAGTGATGGGGTACAATCGTTCAGTTCCATCTGCTCCAAAAGGTCGTGCTGCTCCTGCTCATTGAGATAGGAAAGCTCAACGGCGGGAGTGAAGGAAATACGCCCCTCGTCCACATATTGCAGAATTTCGGGAATAAGATTGGTAAGACGGATATAACGCTGAATAGTTTTATAACTGTCGCCCGTATCGGCACCGATTTGTGCAGTGGTACGATTGTCATCGGACTTCGGGACAAGTTGTCCCAAAGTTAAATCCGAACGCCATCCTTGATGAGCTAATGCTTCAGCTTTCATCTTGTAAGCAAAGGCTTTTTCAGAGGGCAAAATATGCTCTCGGTGCAGGTTGCTGTCCACAAGCACGATTGCCGCCGCATCACGGTCAAGGGAAACAACTAAGGCAGGGATTTCGGTGATCCCTGCCTTTCTGCTTGCCATAACCCGTCTGTGACCAGATATGATCTCATATTCATCTGTGGTGTTTTCAAGTGGTCGGACTATGATGGGAGATACAACGCCGTGAACCTTAATGCTTTCGGCAAGGGCATCCATTTCCTCGTTATCCTGCACCTTGTAGGGGTGGTTCTCAAAAGGGTGTAATTTCTCGATAGAAATATTTTTCTTAGTATTTTTCATCGTTCATAACCTCGTTCTTTCTTTTTAATTAAATTATTTCGTTTCATTTCGATATTGCGTTCTTGCTCAAGAAGCTCGTGTATCTTGGGAATATGCTCCTCGATGCGCAGGGCGACTTTTAATTCTTTTCGCAAGGGAGTAATTCTTGCGGTGATCTCTTTTGCCTGTTCCTTCAGGGTGGCATCTTCTTCGGGAGTTTTTGCACGGCGGATTTTCAAGCGAATTGCATACCGTTCCTGCTCCAATTCGGAGATACGGACAGATAAGTTCTCTTGAAATGACAAAAGCTCCTTTGGCGACTCAATGTGGTTGTCGCAAAGGAGCTTGTATTCCTCAATATATTTATCTAATTTCTGTACCTCTGCCCGCATCATCGGGGATAGTGGTCGGTTGTGCTTTTCCTCGATATTGTTGCCTGTACAAATTTTCAGCAGTTCAATGAACAGAGCAAACAAAACTTGCACCGTATCCATACGTTCAAACCGCCGCCATTCGTATTCGATTATGAGCAGAGGTTTACGCTTATACGGTGCATTATAAATGGTGGTCATAATAGGTCCGACTTGATTTTCACGGCACCGTTCTTTAATACGCTCTTTGGTATAATCCTCACCCAAACTACTGATACGGATTGCCCGTTTCCATCCATCTGCAATAACGGAAGGATGCTCGTAATAAAAATCACGTTCAAAGCGATAACCGAGATTTTTCATACAATACTCGATTTCTTTGAAACTGCCGCTGTTTGCGATGGCTTCATCCACGTCCCGCCGCAGCATATCCCGATGGGTAAGCTTACCGGACTTCTGTACCCAATACGCTTTCTTATTTCCATAAAAATGCGTAAACGGTATTACGGACTTTCCGTGTTCTTTGCAAACTGCATCGGAGATCTGTCGAAGCTCCACGTGGTCACGGATATGGTTTTCAAACTTTCTGCCCGTCTTAAAAGAAACGGAATTTATCACGAAATGATTGTGAATGTTATCCGTATTTAGATGGGTGGTAACAACTACTTCATAGTTTGAACCCCACATCCGTTTTGCTGTTTCTACACCGATACGGTGCGCTTCGGCGGGAGTGACTTCATCTGCAACAAAACTCTGATAACCGTGATAGGCAACGTTGCCGCCGAGCTTTCCGTACCGCCGCTTGGTTGCCATCATACATTGATAGGCTCTCTGCTTCGGACAGTTGATTCCCGATACATACATTGTTTGCTCGGTCTTTTGGTCGTTCTCCACGTAACGGAGCGCCGCCCACAAGTCCTCATCCAAGAACTTTTTGTCGGTGGTTTTGTCGGGGTTCTCCACATAGTCGATTACTTCCTTTAATCGGGACTTGACGGGCCAGAAGCCTGTACTTGCCATTGTGCCACCTCCCGTATGATTTCTTTTTTGCTCTGCTTTGGCGTATCTATGATTTCAGCATAAATATCGTCAAAGAGTTTCAGTGCCGCCGCTTCGGTTTCGGGAGATAAATCACGGTTAAGCAGTTCACTCAGTTTCTCGTTAAAAACATAAAAGGCATCGGGAACAACTGCTTTCACAGCGTATCCCAATGCCCGTTTGCGGAGATATTCAGCTACGGGAATACCGCAGCAGTTGGCGAGCTCGGTGATCTTCTTTTTCTCTGTTGGAGATACCCGAAGATATAACCGACACGGCTTTTCTTTTGGGTTTCTATTCATATACATACCTTCTTTCTGTAATCGGGGTATTAGGGGTGTCCCCTAAAGGTGAACAGTAGGCGGAAACGCTTACTGTTTAATTGGAACTTGCCGTACAAGTTCCCTGCTTGTTACGGTGTAAGACACACCTCTGTGGGTGTTCTCTATGGCTTACACCGTGAGGGAGCGACCTCGCACCGTTCTTATCAGTGCAATTCGTTGTAAAGTTCCATTTATCTGCAGTATTGGCATCACTTTTATTGTGGGTACCGTCAGTATCGCAAAATAGTGGAACCATTGGCGTTAGTGGGGGCAATTCCTTTGGATATCGCCATCACAGTACCGTCAAAAGCAAGGATAAGTGTCACCTTAGAAGCTGTCAAGAAAATCAAGTACCACTTCTTCGGTTTCGGCGCTGTTTTCCTGTTCGGAGGGTGTTTGTGCAGAGGGTGTCTGCACAAATTGTAAAAGGCCGCCCAACGGATTGATCTTTGCTGTTTCTTCTCGGATAGTGGCAATCACACGGTCAAGGAAAGTATCTTCATTTGCCGTCCTTTCGGATAGTTCCATAAATCCGCAGATAGCAGAAATGACCGCCTTGCTGTACGATTTCTCTGCGCTGTGCAGATACTCATACGCCTTGCGGTCATTTTCCTTATCTAAATTAAAGCGGATTTTTACATTTTTAATACTCATACCACACCACCGTTTCTGTTAAGAGTGACGAGTGCCATATACTCATAACCCTTTGCGGTGGCACAGATATCTTCATTGATAATGACACGGCTTGCCTCGTAATCGGCAAAATTACGGATAAGACACCCACCGCCGCCGACCACATAGAGCTTCATCAGTTTAGGATCATATTCGTGTTCACGCAGACGGCGGAAGATACCGGAGGTGTATTCTTTTGCGGTTTTAATAACCGTATCAAGATACTGTCCGTCAATATCTGCCGTGCCTTTCTTTAGGATCTCTGTGATGATGGTATCATCAAGGGCGGCGTGGTGCAGTTTCATCATCTGTTCACGAATGAGCAAAGCGCACTGATGAGTGCCGTACTTCTCGGTAAACATACGCTGTGCATCGGGTTTCTTGTTTGCAATGCGAAGCAGATTCATAGTGCCGTTGCCAATATCACAAAGCATATTCACACCATTAAAATTACCGAGCGTTTCAGCAATGGCGGCAAAGCCCTGCGGATAGATTTCTGCGCCTACGATTTTAATGCGGTATTCCGTATTACGGAAAGTGAAAGTTACCTCGCTGTGCTGAAGCAGATATTTCTTGAAGTCTGCCTTTTGCTCACTTACCCAAGTTAAGGGAAGTCCTGCGGCAATGAACACAGCGGCATCGGTGATACGATCCCGTCTGAGTTCTCTTGCGATGGCGGCAAGTGTGAGAACGTAATAATCCTCATCGTTAAACTTGTCCGCCGTAAATTCTTTGTGACCAATGCCGACGGAATAATACTTGCCGTTCCAATAAAGCAGGTCGCTGACAAAGGTGGGTTCGGTGTCGCTTTTCATAATTCCGGTGGGAAAGCAACAGTTCGCCGTTTTCATATTTCCGTATCCGTGGTCGATACCGATAACGTACATTTCATTAAATTTCTTCATTTTATATTTCTCCTTTTTTCAAATTATTGTGTTTTTTGATTTGCTCGTACAGTTCCTTATCTGCGGGAAGTACGGCTCTTTTGAAATAGTTGCAGTAGATCCCCGAACAGCTGATGATCTGCACGCACTTATGGGGGTCGCCGTCATCCAGCAAAATGCAGTTGCCACGATCATAGCAACTGCATAAGGTCTTGACTAACTTGTTTACCCGCCTTAGATGTGACGGGTGTATCTTCCATGCCATTTGATTTTCCTCCTTTTTCTGTTTTGGGGCATAAAAATAACACCTACCGATTTAACATCAATAGGTGTTATCAAGTGATTTTTCTGTTTTCAAATCCGTAGTCCACACCGGTGAACTTTTCATAAGCCAAACCGATCTTGCGAATACGCTTCAGAACGCCGCTGTGGTTTTTGTAGCCGAGTTTCTCAGCAATTTCTTCAAGCGTATCGCCCTCCATACGCATCTGGAGAATTGCCATATCTTTTTCACTCAGCGTTGCCTTAAACTGCTCCACCAAAATTTCAGAAGTAATGTTTTCTTCTACATCTTGCGAAGTATCAGGCTCATCCCACTCCTGACCATTGTGGCTCTCGGCATAATTTTCTTTGAATTCCTCAAGGGAAATCATTGGATGCTTGGTTCGGGTGTGGTACCATTTGCGGTAAAAGTCCGTCTTTTGCCGACTGTTCCGAAAATCAAAATCTTCAAAGCATCTAAATTCCTCTGCCGCTTGTATGGTAGCATTCATATTATGCTTTTGCATTACTCTCGGTACGATGTACTGCAAGTAAACACCGATTTCTTCCTCGGATACATACCCGAAATTCTCATTGCAATTTTGGAACAAATTATTTACTGTGGGAACAATACCCTCGTCTATAAGTTCCTGTACCCAATAACCGGGTGAATGAGCAAGAATCCAAGCGGGATCATAACCGGAATATATCTCCATATACTCACTGCGTCCCATATGCGGCCATACCATATATGCGGTCGCATCGATGATAAGCAGTAAAAAGAGGTCGCTTTCAATAAATTCGCACGCTTCACGGTTTGAGAAAATCATACGTGGATTGCGTGGTATTGAATTTAATTCAGCGCCGCATTTTTGTAAAATGCTTTTGGGGATAAAGTAGTAAAACGGAATATATTCCGAGTTACGAAACGGTGTGGGCGGTCCGTTTCGTCTTGTTAATAGTAATGGCATTTTCTTCGCCTCCTTTCCAGAGGATAGTGTCCTCTATTATTTATTCGACACAAGCAACGGCGAATTGTTCCTGCGTTTTGAAAATAATTATATCATATTTTAGTGTCCAATAAAACTCCCTTTGCTGAAAAAAACAAAAAAGCCCCGTTAGGAATGCAGAATTTCCTGCGCTCCCAACGGGGCAAGCGTTATATATTGCTTTTCAGTTTATCTATCACATATTGATAATCATCTGCTTTATGCGGCAGGGTGCAATCGGAGCAGTCCTTAACACCTTTTTCAGTAAAACTATAATTGCCGCCGCAATCCTCTAAAGGATATAACGGACAATAGCAAAACAGACAATTGAAATCGTCGGTATCTATCATCTTATGACACGGGAATTTATCACATTCAAAATTTCTGAAAAATGAGGATGAATTTTTCACTGTGCTGTTTCACACCCTTTCTTAATCATAAACGTACATACTGAAAAACGGTAAGGCGCCCTCTTTGTAATCATAAACCATACCGCATTTCTCTGCTAAGTCTTTGACGTAAATGCAGTAAGCGGACATGCAAGAATACCGTTTGTTTGGAAACTTGCAGGGCTTTCCTTCAATAATGAGGCAAGGATTACACAAAGCGCACCCTGAAGCGCCAACCATAAAACCCATATGCCCTTCCTTTTCCATCTGCTCAATAACGCTCATCGTATAGGCGTTATGTTTCTGCTTGGCGGATTTTATAAGGCTGCTATCCTTAAAATCATTGATATCCCAAACTGTTCTGAGCACCAAAGCGTGTTTATATTTTTGAACCCGCTCTTTCATTTCTTCGGGAGCACCGCAATCAGGCGGACAAGAATAATTCGCACCGTACCAGCCGCAGAGATTTTCTTCGCAGTACGGGCGGAAGGAAGCGTCAAATACGATATCAGCCGTATCAATGATAGCCGCATCAACAAAGCCTTCCCCAAGAGCGATATCAATTATATCTTTTATATCCATCATTATTCCACCAATCCATATTTAACCTTAATTCGATCCATTTTTTCAAGCATTGGTTCGGCGGCGAACATAAGAAAGATTACCGTTCCAAAAGCGTGAACGAGATCCATTGGAAGTCCGGTAATATAATAAGCAAACAAGGTTTTCAAAGTAATGCCTTCGGCCGATATCATAAATGCGGCGGCAGGGTTCATAATTCCGCCGTAGATAATGATTGCCGTAAAAGCTCCGAATACTGCAAGGGATACACGGGTTCGTCTGAGCCAGCCCTTTTTGAAAAGTACACCGGCAAGGAAACCGATGATACCCATCGCAAACATTTGCCAAGGAGTCCATGGACCTTGTGAGAAAAGCATATTGGAGGTGAGCATTGTAACGGCTCCAACCAAAAAGCCTGCTTCTCCGCCAAAGGCAACGCCTGCAATGATGGTAAGCGCAAGCACAGGTTTGAACTGCGGAAGCATAAAGAATAAACTTCTTCCCGCAATACCAATAGCACAAAGCACGGCTATGGTAACAAGCTCTCTCGCCTTGGGTTTTCTCCCCTCAAACACAAGGATAAACGGCAGCATACATTCAAAAAGTATCAGCAAAGCAATCAGATTGTACTGCCTATCATTCATATAGAAGATACCCGCAAAAATCGTAAGCGGAATTAAAAGTAATATACAGACGGTTGCCATGATGGTGCGTTTGCTTAAGCTTCGTTTTTCTTTGGGTGTTTGAGCAACAAGCGGCGGTTCGCTTCGCCGACCGATTGCAAATAAGAATACCGTCAACGCCGCAAACAAAACGATATACAGCGATAATTGCTCTTTCCCCCGCGAACTAATGCCCGATGAATTTACAAGGGCAGACAGATCGGTAATGCCCGTTGCATACAGAAACACACCGAATGCCACAAGTCCTGATACAAGCGCAAGTAATTTCCTCCACAATTTCAAAGGTTTCGGTTTGAAATTTACACTTCTCGGTGTCGGTTCGGGCAAAGGTAGGATTTCCGCTTCGGTTTCGGATTTCGTTACCGTTCCACCGCAACAATTGATAATATCTTCAACCGTAACGGCATTTGGAATCAAATGCCTTGCCATTCGGTTAGCGGGAGTCGTATAAAAACTGTTGCCCGAGAAAAACTCACGGGGAGTGCCCTCCGCTACAATATTGCCGTCAAAAAACATTCCGCAACGATGCGCATATTCGGCACAAAACGGCACGTCGTGGCTTACCATCAGAACGGTAACACCTTGTTTTGTCAGCTTGTCAATAATATCGGCAAAGGTCACCTTGAACTCTGCATCGAAACCCTTTGTAGGCTCGTCCAAGAGAAGAATGTCAGGTGATGTTAAAAGCACTTTTGCAAGAGCGGTTCTTTGTTGCTCCCCGCCTGAAATATCGTAAGGATGACGATCAAGAAAATCGTGAAGCGAACACAGAGCGACCACACGGGCAACCTGTTTTTCCTTTTCCTCTTTGGAAATTTTCACACCTCTAAGGGCTTCATATAAATCCTCTCGCACTGTTCTTTTTACGAAAAGCGCCTGCGGATTTTGAGGTAACATTCCAACCTTTCCGTTTATTTGTACCGTTCCACGATAGGCAGAACGGAGTCCGGAGATCACTTTCAGCGAGGTGGTTTTGCCTGCGCCGTTACCGCCGAGGATTGCATAGAACTCGCCTTTATGTAAGGAGAGTGAAAATCCTTTTACTACATCGGGCAGGTCTTTTTCATAACGAAACCATATTTCATCACATTGCAAGGTGATTTCGTCGCTATAGGTACGCTTTTGCTCTGCGGCAAGGGGTAATATTTCTTTTTCCTTGTTTCTTGCAGATAAAAAGTCACTGCCGTCACGCACGGTCAGAGGACAGGGAAGATCTGTTTCCACACCTGCCCATACTCGCATTGCAGTAGGCATAGCAAGGAACATTCCGCTATCCTTATCACGAAGATGAAGAGGAGCCTTATCGGGAGCATCGTCACAAACGATTTCGCCCTTTTCCATCACAATAACTCTTGTGGCAAAGGGGAACGCTTCTTCGAGGCGATGTTCGGTCAGAATGACGGTAATGCCAAGTTCACGATTGATTTTGCCGAGAAGCGCCAAAAAGTCAGCGGCGGCAATAGGATCAAGCTGTGCGGTAGGCTCGTCAAGCACCAAAATTTTAGGACTCATCGCCATGACAGAAGCAAGACTTAAAAGCTGCTTTTGACCGCCCGAAAGCTCGGTGACGTTTTTATAAAACCAATTTTCAATCCCGAAGAACGCCGCAACCTCTGCGACACGGCGGCGAATGGTAGGCGTATCGTAGCCAAGGCTTTCAAGACCGAAAGCCAGCTCGTGCCACACCTTATCGGTTACCACCTGATTTTCGGGGGATTGCAACACAAAGCCGATTTCTTGTGACTGTGTGCGCTCATCGGTTTCGCTTAAAGGATTGCCATCAAACAATATTTCACCCGTCAGTACACCGTGAGGTGTAAGACAGGTTTTAAGGTGACGAAGCAATGTGGATTTTCCGCAACCTGAAGGGCCGCAAAGAATTAAAAACTCGCCTTGATTTACCTCGAAGGAGATACCATGGAGCGCTTTATTCTCTTGCTCGGGATAGGTAAAACTTACATTTTTGAAACTAAAGTTTTCCATTTTCTCTCCTCCTTCAAGTTTAATACAACAGGGGTAACGCAAAGGGCGAAATATACACAGTAAAACGGAATGGTCGTCATATCAAGTGCCGCATAGCGCACGTTGGGGAAATATCTGAAACCGAATGCCGAAAGCAAAGTACCGCTGAGCAAAAACAGACCGCAAAAGCCAAACCAAATCAACGTATATTGATCACGCTCGTCAAAGCGGTAGATTGAAAATGCGGTCCTGCCTTTCAGTCCGTAGCCACGGCTTTTCATACTGTCGGCGGTTTCAATGGCATTTTCGAGCGCCCACGTAATCATAATGGAAAAGATCGTGATTGCCGTTTTGGTTCGACTCCAAAGACTTCCGCTTGATACATCTCTGCCGATGCTTCGTTGCGCTTCGGTAACGGTTGCCATCTGCGATTTGAATTTCGGCACAAACCGAAGGGACATACTAAGCACAAGAGATAATGCCGGAATCACTTTACCAAAGAGGTAAATAAACTTGTCAGACGTCATTACTCGGTTAAAGGAAGCAAACCACAAGAGAAGCGTTACAAGCATAGCACCCGACGAAAAGCCGTATAAAACGCTCTCAAGCGTCAAAGGATTACCGTTTGAAAAATACAGTAAAATGGTTGTTCCTTCGTGATTAAAGGCAGGGTTGATAAAAGCAGTTAAAAGCACCATCGGTAAACAGTATTTTAGTAAAAACAACACACTCTTTTTACCGTCAATGCTGATAACATAAACCATAGCACAAACGAGAGCGATCCCCTGTGCCAAGGGGTGGCTGAGCGCAAGGGAAAAGCCGATCACCAAAGCAAAATACAAAAAATTATTGAACGGGTGAAAGTCCGCAAAGCTATCTCTCATATTATGAACCCGCCATCCATTCGCAACCTACATCCTTACCGAGATCGCAGGTATAACGGAATTCAACCTTTTCACCATCCACAAGTTGATAACGGGAACAGCCGTAGTTGGGATACCAGCCGTTTACTCGGTACATCCATCCCGAAAGTTCACCGCAATCAAACTCGTAGAGGTTATGAATTCCCTCAATATAGGCGCTGTTATAAATTGGTGTCCACGAGGATTCAAGGTGAATGCCTTTTTCTTTACATACACGCTGAAGCACGTCGAATACCGATTCGCCTTCATAGAAGGTTACTTTGGTAGGTGCTAAAATCACACCGTTTGAAGGCACAAGCTCACGCTTATCGGGATCAAGGTCTTTTAAATTATTGAGTATCGTAGAACACTCAATGGAGAACGTGCAGGTGTATGTCTTTTTCTTATCGACTTCCTGATCTTCCGGTTCAACGGGCAAAGGTTTTCCTTCAGGTACGGGATCGGTCTTATATTTATCTTGGTCGGTAGCGTTACCGTCGGAATAAACGCGGTTATCCGAATCCTTTACATCAGATAAATAACTATCTGTTTTGTTCGTTTCACTGCTATCTTTATCATCATTATCGGGTGCCGTTGTTTCGGTAGATGGTGTGCTTTCCGTTTGCTTTGCATCATCGGGAAGGACTTCACATTCAGCCACAATTTTATTAACGGAAATATTTAAAATGCTTGTCTTACTCCCCGTAATGGAAACGGAATAAACCGCATTATCACCGTCAAAAGCGGTAGCACTGTCGGCTTTCCATTTTTCATTCAGATGCACGGACAAAAGCGCAGGAAAACCGAAATCTTCCGCTTCGGAGAATTTGATCTTAATACCGTTATCGGTTTTCTCTAACGTGATGGACAAGGTTACGTCTCTCGTATCTTTAAGGTCGCTACCGAAAATTGTCCACTCATATTTCATTTCGCCCGATTCACCCGTAAATGTGGCGATGGCGTTTTCATTTTTAATTTTTTCAAATACATCTCTTTCTACTATGCCGTCATCCGAAAGCGCAATCGGTTCTTTCAAATCCACCTGTGCAAAATTACCACTGCACGCCGTGAAAGACAGCAAAAGAACAAAGGTTAAGATTAAACTGAGTATTCGCTTCATTTTTATTCTCCTATCACGATCTTGCCGTCTCTTACCTTCAAGGTGTCGGTTGTCATTGCAAGACTTTGTGTTTCATCCGATGCCGCAAACACCGCATCGTCAAAAATCAAATCACAAATATCGCCGTTTCTCACACTGCCACGAAGTCGGAATTTAAGGCGGAGTACCACGTTATCTTCCTCTGCAAGAAGCTCTTTACTGAAAGCGTTTTTGCCGCCTGTGGTGTCGAGATACATAATATTGATCTTGCCCGATTTGTTACATTGTTCGGGATTACAACTCCAATTTGGGAGCTTTTGCGGAACGTCGCCCTCGTCGTTACGGATAAATACGTTACCTTCTTCCACGCCGATAAATTCAAGTCGTGAGGAATCAAAGGATATGCTCATACTCGCCGCAGGATAGATGGCATCTCCAAAAGAGGAAATCGTTACGTCAAGAGTAAATTCTTCCGTTTCACTTTTGCTTATTTTCTGCGGAGTTTCAATGGTAAGAGTGGGTGTACCGCCAAAAATGCTATGATCACACCCCTTAAATAAAAGAAGAAAAAGTATCAGCAAAAGCAGTAATACACCGGCGCCTATACCGATAAATAGTTTCTTTTTTGTTTTGGGGTTCATTGGTCTTTTGCTCATAATCGTTCTCCTTCAAAAAAGAAGTTTAAGGGGTGGGAGGGTTCTCCCACCCCTTAAGACATTCGCTTAATTGTTTGTGGTAAGGGATGCTGCTTTGGTAACGATAAGATATTCACTATCGTCAACAAATGCTTCAACGATACCCAAAGCATCAAAGGTGTTGATGCGGCTGTCGCTGTTTACGTTAAGCGCCAAGATTTCATCATCGGTAGGCGCATCGGTCTTGCGGAGCCAAGTATCTACTGCGGCAAGGGCATCCTGTGCGTTGATAACGCCGTCGCCGTTGGAATCACCAAAGGTAATTTCATCGGCAGTTTCTTCCGTAAAGGTGAAGTTTGCCTTGTTTACAAACTGTGTCATATCGATAGAAGCATCTACCAAAGCCACGTAAGATGCAACGCCGGTCTTTTCGGAAATTTCTGCACTGTACTTAAATTCATATTCGTTTGTACCATCGTTGTATGTAAGCCCCGTAGCGTTCTCGATACCAACTACCGAAACGGCAACTGCCTTTTTGGTGGAAGGAATCAGGTCGATGTCATCACCGGTATAGAGGCAAACGGCACTGTAGGAAATACCCTTTACAACGTCAATTTTTCCGAATGCTTTAGCGGTATCAACAACAACCATTGCGTTTTCATCGCTCGGATCAGAGGTAAGCTTAATGGACATACCTTCCATATCAATATCGAGCTTATCGCCCTCGTTTACAGATTCCACCTTGAAAGATACGGTGAAGAGCTGTGCAGGGAAAGAATTTCCACTAACGGTCAGGTCGTTGTGGTTATTTGCATCAAAGTAAACGACACGAAGTTTACCATTATCAAGATTATAATTTACAGAACCGCCGCCGAGACGATTACCTGCGGTAACGCCGGTAACGCTAAGTCCTTCGGGAACGTTCATTACAAAGTCAATGAGTTTGTATTTTGCGGTGTTATCCCATTGGTCAATGCTGATAGTTGCATTGAAGGTCTTACCGTTATCATCGGTAATCTCTGCAGGGAGACCGAGTGTAGCCTTGGGTTTACCGAGCACGACCTCATCTTTTTCTCCAAACGAAACGTCGGACATATCGTAAAGAGAGGTTTTTCCCTTTACAAAACGGTTATATGCAACAAGCGCATAGCAAGCTTGGTCGGTAGCCATACCGTTTGCCCCGGAATCTATAACGTGTTCGAAAGCACTCTCGTCCTTTAAATAGTGCGCAAGTAGAGCATCTACAACGGATTTACCATTCTTGACAAAACGGGAATCGGTATCGGGATTAATGCCCCAAGTAGTAAGGGCTACGATAACCTGTGCACAGCTTTCGGAGTTCACCGTACCCCAAGAAGCATATCCGCCGTTACTGTTTTGGATAGCGGACAAAGTGGAAATCGCTTCTTCTGCGGCAGTTGCCACGTTAGACTGAGATTTGTAAGGTGCAAGAGCCTGCAAAGCCATAGCAGTAATGTCGGGGTCTGCGGTAGAACCGCTTAAAGCCCAACCACCATCCTCGAACTGCGCATCAAGAATAAAATCAATACACTGCTGACGGATTGTTGTATCATCTGTTTCATAATCGTTGGTATCAAGGGCAATCAGTGCGAAAATGGGGCCGTTAATGCCCTGCTTTTTAATCCAGTTGAAATCATTGAAGGGTGCAATCAAATTCCAGTCACCAACTGCTGTTGCATCTTTACCAATAGAGGAAAGTGCCATAATAACACGGGAATTTTCGGTAGATTTAATTTTATGAAGAGCACCGTTCTTATTCACGGATGCAGCAGTTGTATTTACTGTTTCTACAATACGATTATAATAATCGGTAAAGTAAACGTTATCCTTGTTGAAATACTCACCACGGGCGAGAGAAAGTACCGTCCATTCACCTGCGTTGGTACCAAAAGCGGGTTCAGTAACGGTTGCCGCAAGCTGTGCCATTGTTGCATTAAGAACAGCACTGACGTCCTGTGCTTCACGGGGAGTTTCCTGCTCACCGGCAGAGAGGAAAGTGTCCTCGATATAATCGGCAAGAGCAGCCTCTTGCGCCGCAATATCGTTTGCACTTGCAAGGGGATCTGCGGCTACTGCAAGAGCAGTTTCGTAAACGTCATCGGTATCAAGATTGCCATAGTAATCATTGATTGCCGCCAAAGCAAAGATAAGGTCGGATTTATCCTCTTGAGTAAAGAGATTTCCACCCATATACTCTGCCATTACGTTGCTCGGGAAACCGCAGTCGGCTCCGTAACCGTAAACAGTAAAGTGCCAACGGATCACGTCGCCGAGAGCAACGGGTTCACCTGTATTATAGTCGGTAATTTCCTGACCGGGGAAGGATGAATCAGCACCCAAGGATGCCCACCAATCATTGATGGTATAGCACCATCCTGCATATTGGCTATAATCAAACTCTGCGAGGTAGCCATTACCATCACCTGTGGTGTCAAGTTCACCTGAGTAAGGTTCCAGATAGCTGGGGTACTGCGGTGCAACAGTATCATCAAATTCAAAGCCGCTAAAATAGGAAGTAGAACCTTGATAATTGATGTTTTTGCTTGTAAGAAAATCTACAGTAATATCACCTGTTGATTTTCCTTCTTTAGCATACAGGGACGGTTCAACAAGAAAGCCTTGACCGATGTTGTAGGCTTCAACAGAGATAGCTCCGTTTTGTTCTCTGAGTTCTTCGAGTGTCATTAAGGTATTTTCGGTTGCAAATGCCGTCAGCGGTATCATCGTAAATACCATAACCACGGCAAGAAGGATACTTAGAATTCTCTTATTC
>CAMFSU010000002.1 GCA_945983355.1 uncultured Clostridia bacterium | reverse complement strand
ATACTGTTATATAATTATATAATAAAGTTAAAAATTAGGGATGTTAATGAAAAAAGCAATAATTATAATTTCTTCAATACTTGGCGGCGTTATTTTGGCACTTGTCGCAGCATTTTTGGTAATAAAATTCGGCGGTTTTTTAAAGACCGACACACCTTTAAGCGTCAACAGTGAGCCACCTGTTGTTTCGCAACCGGTTGATGCACCACCCGTTGAAATTACACCGACCGATACGCTCACCTTTACTGCACCAAAATTTGAAAGCTTTACAAGTGAGGATGCGTTTTTAACCTTTGAAGGCAACGCTTCGGGTGATAAGTCATTATATCTTAACGGTGAAGAAATTATTTGCGACCAAAACGGCGATTTTTCTCATAATGTAGACCTTAAATACGGCAAAAACACCTTTAAATTTCAAATTGGCAGTATTAGTCGCACCTTTACCGTTCACCGCCGTTATATAATTATAACCGCCTACACGCCAAAAACTGCACAAACGCTTTCGGCGGGCGCAAAGCTCGACCTGTCTGTAACCGCTCGAAGTGGGGCTACGGTTACCGCAAAATTTAATGGTAGCACTATAACACTTACCGAGCAAAACCCAAACCCAAACGGTTTTTCAAGCTTTACCAATTCGGTTGATTTGCCAAAGGGTCACTATGTTGACAAAAATCTCGGCACTATCACCTTTAAGGCGGTACATAATGGCTTTTCCGAAAGCTTTACCACAGGCAAAATTCTTTGCAAGCGTGAGGATGTTGTGGTTGATTTTGACCCCAATGCCACACCAAGCGGCGGCAATTATATAAATGTCGGCTCGGGCATTATATGTGAGGTTGTGGCAAACGATGCCGAAACCTTTACAGGTACAACCAATAACGACAAATCAAAGCCATTTAATAACTATTTGCCAAAGGGCACGGTTGATTACAGCAGTGCAAACCTTGTAACCGTTAAAACTGACGGTTATAACCACCAGCTTGTTACACTGCGTTGTGGAAGAAAGGTTTATGTTGCAAAGCGCCGCAGCCCCTATACCGACTTTACAGCCGTTACAAAGCAATATGTCGGCACTCTCCCGGACCATAACGAATTATCTGTTGCCGATTTTTCGTCTGATGGTACCCACACAAAGCTTATCCTTAACACAAATTGGAAAGCCCCCTTTGAATTTGAACTTAAAGACCAAGCATATAACAACAATTTTACAGTTAACAATGTGACATTTAACTATATTGATATCACATTTTGCTATGCTACGGTCTTTGACGGCGAAATAACCCTTGGTGATAATCACCCACTTTTTAAAGAGGTTAAAATCATCAAAAATAAGTCTGACTATACCCTCCGCTTCATCCTTAAAAAGCAGGGTGGCTTTTACGGTTGGACCTCGTACTATAATGCCGAAAATCAGCTTTGCTTTGAATTTTTAAACCCTGTGCAAATAAGTGCGGCCGATAACGAATACGGTGCAGATTTAACCGGCGCCAGAATTTTAATCGACATTGGCCACGGCGGCACAAAGGACACGGGTGCCGGCGGTCTTGGCGGTAAGGCCACTATGGAAAAGCACCGTAATCTTGTTTTGGGCAATAAGCTTAAAGCCGAGCTTGAGGCACTGGGTGCTACCGTTTATATGACACGCACCACCGATGTTGAACAGCTTTCGGACTATAAGATGAACCTTTTAAAGCAGCTTAAACCCGACTATTGCATTGCTATACATCACGACGGAAACAGTAATTCTTCTATGAACGGTTTTGGCTCGTACTACTTCCAGCCATATTCAAAAGCCGCGGCGCAGTTTATGCAAAACCACAATTCAAACATTACGGTTGGTGGAACAACGCTTTATAAAAAGACAACCCTTAAATTCCATTATTACTTTATGGGTCGTGTAAGCGTTTGCCCCGTTGTGCTGACCGAAAACGGCTTTATGAGCAACAGATATGACTTTAACAACATAATAAACGACGATATAAACACCCAAAAGGCAAAGGCCATAACAAAGGGTATTGTCGAATATTTTATGAGCATAAAGGAGTAAATTATGAACTTTACACCAATAGATAACAAAGGTCTTGTTGAGGGCTTTTGCATTATTAAATCGGTCGACCGCAAAACCTCATCAAAGGGCGACAGTTATTTAGACATCACCCTTGGGGACAGCAGCGGCGAAATTAACGCAAAGCTTTGGCGATATGTTCCCGAAACACACGGCGACTATAACGCTAACGAAATTGTAAAGGTGCGCGGTCTTATTTCCGAATATAACGGAAGCGACCAATTAAGAATTGAACGCATCCGCCATACCGTACAAAGCGACAATGTAAAACCCGAAGAATTTGTAAAATCGGCTGATTATTCGGGCATTGATATGTTCAACGAAATTATAAGCATTGTCAACACCTTTAAGGATGATGACCTTAAAACAATAGTTTTAGCCATTTTAAACGACAACCGCCAACCAATTCTTTATTGGCCTGCCGCATTTAAGCTTCATCACGCAGTACGCGGCGGCTTACTTTTGCACACACTTTCCATTGTGCGTTTGGCACAAGCGGTTTGCAAGATTTACCCCTTTGTCGACAGCGAACTTTTAATTTCGGGTGCAATTTTGCACGATGTTGCAAAGCTTAAGGAATACACCGTTGCCGACAGCGGTATTGCCACAGGTTATTCGGTTGAAGGCAACCTTTTAGGCCATTTGACAATGGGTGCAATGGTGGTAAATGAATATGCCAAAAAGCTTGGCACAAACCAAAAAACCGCCATGCTTTTGGAGCACATGCTGCTTTCCCACCACGGCGAGCCCGACTTTGGTGCCGCTGTCCGCCCCGCATTTATTGAAGCCGAGCTTTTGTCCGAGCTTGACCTTATGGATTCCCGCGTGTATGAAATGCACGAAGCGGTAGCCGCTACCGAAGCTGATGATTTTTCGGGCAAGCTTTGGGCAATGGATAACCGCAAGCTGTATAATCATGGTCGAACTGACCTGAATAAAAAAACAAAAATTTTCTAACAATAAAAATTAAGAAAGGTGATTTATTATGACAATTACAAAGGATATGATTATTGGCGAGGTTTTAGATATTGACACCGGTTGTGCCAATTACTTTTTCGAAATCGGTATGCACTGCCTTGGCTGCCCTGCTTCACGCGGCGAAACAATAGAACAGGCATGTGCTGTTCACGGTGCCGACTGTGATGCACTTCTTAAAAAGCTTAACGAATATTTTAAAGATAAATAATGAAAGAATTAAGCGTTCGCCTTAAAACTATCGCATCCCTTGTGCCAAATGACACAAGGGTTTGTGATATTGGCACAGACCACGGCTATTTGCCGATATATTTACGGCTCCAAGGGCTTGCAAAAAGCGTTATTGCCGCTGATTTAAATCAAAAACCGCTTATTACCGCCCAAAAAAACATCGAAAAGCTTAATGCTAATGGCATTGAACTTCGCCTTTGTGACGGTCTTTCGGGCATTGACCGACAGGCAGTTGACACCATAATTATTGCAGGTATGGGCGGTAATGTTATTTCGGGCATTATTGAAAGATGCCATTGGGCAAAGGATGAAAATCTTACCTTTATTTTGCAGCCCACCACCTCGGGCGAGGTTTTGCGTGAATTTTTGTGTGACAACGGCTTTGAAATCATTTCGGAAACCGTTGTTTTTGAAAATAATAAGCTTTATTCTGTAATGGTTGTGAAATTTACAAACCAAACAAAATCCTTTCAAAATGGGTTTTACTACATAGGCAAAATAACCCCAAATACCGAAAACGGTTTAAGCTATATTAAAAAGCAACAAAAACGGCTTTTGGCCGAAACAAAAGCCCTTGAAAGCATACCCGAAAGAAAAGCCGAATTTTTAAAGCTTTCATCGGCTTGTGATTATATTTTTAAAATTTTAACGGAGTAATTTTATGCCATTTGACGGTGCCTTTTTAAATTGCGTTATTAAAGAGCTATATGAAGCTATTAACTGTCATGTTGATAAAATTTACCAGCCCTCAAAAGAGGAACTGGTCTTTTTGTTGCGCAAAAAGGGCTTTGTTAAACGGCTTCTTTTTAATATAAAACCAGGCAGTGCAAGGGTGCAGTTTACCGAAAATAAATTTGAAAACCCCGAAAAACCGCCAATGTTTTGTATGCTTATGCGAAAGCACCTTTTAAACGGGCGACTTTTATCAATTACTCAGCCCGACCTTGAAAGAACTGTAATTTTCACCTTTTCAAGTATGAATGAAATGGGTGACTTAACCGAGCTTAATTTAATTTGCGAACTTTTGTCTCAAAGCGCAAATGTAATTTTAACCGACGAAAACGGCAAAATAATTGACTGCCTTCGCCACAGCGATATTGAAAATTCATCCCGTTTATTATTACCCGGCGCTACCTATTCTCTGCCACCAAAGCAAGATAAATTAAACCCTTTAACCTGTGATTTAAAGCTAATTGAAGAACAGCTCAAAACCGCCTCTTTACTGCAAACAATTGATGGTTTTTCACCCCTTATTTGCCGAGAAGTTGAAGAAAAAAATAATCTTTCATCGGTTATAACCGCCATTCAAAACGGCGGTGTGCCAACTTTAATTTTAAAGCCAAACGGCGCACCGATGGATTATAGCTTTACCGAAATTAAGCAGTATGGCGACAGCTATAAAAACAAAACCTTTGAAAGCTATGGCTTGCTTTTAGACGAATTTTACACCGCGCGGGACACTCAAAACCGCATTAACCAAAACGCACGGGATATTATAAAGCTTGTCACAAACCTTAAAGCCCGTACACAGCGCAGACTTGCTTTGCGACTTGAAGATTTAAAAAAATGCGAAAACCGTGAAAATTTAAGAATTTACGGCGAGCTTTTAAAGGCAAATTTATACGCAATTAAGCCGGGCAGCAGCTTTGCCGAGGTACCAAACTATTACGACAGCGAAATGCGTAATATTAGAATACCGCTCAACCCTGCGCTGTCCCCACAAAATAATGCCAACAAATATTTTAAAGACTATAAAAAAACCTATACTGCCGAAGAAACCCTTAAAAAACTTACTGAAAAGGATTATAATGAGATAATTTATTTTGATTCGGTGCTTGACAGCATTTCAAGATGTCGTGATTTGTCCGACATTGCCGAAATTCGCGAAGAGCTTGCCGATTCGGGATATATTAAGCAAGCCGCAGCCCGCCGTAAAAACACCAAAAAGCCCGAATTTAAGGAATATATTTCAGGTGAGGGCTATAAAATTTTAGTTGGCAAAAACAATAAGCAAAACGATTATTTGACAACTGTTTTGGCCAGCAAAAACGATTTGTGGTTTCACACCAAAAACATACCTGGCAGTCATGTCGTTATTTTTTGTGACGGAAACAATGTTAGTGACGAAACAATTTTGCAGGCGGCAACACTTGCGGCCCTTAACTCAAAAGCCGCTGATTCGTCACAGGTGCCGGTTGACTATACCCCCGTTAAATTTGTCAAAAAGCCCAACGGCGCAAAGGCAGGTATGGTTATTTACACCACAAATAAAACCGTTTATGTCACCCCGAAGGGAGAATGATTTTTTATGAATATCGGCGTTTCTACCGCTTCACTTTATCCGCTTGAAACCGAGCTTGCACTTTTAGAAATTGCCAAAGTGGGCGTCAAAACCACCGAAATTTTTATAAACTGCGAAAGCGAAATGAAGCCCGCCTTTGTTGATATTTTATCTGATATTAAGGATGATTACGACTTAAATATTACATCCATCCACCCAACCTATTCATTGGCAGAATCGTTTTTGCTTTTTTCTGAATATGAACGCCGCTTTTACGAGGGTATTGAAAAATTTAAACGCTATTCTGAAATAGCGGCACAGCTTGGCGCAAAATACATTATCTTGCACGGCGGTAAGGATAACGGCATTACAACCGACGAGGAATATTGTCAGCGTTATATGCTGCTTAATGAAGAAACCCGCAAAAACGGTGTTATTGTTTTGCAAGAAAATGTAGCAAATTTTCGTTCGCGCGATAGAGAATTTTTAAAATCTATGTGCAATATTTTAGGCGACGATGCACAATTTTGCTTTGATATAAAACAGTCCATCAGGTCGGGCTATAACCCATTTGAATTGATTGAAGAATTTTACCCACACATTAAGCATTGCCACATAAGTGACCACTCACTCAGCAGTGACTGTCTGTTACCCTTTAACGGTGGCTTTAATTTTAAAGATTTCTTTTCGGTAATGGCGTCCGTGGGCTATAACGGTGCCTATGTAATAGAGGTTTATAAAAACGCATATAAAACCTATGATGAAATTTTTAACTCACATAAACAATTATTGAAAATTTAACATTTCCATATTGCTTTTTTAAATACATTGTTGTATAATGTTCTTTATCAAAATGGTGTATTATGACATTAAAACAAAGGGTGTATAAATTGAACAATATCTCTGTAAAAGATTTACTCGACATATTACTTAAAAATTTAATCATAATTATACTTGCCGCAGTTATTTGTGCTACAGGTGCTTATGTTTATTGTGAAAAATTTTCTGATGAAAAATTTGCTTCACATGGTTCTATTTTAGTAACAAACGGTGGCATTATAACAGATGACCAGGGAAAACCGGTTGAAAACTCGCAAATTGCGGCCTCCATCAACCTTTTACCCACCATTAAAAAGTTGCTTGCCAGCCCCGATATTTATGAAACCGTTGCAAAACAATTTAATAATAAATACCCTGCAGGTCAGCTTATGGGTGCTATGCGTCTTTCAGCACCCGAAGAACATTCGCTTGTATTAGACATTACTTTTGTGCTTTCTTCAAAAGAAGATGTGCCGGCAGTTACAAATGCCTTTTTAGAAGCCGCTTCAAAATATATGGCTTCTTTGATTGAAGGCACTCGTATTGACATTATAGCACGGGCCAACGGTGCATATAAAACCGCACCACAAACCGCAAAAACTACAGTAACAGCATTTGCTGTCGGCGCTTTAATCTGCTATGCGATTTTGTTCCTTATTTTTATTTTAAATATTACAATTAAATCAGACGAAGATTTTGCATCACATTACGATGTTCCAGTTCTTGGTAACATACCCGATTTTGATGCTAAAAGCAATAAAAAATCTTATTATAAGAACAAGGATTAAGGAGGATATTGAAAATGGCTAATAAACCCACAAATGAAAAATTAGTTATGGCTAATATCCGCCAAAGGATAACCTTTGCCATTGTCGAATCTTATAAAAACACCCGCACCAATATCGTTAACCTTATGGCTAAGAAAAACGCCAAAACCTTAGCGATTTCAAGTCCTAACGCTTCAGAAGGTAAATCAACAACCTCTCTTAATGTTGCAATTACCATCTCTCAGCTTGAAAAACGCGTTTTGGTTATTGACTGCGATGTTCACAAGCCAACAATTCATAAAAAGCTTAAAATTGAAAATAAGGTTGGTATTTTGGATGTTATTCTTGAAAAAGCGACCCTTGAAGAAGCTATTCACAAGCACAACGACTATTTAGATGTTCTTACTTGTAACACACTTCCCGTTAAATCGACCGAGCTTTTGAACACAACCAAGTTCGATGAACTTTTAAAACAACTCAGCGAGAAATATGATTATGTTATAATCGACACTCCCCCGATTAACCCCGTTTCCGATGCTTTAGTTATTGCACAAAAGGTTGATGCATTTGTTTTGGTTATTCGTGCGGCCAGCACAACACACGATGCATATAAAAAGGCGGTTAAAGCGCTTGATGTTTTAGGTGTTAGCGTTGACGGTGTTATTATAAACGGTGCTGACCCCAGACCTAAGGGATATTACAAAAGCAAGTACAGCTATTACAAAAGCGGAAAGACCTATTATTAAAATTAAAACGGGAGGATTTTTCTCCCGTTTTTTAATACTTTATTTTGGAGGTGACAACTTAAAATGCTGCTTGATTTACACACCCATATTTTACCCGATTGCGATGACGGCGCCAAAACCGTTAAAATTTCTTTAGAGCTTTTGAAAATGATGAAATCCCAAGGCATTACAACCGTTGTCGCCACCCCACACTTTTACCCCCAAAGCGACACTATTGACGAATTTAAGGCAAGGGTATCTTCGGCCTTTGGCAAGCTTGAAAAGGTCAAAACAAAGGATTTGCCTGAAATTTTAATTGGTTGTGAGTTGTTTTATTTTAGGGGCATTTCTAAAAGCGAATACATTAAAGATTTTACAATAAATAAAAGCAATTATATCTTGCTTGAACCCAACCCATATTTTATTGATAAAATTTTCATGGATGAAATACTGTATATTAAAAACGATTTGCGGTTAACACCCATCATCCCCCATATTGAACGCTATAATAAAGCAAAGGGCTTTAAAACCTTTTTGAATTTTATTAAAGAAAATAAAATTTTAACACAAGTAAACTGTGCATCTTTTTTTGATAGAGCTTATAACAAAACAATTAAAACACTTTTTGAAAAAAGGTTAGTTACCTTTATCGCAACCGATTCACATTCAATGAATCGCCCACCTATGATGGGGCTTGCACTTTGCGAAATTGAAAACAGATTTTCGCCACAAGCAAAGCAAATAATTCTTCATAACCTCAATTCCCTTTTAAACGATATTATAAATAAGGAACAAAGCGATGAAATCGAACAATTTAAATATTTGTAAAAACGGCGATGTCGTTTATCTTACATTTCCAAAGCTTGTAAAAACAGGTATTGTGCGCCATATTTTTTCCACCAAAATCGGCGGTGTAAGCCCTGTGCCCTACGGCGAAATGAATATGGGCTTTTACACAGGTGACGCAAGAGAAAATGTTGTGAAAAATTATGAGCTTTTGTGTGACTGTGTCGGTATTAACACCTCACATTTAGTTTTATCAAGGCAAACCCATACCAATAATGTTAAAATCGTTGATAAAAGCCATTGCGGTACGGGCTACACCAAGGAATCCTTTCAGGATATTGACGGGCTTATTACAAATGAGTCGGGCGTTGCACTTGTAACTCAATATGCCGACTGCACACCCCTTATTTTTTGCGACCCTGTAAAGAAGGTAATCGCCACCTCGCATTCAGGTTGGCGCGGCACAGTTTTGGAAATCGGCAAGGTGACCGTCCAAAAAATGCAAAATGAATTTGGCTGTGACCCCGCAGATATTATTGCTTGCATTGGTCCTTGTATTCATAAATGCTGTTATGAGGTTGATACACCTGTTTTTAACGAATTTAAAAAACTTTCACACCTAAAAATTGACAAAATTTTTACCGACAAGGGCGGCGGAAAGTATTGGCTCGATATGGTTGAAGCCAACAAGCAAATACTGATAAACGCCGGTATAAAAGAAGATAACATGGATATTGCCGATTTATGCACACAGTGTAATAGCGATACGCTTCACTCTCACCGTGCAACTAAAGGGCAACGCGGTACAATCGGTGTAATAATTGAATTGATATAAAAAATCCGTCAGTAAAAACTGACGGATTTTTATTTATTTTATAAACTGTCTATAACCATTTCCATATTTAACAGCATTCGAAACACGGCTTAAAGTGGCGGAGGAAATATCAGTTTCCTCTATCACCTGATTATATGTCTTACCCTGAAGTAAAAGCTTTGCAGCCATTAAACGCTGTGTCATTTGTTCAATTTCATTTTTAGTGCAAAGGTCGGCAAATAAAAGTTCCATATCCTTTGCATTTTCGATTGATGCCAAAAGCTCAAAAAGCCCGTTAACCATATTTTCGGTTTTTTTTTCAGGAGCCATAAAATCACCTCATATTTCGTTTGTTTTATTTAAGAAATTGCGTGTTTTTTCGGATTTGGGATTGTCAAATACTTCTTCAGGTGTGCCCATTTCTTCAATAACACCATCTGCCATAAAGATTACCTTATCCGAAACATTTTTTGCAAAATCCATTTCGTGTGTTACGATAATCATTGTGCTATCTTTACCCTTAAGACCCTTTATAACCTTTAAAACCTCGCCTGTAAGCTCGGGGTCTAATGCCGATGTTGGCTCGTCAAAGCAAAGAATTTGCGGGTTTAATGCAAGTGCCCTTGCAATAGCAACACGCTGCTGCTGCCCGCCCGAAAGCTGACAGGGATAAAAATCCATCTTTTCGGTAAGACCAACCTTTTCAATAAGCTTTTTTGCTCTGTTTTCAATTTCTTCGGCTGTGCCACGCTTTAAAAGTGTGGGTGCCAAGGTTACATTTTCTAAAACAGTATACTGTGGAAACAAATTAAAGGACTGAAAAACCATACCGAAATGTAAGCGGTTTTCACGAATTTCAGCATCGGTATATTTATGAAGACTGCCGCCGTCATAAATCACATTACCATCAACCGAAATTATACCCTCTTCTGAAAATTCCAAAAAATTTATGCAACGAAGAAGGGTTGTTTTACCGCTTCCCGAAGAGCCAATAATTGATAAAACCTCGCCCTTTTCAAGCGAAAAACTGATATCCTTTAAAACCTCGTACTTGCCGAAGCTTTTTTTAATGTTTTTAATTTCTAAAAAAGCCATATCAGTTTCCCCCTAACTCTTGAAATAGTCGAGCTTTTTCTCAACCTTGCCCAGCACAATAGTTAAAATGCCGACGAAAATAAGATAAAACACGCCTGTGTAGAAAAGCGGCCATACAAGTGCATCACGACTTGCAAGCTGACCTGCCTTCATAATGATTTCAGGAAGCATAATACAGTTGGCAAGTGCAGTGTCTTTAATCAAAGTGATAATTTCATTTGACATTGGGGGCACAATGCGTTTAACTACCTGCTTTAAAACAATTTTTCTAAACACCTGTGATTTAGTAAGACCCAAAACATATCCGGCTTCATACTGCCCTTGTGATATGCTTTCAATACCGCCACGATAAATTTCCGAAAAATAGCAGGCATAATTAATTGCAAAAGCCACCAATACGGGTATAATCATACCCATATTTTCGATACCGTAATTTTTTATAAAAAACAGGTTTATTTCGCGTGAAATCGGTATATTAAAAATTAAACCTGGTGCATAATAAAAAATAAATATTTGAAGCATAAGCGGTATACCGCGAACTATCCAAACAAATATTTTTGTTATGTATTTAAGGGGCTTGAATTTGCTCATTGAACAAAACGCTATAGGCAAACCAAGCGGTGCGCCGCAAAGCAGCGTCACCGCAAAGATTAGCAAAGATAATTTAAAGCCCTCTAAAAGAAATAGCGTTACTTGTAAAAAGGTCATTATATATCTCCGAAGTTATTTAACTTAATTATTTTACTTGGTCTGAATAGTCAAGAATTGTAGTGTTAAGAACACCATATTTTTCAGCAAGCTTCTTAATTGTGCCATCTTTTGCAAGCTTAACGAGCTGTTCGTTTACCTTGGCAGTAAGCTCGCTACCCTTCTTGAAGCCGATAGCATAGTATTCAACATCAGATGAAAGAGCATCTACAATTGCAAGGTCCTTATAGTTGCCGTTACCGCAGTAGCTCTTAGCAAGCTGAGCATCTAAAACTGCGAAGTCAGCAGTTAAAGAGGTAACTTCCATAAGACCATCGGTTTGCTTGGTGCAAGGCTTAACGGTTACGCCTTCAAATGTTGCAGCATAGTCAGCACCAACAGAACCATCTTCAACAGCAGCAGTCTTGCCCTTTAAGTCGGCAGCTTTTGTGATACCGCTGTCCTTCTTAGCAACGATAACCTGACGGTTTTCCATATAGTTGTAAGAGAAGTCAACCTTGTCAGCACGAGCAATACCGTCATCATCCTTGGTATTGCAGGTAAAGCCGTTCCATACGCAGTCGATTGTGCCTGAATCTAAGTCGGTGTATTTGTTATCCCATTCGATAAGCTGGAAGTAAACATCATAGCCAAGGTTTTCGAAAACTGCTTTTGCAAGGTCGGTATCAAAGCCAATAAGTTCGCCGTTTTCTTCATAGTTCATAGGTTTATATTCAGTATAACCAACAACGATGGTTTCTTTTTTAGGGGTTGCAGTGCAGCCTGCGAAGCAAGCAACAAGAAGTGTGAGTGTCATAAGTAAAGCAATAAGTTTTTTCATTTTTAATTTCTCCTTTAAAATTATGTTTAGTTTAAAATTTGTGTTTTTTGCGCACTTTAGGAATTTAGTTAAATAAAGTGAGCCGTTAAAAAAATAAAAAGTATTCAGTTTAGTTTCGGTGGACTTTCATACAATTTTTCCTCCAATGCGCTGTGTCGATGTTGTTATTATACTTCACCTCGATAAAGTTGTAAAGTGTTTTTTTGCATTTTTTTAAAGTTTGTGCACTTTATCTAATTAAAGAGATAAAGTGTTAGCGCATTTTACCATAAAATCTACTTGTTTTGCAGCCAAAACCCATAAAATTGTTGTTATTTGGCTTTTGTTATGTTATAATATGGCTGTTAATATGTAAAAATATATATGCTCTCTTGAAAGGACCGTATATTAAATGAATATAAATAAAATTAAAGAAAAGGTAAAATGGTTTTTCACTGCTGCGCTTCCCCACTTTTTTAAAACCGATTTGCCACTTTATTTTAAAAACAGCTTTGAAATAACCACAACAAAGTCACTTAAAATTATTGGCTGTGTGCTTTGCCTTGCGGGTTTATTATTAACTATATTAAGAATTGATGCTTTTAATGTCCTTGATATATCTAACAGATGGATACTTATGGCGCTTGATTTGACTCTGCCATTTGTAATTGCCGCTGTTACGGTCTTTACAGTTAAAATAAAGCACGCGCTAACCCACCAAATTGTAAGCTTTGTTTTACTGCTTTTAATGCCCTTTGCCACCATGGCCATTACCGAATGTCTTAACAATAAATTTATTTTTAATATGACATCACTTGGCGTTTTGGGTAATTATGCCGTTATTTTGGTTTTATATTTTGCTTTGTTTGCCATTTCGGGCAGCTTTAAAATTACCTATCTTTCAATTAACACGGTGCTGTTTGGTCTTGCTATTGCCCACAGCTATGTAATGGATTTTCGCGGCACACCCTTTCAACCGATGGACTTTTTAAGCGTTGGCACAGCGGCCGGTGTTGCAAACACCTATAATTTTGCCCCAAGCCATAAGCTTATTACCGCTATACTATTATTTGTAATTCTAACAATAATTGTGCTGAAAATGCGCACGCCAAAGTTTTCTCTTGTAACTAAAATTATTTCCCGTTCATTTACAGCAACCTTTTCCGCTGTGATTATAATTCTTTTCTATGGCACAAGCGTGTTTACTGATTTGGGCGCCAAGCCGGACTTTTGGAACCAATCAAGAGGTTATAAAAACTATGGCTTTGTTTATAACTTTTTTGCAAACACAAGATATTTATTTATGTCCAAGCCAAACGATTACGACCCCGATAAAATTAAGGATTATATAAACCAAACGGTTGACAAAGACGAAGACAAGGAAAACGAAAAGGTTAAGCCAAACATTATTTGCATTATGAACGAATCACTTTCAGATTTAAGTGTTTTAGGCAACCTTGAAACCAACCTTGAATATATGCCGTTTTTAAACAGCTTAACCAAAAACACTATAAAGGGCAACCTTCATGTGCCGGTAATCGGTGCGGGTACCTCTAATACAGAGTTTGAATTTTTAACAGGTCACTCAACCCACTTCTTGCCGTCTGGCAGTAATGCATATATGCTTTATGTTAAAAACCCAATGGCATCCCTTGTGTCAACCTTAGAAGCACAAAATTATTCATCGTGGGCGTTCCACCCCTATCTTGCAAGCGGTTGGAACAGGCCGTCGGTTTACAGTAATTTCGGCTTTAATGCCTTTACCGCTTTTGAAGATATTTTTGATATGTCGCTTTGGGACGACTATCTTGCAAGCGGCAACAATGCCGATTATTTGCAAGGCCTTGTAGACGAAAAATATCCCGGCTCAAATATCCTTTTGCGCCAATATGTCAGCGACGATTATAACTATGATGTTATAATTGAAAACTATAAAAAGCGCGATAAATCTAAACCATATTTTGCATTTAATGTTACAATGCAAAACCACGGCGGATATGCAACAAGCTGTGTAAACTTTAACGAAGCAATTCAGGCAACCTCAACCACAAAGCCGTATAATAAAGCCAATAAGTATTTGTCGCTTGTAAGGGCAAGTGATACCGCATTTAAAAAGCTTGTTGAATATTTTGAGGATGTTAAACAGCCCACCGTTATTTGTATGTTTGGTGACCACCAGCCAAATGTTGAGCCCGAATTTATTTCCGAGGTTTTGGGTGTTAAAAACCTGTCTGACCTTACAATCGAGCAAGAGCAAAAGCGTTACACCACACCGTTTTATATTTGGGCCAATTTCGATATCGAGGAAGCAACCATTGAAAGATTAAGCGTTAACTATCTTTCATCATTGGTTTTAGAAACCGCAGGGCTTGAGCTTACCGAATATAACAAATACCTCTTAAAGCTTCGTGAGGTTTTACCTGTTATCAACACCGCAGGTTATATTGATAACGAGGGTAACCATTATAAATGGAGCGATGTTTCACCTTACAGTGACATTATTAAGGAATATGAAAAAATTCAGTACAACTGCATTTTTGACCAAGAAAATATCGATACCGAAATATTCTTTATAAAAGATTATTTACACGAACCGTCTGATTTGACAAGAGGTGAGGATGAATGATAAACACCACCCTTTGTTATATTGAAAAGGACAAAAAATATTTAATGCTTCACCGTGTTAAAAAGGTTAATGACCTAAACCAAGATAAATGGATAGGGATTGGCGGCAAGTTTGAGGATGGCGAAACCCCAGAGGAATGTGTTTTAAGGGAAGCGTATGAAGAAACAGGCCTTACCCTTCAAAACCTTGAATACCGCGGTATTTTAACCTTTGTGTCTGACAAATGGCCGACCGAGTATATTCACCTTTTTTATTCAAACGAATTTTCGGGTGATTTAATCGACTGTGATGAGGGTGAGCTCGAATGGGTGCCAATCGAAAAGGTTTACTCTCTACCGCTTTGGCAGGGTGATAAAATCTTTTTAAAGCTTATTGAAGAAAAAGCTCCCTTCTTTTCACTAAAGCTTCAGTACCAAGGCGAAAACCTTATAAATGCAGTTTTAAATAATAAGAAAATAGTATGAAAAAAGCGTTGAGTTTTTACTCAACGCTTTTAAAATATTTATTTATAAATTCATCGCTTTCTGCCACAAATTCCATTTTTTCTTTTGTTTTGGGGTGGTTAAAGGAAATGCGGTAAGACATTAAGGCAATGTCTTTAAAATCATCACCCGCACCGTATTTTTTGTCAGCCAAAAGCGGCATTTTGCGAGAAGAAAACTGCACCCTTATTTGATGTGTGCGCCCTGTGAAAAGTCGCACCCGCACCAAAGACTTTTCGCCGTCGGTTTTAATTAAATCGTACGAAAGCTTTGCTTCTTTTACGCCCTTTCGCATCCGCCCAACAACAAAAGACTTGTTTTTTCGGCTGTCTTTAAAAAGTAAATCGCACATTTCACCACTATCGTCGGGTGTACCGTGCACTACCGCTAAATACTCTTTTTCAAAATCGCGGTTTGCAATATCGGCTGAAAGCTTGGCGGCCGCCGTTTTATTCTTGGCATAAACCATAACACCGCCCACCTGCTTATCAAGTCGGTGCAAGGGGTAAATTTCACAGCCAAAATGCTCGGTAAGCTTGCTTATAACACTTTCTCCCCCACTGCTGTCGCTTTGCGATAAAATGCCAATGGGCTTTATAATAACGGCAATATCATTATCACTATATAAAATTTCCATAATCCACCGCCTTTGCTTAATTATACCAAAAAGCGCTAAGCTTTTCAATAATGTTTAAAGATAAATCACCCCGCACAATTTACTGTGCGGGGTGTTGTTAAAATTTAACGATTATAAAGCTTTGTTAAATATGCTATTTTATCGCTTAAACCGTGTGGAATTTGGTCGGGTAGCATTCTCCAACGCCAGTTACCCTCTTGTGTGCCGGGAATATTGATTCTTGCCTCGTTAGAAAGCTCGAGATAATCCTGCATTTGCGCCACAAAAAGCCGCGCAACGCTGCCCATACCACCACGGATAACTCCCCAAACATACCCTTCGCGCTCATTAAGACCAAGATAATCCTCGGCCTTTTTTAAATCACTGGGGGTTAATTGCGAAAGCCAGCCCTTTATGGTGTCATTATCGTGAGTGCCTGTATAACAAACACAATTTTTATTATAGGCGTGTGGAAGGTAAACGCTGTCTTCATTAGCACCAAAAGCAAATTCCAACACCTTCATACCGGGGAATTCAGAATCTTTTAGAAGCTGTACTACCTCTTGTGACGGATATCCCAAATCCTCGGCAATAAAGCTTATGCTTGGAAAGCGGTTTTTAAGAGTGGATATAAGTGACATACCGGGGCCCTTTACCCAATGACCGTTCATTGCGGTTTTTTCGCCGTAAGGCACTGCCCAAAAGCTTTCAAAGCCACGGAAATGGTCAATGCGAACAACATCATAAAGCTTTGCCGCACCTTCGATACGCTTTATCCACCATTCATAGCCGTTTTGCTGCATAACATCATAGGCATAAAGCGGATTTCCCCACAGCTGACCATCTGCTGTGAATTGGTCGGGCGGTACACCCGCAACCTCGGTAGGAAAGCCCTTTTCATCCAACTGAAAGCACTCGGGTGAAGCCCAAACATCAACCGAATCAAGTGCAACATAAATCGGTAAATCACCGATAATACCAACCGAATGCTCGTGAGCGTATGCGCGAAGCGCATTCCACTGGTTGAAGAAAAGAAACTGTATATAGGTAAAAAGGCGGATATCGTCTGCCAATTTTTCAGTGTAAAATTTTATTGCTTCCGGCTTTCTGAGACGGATATCCTCATCAGGCCATTCAAGCCACGAAAGCATATCAAAATGCCTTTTAAGAGCCATAAAAAGCGCATAATCTAAAATCCAATACGAATTTGCACTTTTAAATGCTTCAATGCGGTCAAAATCCCTGTCCCAGCCGCGCTCACACGCCTTTTGCAAAAGGGTGTAGCGATTTTCATACAGGGCACCATAATCAACAAGGCAAGGGCTATCGCCCCAAAACAGCACATCAATTTCCGACTGCTCTAAAAGACCATCCTCTACCAAAATATCAAGGTCGATAAAATAAGGGTTACCCGCATGGGTGGAGGGACTTTGATAGGGCGAATCGCCATAGCTTGTGGGACCCACAGGCAAAATTTGCCACCAAGACTGATTAGATGCCTGTAAAAAGTTTATAAAATCGCGCGATGCCTTACCCAATGTACCAATGCCATAAGGTGATGGCAGGGTGAAAATCGGCATTAAAATGCCACTGCTTCTTTTGATTTTGTTATCCTTTAACAGCACCTGCGGCAACCCCCTTTATGATGTGCTTTTGACAAAGCAGATAGAATATAACAACGGGGATAATGCTTAAAAGAATCAATGCCATTGTTGCACCCAAATCTACCGTGCCATAGCTGCCTTTTAGATATTGAATATGTATCGGAATAGTTTTATATTCATTGATATCAAGTGATAAATAAGGCAAGAGGTAGTCGTTCCAAACCCACATTATTTCCAAAATACCTACCGATATTAAGGTGGGCTTCATCATAGGAAGCACAACTGCAAAAAAGGTATAAGGCGGGTTGCAGCCGTCTATCGCGGCGGCTTCTTCAATTTCCAAGGGAATAGACTTTACAAAGCCCGAGAACATAAACACTGCAAGACCTGCGCCGAAGCCGAGGTAAATAACAGGAATGGTCCAGGGTGTATTAAGGCTTAATCTGTCCGCGGTTTTAGAAAGAGGATACATTACCATTTGAAAAGGAACCACCATTGAAAAAACGCAAAGGAAGTAAATAGTGCGACAAACTATGGTATCACGTCTTGTAATATACCAAGCCGCCATTGATGTAAAGAGAAGAATTAAGAAGGTGGAAAGCACAGTTATAACCACACTATATAAAACGCTTTTTGCAAATGGATAGTTACCAAAGGTCATACCCTTAATAAAATTTGCAAAACCAACAAAGGATTCAGCATCAGGCAAAGCAAAGGTATCAGTTTTAACAAATGTGTTGGCTTTAAATGAGTTAATTACAACTGCAACAACGGGCAAAATATAAATAATGCTGATAACAGACATTATCGCCGTTAAAATATTTTTGCCAAGTGAATTATTAACACCCAATTTCTTATTAGCCATTATTGCTGCACCTCCCTCTTTCTTGTGAAGGACAACTGCAATAAGCCAAGAGCCGCAACAAGTATAAAGAATATAACAGCTTTAGCTTGTGCATAGCCGGGAGCCGAAGCACCTTGACCATAGAAGGTCGAATAAATATTAAGTGCCAGCATCTCGGTTGTTTTAATGGCCGAGCCGTCGGGCTGAATAATAAACGGCTGACCACCTGTTAAAGCAAGGTTTTGGTCAAATAGCTTAAATCCGTTTGTCAACGACAGGAAGGTACAAATTGTAATGCTTGGCATGACATTAGGGATAATTACACGGAAAAGGGTTTGTGCACCGCTGGCACCATCAATTTTTGCCGCTTCAAGCATATCACCCGGTACCGACTGCAAGCCCGCAATATAAATTATCATCATATAACCTATTTGCTGCCAGCAAAGCAATATTATCAGTCCCCAAAAGCCCCAAGTTGATTCTTGAAGGATAGATGTGTCAAATTGGGATAAAATACCGTCAAATATCATAGACCAAATATAGCCCAAAACAATGCCGCCTATAAGGTTTGGCATAAAGAATACTGTTCTAAAAATGTTAGAGCCCTTAATTTCAAGGGTGAGCACATAAGCCACCATAAAAGCAAGAACATTTATAATTGCTAAGCTAACAACAGCAAATACTGCGGTATAGCCAAACGAACGCATAAAGTTTGTATCCTGAAATACGTTTATATAGTTTTTAAGTCCCACCCATTTCGCATCGGAAATAAGGCGGAATTCACAAAATGAAAGATATATACCCTGTAAAAACGGCCACACAAAGCCAATAGCAAAAGCCGAAACCATTGGAAGCAGGAAAAACCAGCTCCAACGAACCATAGGCCTTTGAAGAGCGTTTTGGGGACGGCGCCTATTTTTCATTTATAATTCTCCTTTTTGATTTTTTCGAAGGAAAGAAAGGAAGCGAGACAGGCGAAATCTTCGCCCGCCTCGCCTTGCGTGGTTTATAACAATTTAATTATCGTTATAATTATTTGTTGATTTGATCATACTGGTAAGCCCAACCGTCTACGAAAGCGGTCTTAACCTTTGCCCAGTTAGCTTCGGTCTGATTAGCATTGTATGCATTAAGAGCAGATACTAAAGCTTTACGATATTCATCAACATTGGGTTGATAGTTAGTAGCCCAATCCATTACATAGCAACCATCAGCTGAGTACTTGTTAGCAGCAGCAAGGAAGCCGTTGGTGGATTCAGCAGCAGATTTATAAGGCATTACGCCGAAGGTATCAACCAATTTGCGAGAAGCTTCTTCGTTAGTTACGCACCATACCATAAAGTCCATAGTAGCTTTTTGGTCTGCCTTGCTAACCTTAGAGTTGATTGCCCAGTAGTTTTCAGTACCGCAGTTGAGACCGGCTTTTTCTTCGCCCTTAACACCTGCATAGTAAGGAATCATAGTAGCGTTCGGAACTGCTTCAGCAACTGCTGAATATTCCCAAGAACCGTTTACATAGAAAGCGGCTTTGCCGGTTTTGAATTGGTTCTGAGCATCGTGACCGCCGGTAGCTAATTCTTTAGCAGGGGTCAAGCTGTTGTTGATGCAAAGGTCATAAAGGTTCTTGAAGTTTTCCATGTATGTACCCTTGATTTCAGCGGGGCATTCTTTCCAGCCGCCTGCATCGCGAGATTCATAGTAGTATTCAAGGTTAGCCATGTGACCTGTGAAACGCCATGAAGATGAATCATCCATATCAGATGCGCTGAAAGCATCGAAGCCCAATTCCTTAGCGCGCTTGTGGATATCTTCAGCAACCTTCTTTAAGCCTTCAAAGTTTTTAAGGTCGTCCATCTTATATCCAGCTTTTTCAATAAGGGTGGGGTTAACAATGATGCCATAGCATTCATAGCAGTAACCGATAGAAACGAGGTTACCGTCTGCGTCATACATATTGTATGCATCTGTGTTAAGCTCTTTTGCAATTGCAGAATCTTTAAGATTTAAAGCATAATCTTTCCATTCTTTAACTGCATTCTGGTTACCGATAACAAACAAAGTAGGAGCTTCTGCTTTGTCCATTTCAGCAAGCAAGGTTTGGTTGTATGTACCTGAAGCAGCGGTGAGAACTTTAACCTCAACACCTGTTTCTTCTGTGTACATTTTTGCAACTTCTTGGAGAACCTCATCAGATTCAGGCTTGAAGTTTAGCCAGTAAACACGGCCTTTTTCGCCACCTGCGCAGCCTGCAAACAAGCCGACACAAAGGATGGCTATTAATAATAGGGATAGCGCTTTTTTCATTTGAATTTCCTCCTCCGAAAATTTCCGCACAAGGTGCGTTTTTTAAAATAATTTATTTCCACACCAAATGGTGTAAAAATCAAGCTTTAGGTTTTGCAAGGGTGCCACCCTCGCGCAAAGCTGTTTCAAGCTTCAACTGACAGCTGCCGCACTCTTCCTTAATGACATTAAGCAAAACCTCTACCGCATGTGTGCCCATTTGCTTACTGGGCTGCACAAGGGTTGTAAGTGTGGGGATAGTATATTTTGAAACCTGAATACCGTCTATCGCAATTAAAGAACAGTCGTCAGGCACATTTAGTCCCACAGTATGAAGCGCCTTTATCGCCGCAATTCCCATAGCATCCGCAATAGAAAAAATAGCGGTAAAATCCTTGCCCTTTTTAAGAAAGCTTTCGGTAGCTTTAAAGGCATCGTCTATATTAAAGCTTTTGGCCTCAATAATAAGGTCTTTATCTAATACTATGCCGGCACTTTTAAGGGCATCACAATAACCCTTAAAACGAAGCTCACTTATCGAGTGGTCATCGGTTGTGCCAAGTAAAACAGCAATTTTTTTATGACCTAAATCGGTCAGTGTTTTTACTGCACGAAAGGCCTCGGCATAGTCGTCAATATAAACCGAAGAATATGCCGTTTTTTTAAGACTGCCAAAGGTGTTTGTATATGTACAGCAGACAAACGGAACACCCAATGTGGCAATTTGCTCGGGTGTGTAATCAAACCGCCCGCCAAGAAAGATAAGTCCCTTCAATCTTTTAGACCTTACTAACGATGCGCCTTCAGCAAGCTCATCTTCGTTTGAGCCGATTTGATGCATAACCATCGAATAATCTGCCCTGCCCACCTCTTTTTCAATCGCATGTAAAACCGAATTTAAAAAAGGGTTTCCAACACCGCGCACCACAACGCCGATAGTATCGGTTTGCATTTTGCCCAAGTCCCTTGCGCTGCTGTTGGGGACATAGTGCAGCTCTTCAATAGCTTTTAACACCTTGGCGCGCACCTCTTCACGCACGTCGGGGTGATTATTTAAAACACGGGAAATGGTGGTTATTGAAACACCACTGTATTTTGCAACATCTTTAATGGTCATTATGTTGTTCCTTTTTGTTCAAAAAAACGGTGAAAAACGTGTGAAAAAGAAAAACTGAAAACGTTTTCAGTTTTCCGACAAATATATTTAATCACATTTTTCATCAAATGTCAATAACTTTTATCATTTTTGAGAGAAATAACATAAAATTGTGTATTACTTTTGTGCAATACTTACAATTTAAAGGTATTCAAAATTTTTGCAAATATGAACACTTTTACAAATTATTGTATAGAATTATTTAAAAAACAGGTTTATAAAACGCTTTTGACCGGCAAAATGTGAAATAAAAAAAATCCCCAACAAAGCAAATACCTTGTTGGGAATTTTGGTGCACCTGACAGGACACATCTTGCCTTTGGCAATCTGCACTGCTCGGCGACCCAATGCTTCGCATTCGGTACCCGCCCTCGCACCACTCTCCTAAAAAACAGTACACTGTACTGTTTTTCTTAACGGCTCGTGCCTTCTTAAGGTTCAAGTCCTGTCATTTTAAAATAAAAAAATCCCCAACAAAGCTAATGCCTCGTTGGAGATTTTGGTGCACCTGACAGGACTTGAACCTGCAAGTCTTGCGACATACGGACCTGAACCGTACGTGTTTGCCAGTTTCACCACAGGTGCATTTATTTTTTTACAAATGAAATTATATCCTAAATAACCCACTTTGTCAAGGTTGCGGGTTTTATATTTTTATAGCATACAACTTCAATCACCTGTGGAAAATTCAAAATATTACTGCCTTTTCATTTGCTGTAAAAACAGTAATACAGCCAATATAAGTAAAACGATGGCATAGCCAAGCACCCACCACAAATGCGGGAATATACCGCTAAAATCACCTAACAATACCGCCCGTTGCAGTTCGACCGCGTGAACAAAGGGCAACGCATAAGCTATTCTTTTAAAAGCACCGCCAACAAGGTCAAGGTCAAACCAAACGCCCGACAGCCATGCCGAAAGGTTTGTAAGCAAAGCCCCACAAACACCGCCGACCTGCTTGTCATTTAGCACGCTTCCGCAAAGCAACCCCAATGCAATATAAAGCATAGAAACAGGGATGATAAATAACACCGCATATATAATGTTAACCGTAATTTCAAGACCTAAAACAACCGCCGTCAAATAGCATATAACACATTGTGCCGCCGAAATTGGAATAAGCGGCAAGGTATAACCAAGAATAAAATCTAACGGTGTAAGCGGTGTGGTATATAGTCGGCAAAGGAAAGCGCTTGCCCTGTCCTTTGCGATAATAGTTGCTGAAAATAAGCTCATAAAAGCCAAGCCAAAAACCGTAATTCCCGGGGTTAGATGCTGTATTTCAAATAGCTTTACGGGAATATTAGCTTGAATAGCGGTAAGCAATAAAATTAAAACAAGCGGAAATCCAAGACCGAAAAACAAATTTATTGGGTCACGCAATATTTCCCTTGTGTTTCTTTTTGCAAATGTCAGCATTCTCATTTTTCCACCTCGCGAACAAATTTAATAAAAGCTTGCTCAAAGCTGTCAGTATCAGCTGATTTTTTGATATTTTCAGCCGTATCACAAACAATTAGCTTTCCGTTTTTCATAATTGCAATACGGTCGGATAGCGCCTCGGCCTCCTCCATATAGTGCGTGGTTAAAATTATCGTCACCTTGCCTTTAAGCGAACGGATTAAATCCCACAAATCGCTTCGGGCAATAACATCAAGCCCAAGGGTTGGCTCATCTAAAAATAAAATTTGCGGCTCGGTTATAAGTGCCATTGCAATGCTAAGTCTTCTCTGCCAACCGCCCGACAGCTTGGCGGCTTTTTTATTAAGTACGGTGTCAAGCCCCAACAATTCGCTAATTTCTTTAATTTTTATATTTCGCTTTTGCTTTGAAAAATCGTAAGCACCGCAGATAAGATCAAGATTTTCATAAACAGTAAGCCCCATAGCCACCGCAGTTTCTTGCGGCGAAACCGCAATAATGGACTTAACAGCGGCAGCATCACCAATAATACTTTTACCATTTAAAAAGGCATCCCCGCTTGTTGGTTGTGTCAAGCAAGAAAGCATTTTAATTGTGGTGGTTTTTCCCGCACCGTTGACACCAAGTAGTGACAAAAGCTCGCCCTCATAGACCGAAAGGCTTAAATTATCAACCGCAATAATATCCTTATATTTTTTGGTTAACCCGCAAATTTTAATTGCATCCATTTACCTTCACCTTTATATAAATATTTTCACCCCAATTATATCACCAAAGATTTAAAAAATCTCAATTTTCACCTCATCGGTATTTTTTCGGCTTTAAGCGGTTGCCATTTAACAAAAGTATATAAAAACACCCTATACCTTTCGGCATAGGGTGTTGAAATTTTTATTTAGTTTCGGGCTTCATAGTCGGAAATAGGATTACTTCCCTAATAGTATCAGAATTGGTGAGCAGCATTACTGCGCGGTCAATACCGATACCCATACCGCCTGTTGGAGGCATGCCGTATTCCATAGCGGTGAGGAAATCCTCATCAAGCATTTCGGCCTCGTCATCGCCGCGTTCGCGAAGCTCTAACTGCTTTTCAAAGCGTTCACGCTGAACGATGGGGTCGTTAAGCTCGGAATAAGCGTTTGCAAGCTCGCTGTGGCAAACAAAAAGCTCAAAACGCTCGGTAAGGCGTGGGTCTGCGGGGGATGCCTTTGTAAGAGGTGAAACCTCAACAGGATACATTGTGATAAAGGTGGGCTGAATAAGCTTTTCTTCAACACGCTGGTCAAAGCAAGCGTAAAGCGCATTACCCCAAGTTTTATCAGCAGTGTCGGCAAGCTCAACACCAATGCTTTCAGCCGCTTTTACAGCTTCGGCATCATCGGTAATTGCGCCAAAGTCAATGCCTGCATATTCCTTAACAGCGTCAACCATAGTAAGACGGCGCCAGCCGGGTGTTAAGTCAATCTTTTCGCCAAGCCATTCAACCTCATAAGTGCCCAAAATTTCCTTTGCGGCACCTGAAATTATACCCTCAGCAATGTCCATCATATCGTGGAAATCAGCGTATGCTTGGTAAAGTTCAACCGTTGTAAATTCGGGGTTGTGCTTGGGGTCCATACCCTCGTTTCTGAAAATACGGCCAATTTCATAAACCCTGTCCATACCGCCAACAATAAGGCGTTTTAACGGAAGTTCGGTTGCGATGCGCATATACATTGGTATATTTAATGTATTATGGTGTGTCACAAAAGGACGAGCAGCCGCACCGCCAACGATTGTGTTAAGTACAGGGGTTTCAACCTCGATATAGTTCATATTATCAAGGTAATTTCTCATAAACTTGATAAACTGTGAACGGATAACGAAATTGCGCTTAACATTAGGGTTCATAATAAGGTCAACATATCTTTGTCTGAAACGAAGGTCGTTATTGGTAAGACCGTGGAACTTTTCGGGCAAAGGTAAAAGTGACTTTGACAAAAGCTTAATTGATGTAGCGTGAACCGAAATTTCACCTGTTTGGGTTTTGAAAACAAAGCCCTCAACACCGATAATATCGCCAATATCCCACTTTTTAAAGCCGGCATATACATCCTCGCCAACATCATCACGGCGAACATAAAGCTGAATTTTGCCGGTAGAATCACTTAAACCGACAAAGCTGGCTTTACCCATAATTCTGCGCGCAAGAATTCTGCCCGCAATTTTAACGGTTTTGCCTTCCATTTCGTCAAAATTTGCTTTGATGTTTTCAGAATCGTTATCAAAATCAAACTTTGTAATAACAAATGGGTCGTTGCCTGATTCTTTTAAATTTGCAAGCTTTTCACGACGGATTTTAACAATTTCGTTAAAGTCCTGCTCGATTGGTTGATTTTGAACTTTATTTTGTTCCATCTTGTCACTTCCTAAAAGAATTTAAAAAATTAAATTACTTTGAAATTTCTAAAATTTTAAATTTAAGCTCGCCTGCGGGGGCATCAACAATAACCTCGTCACCGATTTTTTTGCCAAGCAATGCTTTGCCAAAGGGTGAATCGTCAGAAATTTTACCTTGTGAGGGGTCAGCATCGAGTGAGCCAACCACACGGTATTCACACTCTTCATCAAATTCAACATCCAAAACCTTTACGGTAACGCCCAATGAAACGGCTTTGGGCTTTCCTCTGCCCTTAACCTCTTCAATAACCTCAACATTTTTAAGAATTGCTTCGATTTCAACAATTCTTGCTTCAATTTTGGCTTGTTCGTTTTTGGCCTCATCATATTCGCTGTTTTCAGAAAGGTCGCCATATCCACGCGCTACCTTAATTTTTTCAGCAATATCTGTACGGCCTTCGGTCTTAAGATATTCAAGCTCGTTTTTAAGCTTTTCAAGTCCATCCTGGGTAATTTTAATAGTTTTTGCCATGTAAAAGTACCACCTTAAATAATTTTTTGGCACAAGTCGCCAAGTATTCAATATTATACATTTTTTTATATGCAAAGTCAAGAAAAACTATTGTAAATTTACCAAATTAAATTCTGCAAAAAGAAAATTTTTATTCATTATTTTCAAAAGTTATTAAAACATAAGCGTTTTGACAAAAAGAACCCATTTTTTACACCACCGTTTGACAAACTTTTTTAAATTTTGGCTATACAATAAAATCGAATAAATTACGGCGGTGATAAAAATTGAAGGATATTGTAAAAATTCCTAACACTTTAGAAAAGATTCCAAAAAAGGAAATGGCATTTGCCGCATTTTCACATCTTTTTGTTGCATTTTGCGGTTATTTTTCAACTCGCGCGGCGGTAATGGACAAGCTCTTGCCCTTTGGCATTTCGCTAATTGCGGGCATACCACTTACATATACACCCTCGGGTGCTCTGGGCGTGTTTTTGGGGTATATCTTCCCCGTAACACAGGGTAACGGCTTTAAATATACCGCTTGTATGTTTGCCATACTTGCCATTAAGCTGCTTTTAAGCAATTACAAAAAGCTTTTAAAAAGCGACGGCTTTGTAACCCTTATTGCAGGGCTTGCGAGTCTTATGACCTCGGCCGCAACCTACCGCGGTCTTGGTGGAAATTCGCTTGATATTATAAGCGAAATGCTTTTAACTGCGGCGGGTGCTTATTTTGTAAACCGTGCCTTTAAAGCGCTTGACAAGGCACAGTCGGGGCTAAGCGCTAACGAACTTGTGTCAGTGCTGATTACCCTTAACATTATTATAATGGGGCTTTTTGATTTGCAGGTCACAGGGGTTTCACTTGGCCGAATTTTAAGCGTTTTACTCATACTAATCGCCTCAAAATACGGCGGTATCATTTCAGGGGCAATAAGCGGTACGGCCGTTGCCTTTACCTTTACGCTTGGGGGGATTTCGGGCAATATTGGTGTTGCGGTTGCCTTTGCGGGTCTTATGTGCGGAGTATTTTCGTCACTCGGTAAATACGCCCAAATTTTCATTGTTTTAGGCCTTACATTTATAGGTGCCGTATCAACGGGCGAAAGCATTTTAATTGCCACAACCGTAATTGAAGCGGTGCTGGGCTGCCTTATATTTCTTTTTACACCAAGAAATTTCGGCATAATGCTTGGCAAGGTATTTTCAGCATATCCAAAGGTTTTAATACCAAACGGAATTAAAAAATCCCTCACCCTGCGGTTAAATTTGGCATCCAACGCTTTAAAGGATGTTTCCGACACGGTCGACAAGGTATCGCTTGAGCTTTCAAAAATAAATGCGCCGAATTTCAGCACAGTTATAAACGCTATTGAGCAGGATGCTTGTAGCGGCTGTAAGCTGCGGCTTCACTGCTGGGAAAAAAGGAGAGATGAAACCGTTGCCGCTATTTTAGAAATGACCAAAGCGGTAAAACAGGGCGAGCTTAACCCCGAAGTTCAGACCACCGAAGAATTTAAAGGTAGATGCCTTCGCACCGCCCGTATGGGCAATGCCGTTTTTAAGCATTATACCGACTATGCCTCGCGCATTGCGGCGGAAAACCGCATTGATGAGGTGCGGTCGGTCGTGTCGGACCAATTTGGCGGAATTGCCAATATGCTGTCTGATTTAGCGGATGATTTTGAAATGCAGGAAAGCTTTGATAACTCTGCCGCCGAGAGTGCAGCAGTCGCCCTTAAAAATATTGGCATAAACCTTGACGAGTGCTGTTCCCGAGTGGACCGCTTCGGGCGGATGACACTTGAAATGAAGCTTAAAAAGTCAAGCGACCTTGTAATAAACCGTGCACAAGTTATGCGGCTTTGCTCTATCGCTTGCGAGCGTGATTTTGCCCCGCCCATTGTAAGCGAGGTTGGGGGCGAAATCTTTATCTCAATAAACGAGCGTGCCGAAATAATGATAGACTTCGGTGCCGAGCAATACTCTGCCAACGGTGGCTCGCTTTGTGGGGATGCTTATAAATATTTTTATGACGGCAAGGGACATTTTATTATGGTTTTAAGTGACGGCATGGGCACAGGCGGTCGCGCGGCCGTTGACGGTGCAATGGCATCGGGCCTTATGGCACGGCTTATAAAGGCGGGCTTTGGTTACAACTGTTCACTTAAAATTTTAAATTCTTCAATGCTGTTTAAATCTACCGATGAATCACTTGCCACGGTTGATATCGCAAGCATCGACCTATATACCGGTATGACCGAGCTCTTTAAAGCGGGGGCTGCCCCATCAATTTTAAGGCGAAACGGCCGAACAGGCAAAGCCGAAAGCAGCTCGCTGCCCGCAGGGATTTTGCGAGATATCAGCTTTGACACCGCCCTTGTTAAATGCCGTGTGGGTGATATTGTGGTGCTTTTGTCCGACGGTGCCACAAGCGAAGGGTGCGACTGGATAAGAAGCGAAATTGAAAGCTTTAAGGACGGTAAGGCACAGGATTTGGCCGAGCATTTGTGTATGTCGGCCCGTCGCCGCCGCACCGACAAACGTGAGGATGACATAACAGTTTTGTGTGCAATTTTAAATAAAGCGGTATAATAAAATAAAGGAGGTTACAAAGTGTGACCTCCTTTTTCGTTTTAAATTATTATTTATCCTTCGAATATACCTTCATTCCAACACCGTGGTCACGAATTAAAATATCCTTGGGCATTTTTGCAAATTTAAAGGTTACGTACATATCCCCTGCCGCACCCGAAATATTCATAATTTGTATAAAGTAAACTACCCAAAACCATTCGCGTGACACAAAGAAGTTAATAACAAGAATAATCACACCCCACAAAATAACAGGCGCTAATGCAATGGTTATGTAGCTTTTCTTATCATAATAATCATCACTGCCTGCAAAGGCATAAACCCCTGTGAAGCCATACTTTACCTTTTTAGTACCGCAAAGCTTCATTGTAATACCGTGCACTAATTCGTGAAGCACCATATAAACAATTGTCAAACCAAACAGCACACCAAAACGAATAAAATATTGTGCCATTCCCTCTTCAAAGCTAAAAAGCTCAAATATCGGTATATAAAAGCACATTGGCACAATCATTAGAATTGAAATTAAAAATGCTATACCGTTAACAAGCAACGATTTTTTCTTATTCTTTTGTAAGTCTATTTCATAAATTTGGCTATAGCCGTCAGGTAAAATATTTAATGCTTTCACAAATACATCCTCATTTATTTAAATTCTTTATAAACCTCACCGTTTTCAAGGTTTTTCCATAAAAATTTGTTATTTTCAAAAACCATATAGCTATGCGGTGAATTTTCCTTTGGAATTGAAACCGAGCCACAATTCATATAAATTTTACCATCAATATCTACTATTTCGGGCACATGGGTGTGGCCGCCAAGCAATATGTCGCCCTTTTGCATTTCGGGCAATTTTTCTTTGTTATAGATATGCCCGTGGCTTAAATAAAGGGTTTTATCCGCTACCGCAATAGTTTTATAGTCCGCCATAATGGGAAAATCTAAAACCATTTGGTCAACCTCGGCATCGCAGTTGCCCCTAACACACACAATCATATCTTTTAAGGGGTTAAGCATTGCAATAACCTGCTTTGGCGCATAATCTTTTGGCAAGTCGTTGCGCGGGCCGTGGTATAAAATATCGCCCAAAAGCAAAACCTTGTCGGGCTTTTCCTCGTTTATCACATTTAAAAGCAAATTGCAAAAATAAGCCGAGCCGTGAATGTCTGATGCAATTAAAAATTTCATTACTTTATTAAAACCCTTTCAATTTTACCAAAAATCATTTTGTGATAATCTTTATTTTCATAATTTTTAAGTGGTGCTTTATCGGTAAAGCATTCCTCTTTCATATCGCCGACATACTGCTTTTTGCAAATAATAACCAGTCGTGCCTCATCAAAATAAACGGTATTATCGGCAAAAACAGGGGTTAAACCGCAAAGCTCAGTCTTATTTACATCCCTGCCCGACATTCTGCCGCAAATTTTGTGAAGCGCTTTATTGTCGCCATAAAACGAAAGGGTGTAATAATCGCTTTTATCAATAAATTCCATTGTGTATCTTTGAGGTCTTATAACTGCCAAGACGGTGTCGTTACCCCACATTTCACCCAAAAAGCCCCAGGATGCCGTCATCATATTATAGCCGTTTTCATCACCTGCGGTAATCAGCATCCATTCGTTAGATATTAAATCAATTAAATTACCTTTAATTTCTTTTGCACTAATTTCTTTAAACATAATTATCACCTTTATTGATTATACTATATATCAAAAGCGTTTTCAATATTTGACTTTGCCTTTATAATATGTTATTCTTAATTTACAAATTTTAGGAGTGATTTTAATGAACAAAGCACTTAAAACTGCTTTAAAATGGCTTGTTTCGCTTGTGGCAATTTTCTTAACCTATTGGTTTACATTGCCACCAATCAATGTCAGAAGCCGCGATTTTTGGATTTTTGTGATATGGTCCATAATCATTTTTGTTGTGATTAACGCCTTTGCACAGGTTTTTGATTTTATAAAGGCAAACCTTAAACACAAAATTGAAGTCAGCACCAAAACCCGCCTTGATTTAAGCGCCTTAGGTAAGCCCATTAAATATACATTTATTTTTATTGCGGTGCTTATTGTTTTAGGTGTTTTAAGCTCGGTAGTGGGTGCGCAAATTTTTAATGCCAAAGCTTACAAAAACCTTATTACTGTAAGTGACGGCGATTTCACAAAGGATGTTGCCGAAATCAGCCGTGACCAAATCCCCATCGTTGACCGCGACACCGCATCCCGCCTCGGACAGCGCAAGCTTGGTGAAATGGCCGATTTGGTTTCACAGTTTGAAATTGAGGATATTTACACCCAAATAAACTATAAGGATAAGCCCGTTCGCGTTACACCTTTAATGTATGGCGATATTATTAAATGGCTTAACAACCAAAAGCAAGGTATTCCCGCATATATAACAGTTGATATGACCACGCAGGAAACCACCCTTGTTCGACTTAAGGAAGGCATTAAATATTCTGACGGTGAATACTTTATGCGCGACCTTAACCGCGCCCTTCGCTTTAAATACCCAACCAAAATTTTTGGCGATATTTCCTTTGAAATTGATGAAGAGGGCACACCTTATTGGGTGGCATCCACCATTGGTTATAAAATCGGTGTGTGGAGCGGTACCGACATTAACGGTGCGGTGCTTTTAAATGCTGTAACAGGCGAAAGTGAATTTTACGCATTAGAGGATATTCCTACTTGGGTTGACCAGGTTTTTGAATCCGACCTTATTATCGAGCAATTAAATTACAACGGTAAATACCGTTCGGGCTTCTTTAATTCTATCTTTGGTCAACGCGGTGTGCTTCAAACCACCGACGGCTATAACTATCTCGCCATTGATGACGATGTTTATTTATACACAGGTATGACATCGGTTACAAGCGACGAATCAAATGTTGGCTTTGTGCTCACAAACCTTCGCACTAAGGAAACCAAGTTTTACGAAATACCGGGTGCTGAAGAATATTCTGCAATGTCCTCAGCCGAGGGTCAGGTGCAACACTTGAATTATAGGTCCACCTTCCCGCTTTTATTAAATGTTTCTAACCGCCCAACCTATTTTATGTCGCTTAAGGATGCGGCAGGGCTTGTTAAAATGTACGCCTTTGTTGATGTTAATCAGTATCAAATTGTTGGTACAGGTAGCTCGGTTTTAGAGGCACAAAACGACTATATTTCAAAGCTTAAAAACGGAAATATAGACAGCGATGAAATTAAGGCAGAAACTGCCGAGGGTATTATTGAAAAAATAAATGCAGTTGTTATTGAAGGTAACACAATTTATTATATTAAGCTTGCCGATAACGACAAAATTTACACCGCAAAAGTTACAGTTTCTGATATGCTTCCATTTACCGAAAAAGGTCAAGGCGTAGTCCTTACCCTAAACGGCACAACAGTTACTAAAATTGAATATAAATAGCAAAAACGGTGAGCTTGGTGCTCACCGTTTTATTTTTGATTAAGCCGTTTATATAAATCAATTACCTCTTGCCGTAATTCCTTATTTTCAGGGTATTTAAGGCGCGGGTCATAATCGAGAAGCAACTGGGCTTCCTTTTTGGCTTTAAACAATACTTCCTTATCGGCAAAAATGTCGGCAATTTTCATTTGGGGTATGCCATGCTGTCGGTTACCCAAAAAGTCGCCTGGGCCGCGAAGCTCGAAATCCTTATCGGCAATTTCAAAGCCGTCGGTGCTGTTTTTAATAACCTCAAGCCGCTTAATTGTATCGCTTGACTGATTATCACTTATTAAAATGCAGTCACTTTTTAAAGTGCCCCTGCCAATGCGCCCTCTAAGCTGGTGAAGCTGTGAAAGGCCAAAGCGGTCAGCGTTTTGAATAAGCATTATAACAGCGTTTGGCACATCGATACCAACTTCAATAACGGTTGTTGCAACCAAAAGTTGAATTTCGCCGTTGCTGAATTTTCGCATTGTTTTTTCCTTGTCCTTTGCTGACATTTTGCCGTGCAAAAGCCCCAAGCTATAACCCGAAAATTCATTTTCGCAAAGGGTTTTATAATATTCCTTGGCCGATTTTAAACCAAGTTCATCGCCATCCTCAACAAGTGGGCAAACGATATACCCTTGCTGACCATTATCTAAAAACTTCTTTATATATTTGTAAATTCTTGCTTGATAGCTCGAATCAACCAAATATGTATCAATTTTTTGGCGACCTTTTGGGTATTCATCAATAACGCTTATATCCAAATCACCGTAAAGAATAAGCCCCAAGGTTTGCGGAATAGGTGTTGCCGACATAACAAGCGTGTGGGGGTTTTCGCCCTTTTTAGTCAGCTTTTCACGCTGTGCCACACCAAAGCGGTGTTGTTCATCAGTTATAACAAGACCCAAATTTTTAAAGGCAACATCATCAGTTATAAGGGCGTGGGTACCAATTATAAGGTCAATTTCGCCCTTTAAAAGTTGCTCTTTAACGGTGGATTTTTTCTTTGGTGACATAGAGCCGGTAAGAAGCCCGCATTTTAACCCCAGTTTTTCACTTAAATTATTAAAGGTGTTAAAGTGCTGTTCGGCAAGAATTTCGGTAGGTGCCATAAGCGCCGACTGAAAACCGTTTTTAGCCACAACATCACAAAGGGCTGCCGCAACCACAGTTTTACCGCTGCCGACATCACCCTGCACAAGCCGTGTCATCGGTCTGCCCGACTGCATATCAGAGATACATTCTAAAACCACACGCTTTTGGGCATTCGTTAATGAAAACGGCAAGCTTTTTTGAAAATCTTCAAAAGAATTTACCGTTATGGTGCAACCGCTTTTTTGGTGTGCCTTTAATTTTATAATTGAAAGTGCTGTTTGCAAAACAAAAAGCTCTTCAAAAACAAGGCGGTGCTTTGCCTTTTCAAAGGCCTCCCTCGACATTGGAAAATGTATGTTTTCAATAGCAAACCTTAAACTGCAAAGGTTATTACGCTCGATTACAATTTGCGGCAGCGTTTCGGTAATTTCTACCGTTTTTACCGCAGTTTTAATAAGGCGTGATAGTTGTGAAGAGGTCATATCACGACTTGCGGGATAAATCGGCTCGATAACATTATAATCAACAGGTTTTATAATGGGCGAATTCATTTGGCGGGTTATAAAACTGCCCTCAAGCTTGCCGTAAAATAAATATTCCCCACCAAATTTTAACCTTTCGGCCAAAAATTTTTGATTAAAAAGACTTACAAAAAATTTACCGCTTTCATCCTCGGCAATAAATTTATAAATCACCATTTTGCTTTTAGTGTTATATTCTTCAATGGGGGTTACAATTTTTGCCCTGACACACACATTTTCGTGAAAGGGTGCTGAATTTGCGGGGGTCACCCTTGTCCAGTCAAGATATTTTCTTGGAAAAAAACGCAAAAGGGCACCGACGGTGTCGATGCCCCTTGTTCTTAAAATTTCAGCCCTTTTAGCACCAACACCCTTTAAATATTGAATATCAGTGAAAGCTGTCATAATAAAATCCCCTATTCAACAGAAAGGATATAGTAATAAATCGGTTGTCCGCCGTTAATCATTGTGATTTCGGCCTTTGCACCAAATTTTTCTTGAATTTTAGCTTCAATTTCGGCGGCTTGCTCTTCAGTAACATCACTGCCGTAAATAACGGTGATAAATTCACTGTCGGGCTTTAACATCTTTTTAAGAAGCTTTAAAACGGTTTTTTCAAGGTCGGTGTCAACAAATGCAACCTTACCGCCAAGAAGTGCCATAAGCTCGCCCTGTTTAATCTTAAAGCCGTCAAAATCAGCGTCGCGTGCGGCAAAGGTTACCTGACCTGTGGTGATGCGCTCAATCGCCTTTTGCATTGCAATAGCATTAGCATTGTCATCAGCATCGGGGTCAAAGGCAAGCATTGCGCCGATACCCTGCGGAATAGTTCTTGTGTGAATAACAATAACCTTGCGGGTGCTAATCGGAATTGCCTGTTCAGCCGCCATAATAATGTTTTTATTATTTGGTAAAACAAAAACAGTTTCAGCAGGGGTGGATTCAATTGCCCTTAAAATGTCATCGGTGCTGGGGTTCATTGTTTGACCACCCGACACGATAGTATCAACGCCCAAATCCTTAAAGAGCTCTGCCAAACCGTCGCCTGCGCAAACCGAAACAAAGCCAAAGGGCTTTGTGGGCTCAACAGGGGTAAAGGTTTCGGTGCGGTCAGCACTTTTAGCGGGCTTTTTCTTTGCAATATCAGCGTCGTGCTTTGCCTTTTCGTGTTGGTCACGCATATTTTCAATCTTTAAATGGACAAGCGAGCCAAAGGTTAAAGCATTTTCAATAGCATTACCGGGATGGTCGGTATGAACATGAACCTTGATGATTTCTTCATCATCAACCACAACGACGCAGTCACCCATTGTTTCAAGGTAAGCACGAAGGTCGGTTGGTTCTTTTTCGCATTCCTCTGCCCTGTTTACAATAAATTCGGTGCAGTAGGTAAAGGTAATTTCGGTTTCAAATTCACCTGCCGCATTACGAGAGGTTTCTTCTTCCTCTTCAACATCAGCCGCAGCAGTAGAATTAGATTTAATAATAACGCCGTCCTTAAATACTGAAAGCATACCCTCTAATATAAGGACAAAGCCCTGACCGCCCGCGTCAACAACGCCGGCTTTTTTAAGGGCCGGTAATAATTCGGGGGTTTCGGCCAATGCCACCTTTGCGCCTTCAATGGCATCTTCAAAAACGGCAACCTCATCCTTGCCTTCGTTATATGCCTTGCCAGCATATTCACTTGCAATGCGGGCAACGGTTAAAATTGTGCCTTCGGTGGGCTTCATAACAGCTTTATAAGCAGCTTCTACACCCATTGCAAAAGCATCCTTAAAGTTTTCGGCCGAAACAGTATCAGCACTGCCAATACCCTTTGCAAAGCCACGGAATAAAAGCGAAGTAATAACGCCCGAATTTCCTCTTGCGCCGCGAAGTAAGGCAGATGCATTAACACTTGCCACCTTGCCTGCAGTTTCGCCGCTTAATTTTTCAAGCTCGCGAACGGCGTTACCAATTGTCATTGACATATTGGTGCCGGTATCACCATCGGGAACCGGAAAAACATTTAAATCATCGACTGCTTTACGATGGTTGCTTAAATTATTAGCAGCGGAAATTATCGCATCGCGCAGTATATCACCGGTAATCAAAATTTCACACACTCCTTAAAAATGGTTATTCCTTAATGCCGTCAATCTTAACAGTTACCTTTTTTACATCAAGGCCTGTGTTATCCATTACAATGTGCTTTACCTTTTCGGTAATGCTAACTGCAATGGCATTTATATTTATACCATAGGTAACAATAATATGAATTTCAACAGAAAGACCGTCACCGTTTGCGGTTACTTTTATGCCCTTGTCAGCCAAATCAGACTTTGAAAAGCGGTTGTAAATTTTTTGTTTACCCTTTGTGGGTACCATTCCAACCACGCCAAAGCAGGAAGTAACCTCGTGACCGATAAGCTTTGCGAGGTATTCCTCACTAATTTCAACCTTGCCAAGTCTTGTGTCATAAGCAATCATAATTCAATGCCTCCTATTTATTTTATATTAAGAAAAATATCATTTTGAGATGCCCCACCGATATTTATGCCCTCTTTCGAGAAAAGCACACCCAAGCGATAGCAAACGGGAATTATAGGCATTTCGGTTTGTAAAACCGAAACAACATCGGTAATTTCGGCGTTGCCCTTATAAAACAAGTTTATAATATCGGCCGAGCTTGAAGTTTTTACTGTTGTTTCTTCGTTTTCTTCTGCCTTATCTTCATTCTTTGCGGTGTTTTTCATACCGAAAGCGGCCGAGCCCCCCGCAACAATTAAGGGTGAAAGGTCCATATTTTCAGTGATTTTAACCTCGCCAAGATAAAGCTGGAAATTGCCGCTTTGAAGTCGGTTTATATATTCATTAAACGAAACCTCTAAAACGGTTATTTTTATGCCATAAGCTTTTAGCTGGTTGGCAACCATTTTAGCGGTGTTCACGCGTGAACGGTTTTCTTTATTTACCATTAAGCTAAACCTTAATGACTTGCCACCGTTACGGCGCACACCTTCGGTATCTAAACTATTATATCCTATTTCTTCTAAATTCTCAATAGTTATTTGCGAATTTGATGAAGTTTGTATATTTTGAACGGATTTTGTGGCATCCCACACGGGTGTAAAAAAGCCATTTGCTGAAACAGCGTTGTTATAAAATGCATCGCCGCAAATTTCATTTCGGTTAATTCCACTTGAAATTGCTTGGCGAAGCTCGGAAAGTCCCAACGCACCGTAAGAATGATTAACCCCGATATAAACTAAATTATTAAGGTTGATATCGCTTTTATGACCGCTCATACGAATTATTTCACCGTCTGAAATGTCATTAAAATAAATATCGGTAGCGCCAATTTCAACATAATGTGCAACTGATTCACGGTCTGGCGCATTTATAAGCTTGATTTTTTCAATGTTACCGCTGCCGCCGTAATATTTCGCATTTTGCACAAGCTCGGTTTTATCGCTGTTGAAAACATACTTACCACAGCCGATAGGCACCTGCTTTACGCTGTCTTCATTGACAATTTTGTCACTGCCCGACTTGAAAATGGGAAAATCTAAAAGGTTTTTAAAATAAGGGTCAGCTTTTGTGAGAGTGAAAACAACGGTGTTTTTGTCTACTGCTGAAACAGCTTTAACCTCGTAAAGCTTTGACTTATAAATGCTGTTTGACGCCTGTGCCGCCTTGCAGGAATAAACCACATCATCCGAAGTCAAGGTGCTGCCGTCTGAAAAACTGACATTTTTAAGGGTGACTGTGCAAACCGCACCCTCAATTTTTACATCCTTTGCCAAAGCCAAAACCACATTAAATTCGTTATCAATCCTAATAAGCGGCTCGAAAATAAGCTTTGTGATTTCGCGGTTTTGGTCGGTTATAGCTTCATAAGGGTTAAATGAGTCAGACAAAGAATAAAGTAGTGTTATGCTTTCCTTTTTACCCGAAGCGGTGTTGCTCCCCTTATCAGTGGTCGGTGAATTACCGTCTTTCTTGGCACAGCCAACAAGTGTAAATAATATCACCGCCGACATTATAACTGCTAAAAACTTTTTCATCATATCAATATTCTTTCTATGTTTACGGTTTTGCCCGTTTTAATATCAATTTCAAAAATACATCCGCTAAGTGAACATTCACCGTTTGCAAGCTCAAATTTTGACATATCGTTGGCTTTAAGGCGGTTAATAATAATTTCCTTTTTAACCCCCAAAACCGAATCAACAGGCCCTGTCATGCCAAGGTCGGTTATATAGCCCATGCCGTTTTGCAAAATTTGTTCGTCCGCTGTTTGCACATGGGTGTGTGTACCGAAAAATGCTGACACCTTACCGTCAAGATAAAGCCCCAAAGCACGTTTTTCACTTGTCGCCTCGGCGTGAAAGTCAACCACAATAACCCTTGCCCCGTCGGATTTGGCTTTTTCAATCAGCTCATCCGCCGCCGCAAAGGGACAGGTTGGCGCATTTTTTTCAAGATAAATTTTACCGCTTAAATTTATTACTGCCATGCCAAAGCTTCCACAGTCAACAAAGCAATAACCCTTGCCGTAATTTGCATCCCCGAAATTGTGTGGGCGCAAAACACAGTCTTTTTCTTCTAAATAATCAAACACTTCTTTTCGGCGAAAAGAATGGTTGCCGCCCGTCAACACATCGGCGCCCGCATCAAAAAGCGAGTTGGCACTAAAGGGTGTCATACCGTTGCCGTCGGCCGAATTTTCACCGTTTATTATTACAAAATCGATATTTTTTTCGCGTTTTAAAGCAGGTAATACCTTGCGAACATAGTCACAGCCAATGCTACCGCAAACATCCCCCACTGCTAAAATTTTCATACATTTCACCAAGTATACATATTTATTTTATTATACCATAACGCATTAAAAATTACAACAAAAAAACACCTAACCCGAAGGTTAGGTGTTTTAAAAGCAGTTTAAAATCTAAAATTAGATTTCAGCGAAGTACTTAATGGTACGAACCATTTGGCTGGTGTAGCTGTTTTCGTTGTCATACCAAGAAACAACCTGTACTTGATAAAGGTCTTCGCCAACCTTAGATACCATTGTTTGAGTAGCATCAAACAATGAACCAAAACGCATACCGATAACGTCAGAAGAAACAATTTGGTCTTCGTTGTAACCGAAGGATTCAGAAGCAGCAGCCTTCATAGCAGCGTTGATGCCTTCCTTAGTTACGTCTGCACCCTTAACAACAGCGGTAAGGATAGTGGTAGAACCGGTCGGAACAGGAACACGTTGAGCAGAACCGATGAGCTTGCCGTTGAGTTCAGGAATTACAAGACCGATTGCCTTAGCAGCACCAGTTGAGTTTGGAACGATGTTAG
>CAMFSU010000001.1 GCA_945983355.1 uncultured Clostridia bacterium | reverse complement strand
ATTCTGATGTTTTCTTCTTTTACATTGAGTGAGAGCAGGAAGTTACGGCAGTAGCTTCTCCAATAGTTGAACCACTCCATATTTGTACCCGGTTTGATGAAGAATTCAAGCTCCATCTGTTCAAATTCGCGTGTGCGGAAAATAAAGTTACCCGGTGTGATTTCGTTGCGGAAGGATTTACCGATTTGACCAACGCCAAAAGGAACTTTTTTACGGGTTGTTCTTGCAATGTTTTTAAAGTTTACAAAAATACCCTGTGCGGTTTCGGGGCGAAGATAAAGGGTAGAGGTGCTATCCTCAGTTACGCCCTGGAAGGTTTTAAACATAAGGTTAAATTTTCTAATGTCGGTAAAATCGTGTGAGCCACAGTCTGGGCAACCGATTTGGTGTTCTTTAATGTATTCAGCCATTTCGCTGTCGCTCATAGCGGCAGGGTTATCAGAAAGACCGTTTTGTGCCACATAATCTTCAATAAGCTTATCAGCGCGGTGGCGGGTTTTACAGTTTTTACAGTCCATAAGTGGGTCAGAAAAGCCGCCAAGGTGACCTGATGCAACCCAAGTTTCAGGGTTCATAATAATTGCGCTGTCAAGTCCAACATTATAAGGACATTCTTGTACAAACTTTTTCCACCAAGCTTTTTTAATGTTGTTTTTAAGCTCAACACCCAAGGGACCATAGTCCCAAGAGTTTGCAAGGCCGCCATAAATTTCACTGCCTGCATATACAAAGCCGCGTCCTTTTGCAAGGGCAACAACGGTGTCCATATTTTTCATTGAATTTTCCATTATTTTATCCTCCGATAAAGCCAAATTTCTACAAATACTATGTTACCAAAAAAGTGCATAAAAGTCAATGCTTGACATATTTTATTATATGGTCTATACTGTTAATATTAGAATTTTATGGAGGTAAATCGGTTATGGATAAAAATATAAGACTTCATAATGTTGATTTCGACGATTTAATTAAAACCATTGATGAGTGCAGCGGTGATGTTTTTCTTGAAACCAAGGATGGCGATATCTTAAATTTAAAATCCAAGCTTTGTCAGCTTATTGGTTTAAGCACTATTTTGAAAAATTCCGAGGTGAGCGAGGCAACACTTCGCTGTGCCAATCCTGCTGATGAAACCTTACTTTTCAGATTTAATTTATACGGTGAAGTGCCGGAGAAGGAGTAATACAATGTCCGAAAATTTTATCTCTTATAAAGGCAAACCCTTGGTTAGATGCAAAAATGAAATTTATTACGGCGATATGACCGAAGCGTTTGTTATTAAATTTACAATCTTGTCAGAAGATAATGAGGGTGAGCCCAACAAAATCAAGGTTAATCTTTTAAAAAGCGATACAACTTTAAGTGATAAGGACCGCATTGTTAAAGAAACCACTAAGGATACAATGTTTGAAGCACTTGACTTTGGCTTTGTTTGGCTTGAAAGAGCATTAAAATCATAAAATGAAAACCGACCTAAAAGGTCGGTTTTTTTATTTTAATTTTTTGAAAATATTGTATTTATCAAATGCCAAATAAAAGGGTATACCAAACACAAAGCAAACAATAAATTGGCCTATGCCAACCTCAACCGCTGACAGTAAAAATGCCCAAATAAACGATTTTTCTGGTAAAAAGAAAACCGCAATTTCAAAGCCGATAATTATGGCATTTATAATAACAGGGGGCAAGAAGGCAAAAATCGGTATGCTCTTTACTTTAATGTCACGCAGCATATATGTTAAAAATGCGGCGGCAAGGGTTGCAAAGGTGCCAAAAACCATATCAGGAATGCTGAGAGTTGAGCCGATGTTTGAAATAAAGCAACCAATGGTAAGCCCCGGGATAGCGGCAGGGGTAAAAACGGGCAGAATTGTCAGCACTTCGGAGATGCGAAGCTGAATTGGCCCGTAAGCCAAGCCGAACACACCGCTTAAAAAGGTGAGTCCCGCATAAACTGCGGCAATCAAAGCGGCGGATATTATATAATTTAAACGGTTTCGTCTTGACATTTTTTGCCTCATTAAATTCCCAAAAGACCTGCGCCGATAATACCTGCATCGTTGCCAAGCTCGGCAATTTTTATTTCGGTGAATTTGGTGCGCTGTGCATGACCGTATTCACGTTCTCTAACCAGTGCTTTAAGTGGAGTTAAAAGATAGTCACCCTCACCGCAAACACCACCGCCTATGCACAAAACTTCGGGCTGGAAAATGTTTATCATATTGGCAAGACCGCAAGCAAGATAGTCGATATATTTATCAACTACCTCTTGTCCCGCTTTATCGCCTTTTCTTGAAGCATCAAAAGCGGTGCGACCGCTAACATTTTTAATGTCGCCCTTTACCATTTCCCACATAACTGTGTCTTTGGTTTCGTTTAATTTTTCCTTTGTCATATTTATAAGACCTGTGGCAGAGCTATATGCCTCCCAACAGCCCTTTCTGCCACAACTGCATGGCTTTCCGCCTGCTTCAATAACGGTGTGACCAAGCTCGCCTCCCGCAAAGTTAAAGCCGGAATAAAGGTGACGGTCTATAACAATACCGCCGCCAACACCTGTGCCGAGGGTTATCATAATAACATTGTTTTTGCCCTTGCCGGCGCCCATAAGCGCTTCGCCTAAGGCCGCTGCGTTAGCGTCGTTTTCAAGTAAAATCTTCTTAACGCCTGTGCGGGCTGTAAGCTCATCAGCAATAGGATAATTTTCCATATTAAGATTATTTGCATAAGCAACAACACCCTTGTCGGGTTCAACCGAGCCGGGAGATGCAATTCCGATATAAGCGATATCGTTAGCAGTTAAATTGTTGTCTTTAATAAGCTTGTTGCAAAGGCCTGCCATATCATCTAAAACGGATTTTAAGCCACGTTCAATACCTGTGGGGCACTTTTCCTTCCCAATCATCAAATATTTTTCATTTAAAAGACCAACGGCAATGTTTGTGCCGCCCAAGTCAACACCAATGTAATACATAGTAAAACCTACCTTAATTTGATAAAATTAGTATATCAAATATTTTTTAAAAAGTAAACAAAAAATATAGTGTTTATGAAACTTATTTTTATGTTAGAAAGATTTTGCATTTTTGTCGATTTGTGGTATAATTAAGAAAATTGAAAAAATTTTTTCAAAAATATAAAACCGATTGCATTTGTGATTCCCCTTAATTATCGTAAGGGGCAAAACCCAGAACAAAAAATAAATTTTGAGGAGACTTAAAAATGGAAACAAACACACAGATTACAACAAAAATTTCAAACGGTATGACAACTTATGCTTGTAGTTTTAAAAGCACAGTTGAAGCAAACACTTGGCTTGCAGGACAAAATAATATTGTTATTAAGAAGATGTCTGTTGCTACAACAGGTGCAGGTCATAAAATCACGGACATAACTTTTGATTTTGTTACATCCGAACAAGACACAAACAAAAAGTATCAAGTGACAGAAGTAACCAAAACCCGCTTTTATCTTAAAAGCAATATCGAAAAATTCCGTCGTAAATGGCAAGAAAAAAATCCGCAATACACATTGATTACAAGTATAGCAAGACATTATGCAATGAGACTTATTGGCGGAAATGCAGGATTTATCAAAATCATTAATGAAAAACATATCGTTCTTTATTCGTTTAAGTGTAATTAAGAGAAGTGGGGGAAGTAAAAATGAAATATTGTTCTAATTGCGGTAAAGAAATCTTTGACGATGCAGTTATTTGTCCTATGTGCGGTTCTATGCAAGAGAAAACCGAACAAAAACCTGTAAAAGATAAAATGAATGTTGCTTGGTTTATTATTTCGTTCCTGTGGTGGTGGGTAGGTATAATTCTTTATTTTGCATTTAGAAAGAGCAACCCACAAAAAGCAAAGGTGTGCATCTCTGGTACAATAAGTGCTTTTGCAGTTGCTGCTGTTATTGGATTGTTTGCTCTGGGAGTTAATATTATAGACGGAGTATTTGGTCTTTAAGCAGGAGAAATGAAAATGAAAATTACACCGAAAAACATAGCAAAAGTTTTTGTTATAATCCTTGCTGTGGTGCTACAAGATATAAGGATAAATCTATTCAGTTATATTCCTTTGTTTTTCCTTAAATGGCCTGTTTATATTAATATTATTGTTATTGTGCTAATTGTTATTTCAAGTCTCCGTTGGGAAAACAGTAAGTTTGATAAGTTCTTAAAAAGAATGTCTGTTATTAATATTCCGCTAAATATAGTAATATGGGTTATGGCTTTGATTTCTTTTATAAACGGCACTATCAACTGTAATGCTGTTGTATTTTATGTTTTGTTCGGAATTAATGCATTTCTCACCATTACTAAAATACCCAAAATGTTTAAGAATGAAGAAGATGAAAAAACTGAGGCAAACCAATAGCAAAATTTTTGATAATATGTTATAATTGCTCGCAGAGCGATAAAAGGGGTGCTCGTCATCCCTTTTTATATTTATGAAGTAAGGGGTCTGAAAATGGAAAAGGAACAATTAGTATCCCTCGTTACAAAAGCACAGCAAGGCGATAACGAAGCCTTAAACTGCCTATTTAACGAGTTTTACAATGACTTATATTATTTCGCATTGAAGACTGTAAAAGACGATGAGACGGCTCTTGATGTCACACAAGAAGCATTTGTAGAGATTATAAATACTCTTGGCAACTTGAAAGAACCTGCCGCATTCGTTACTTGGGCAAAACAGATTACATATCATCAATGCACCCGATATTTTAAGAAGAAAAAAGACGTGCTTGTCGATGAAGATGAAGAGGGTAATACTGTATTTGACACATTAAAAGAAGAAAAAGTCGAGTTCATTCCAGACGAGGCGCTTGATAAGGCGGATTTTAAAAAAACCGTAATGGACATTCTTGATGAACTTTCCGAAGAACAACGGTCTGCCGTTATGATGTATTACTTTGATGAAATGTCGGTAAAACAAATTGCCGAGATACAAGATGTATCGGAAGGTACGGTTAAGAGCCGACTTAACTATGCCCGAAAAACAATCAAAAACAGTGTTGAAGAATACGAAAAGAAGCACAACATCAAACTTCATGCTATTCCGTTCTTCCCATTCCTCAAATGGATATTCGATGGTATGTTCGAAGGCTCTTTGCCTACTGCTTCGGCAGAAATTATTGCAGAAGGTGTCGGTGCGGCAACGGGAACTACCGTTACTGTTGCAACTGCTACTGCAACCAATACTGCCGTTGCAACAACCACTACCGCGGGTGCGGCGGGTCTTGGTGCTCAAATCGCCGCAATTCCTATTGCATCCAAAATTATTGCGGGTGTAGTTGCCGCTACAATCGTTATCGGTGGTGGGGCTACCGTCGCTGTGCTTTCGCAAAAGGATAATAATGATACTCCTACTGATAATCAAAGCATTGTTTCATCTAATGGCGATACCTCGTCTGAAACAAATGATGAACTTGTTTTAGAGGGTATCATACCCGAAGGATGTACTTACACACTGTATGACGGCACCGTATTGACCGCAGGACAAAAATTCCCCGAAACTTGCACTGCTGGTGATAAAGTTTCGTATGGTGATTATCTCTACGGTTATGAATGTTTATATGCAAAAAATATTGATGGCACAGATATGTGGCATATGTGGAAAGATGGCTTTGATAGCGGTGACAGTGGTGTTATAGAAAGTGATGTATTTGGAAGTTGGTCTATTATGGTTGCCGACCAGGCTAAATCATCATACGGTGCAATTGTTTCTAAAATTAACGGCAAACCGATAAAAACATTATACGGTACATTTTTCGGTTGTGCTAATATGACAGCAGCACCTAAAATTCCGTCTACAATAACAGCAATGCCTTCGGCATATTGGGGCTGCTCTTCTCTTGTGAAAGCACCTACAATACCTGCAAATGTTGAAAGAATAATGATGTCATTCAAAGATTGCACCTCTCTTACAGGCGATGTTATTATAGGTGCAAAATTAGATAAGACTTTAGAGTGGTATTATAGTGAAACATTTAGTGGAACGGTTAATAATATCAATCTTACAGGTAGTATTCCGGAGGAAGATTTAATACTTATTGCCAAGCTTTCTGATAATAAAAATATTACGGTTAACGGCAAAAGCATTGGTGATAGTAGTGAGAGTAATATAAAAATAACAGAAAATTGTTATTATTCTGGTGTTACATCTCACCACAAAGGCAGCGATGGTAAGTATTACAAATATTCTATAAACTTGTATTTGTATCCGAACGGAACTGATAAATGTTCAAGCACTCCTGTTACAACACCAGTCGCATTTTTGCCTTGTGCAACAGAATTTGTACTTGTACCGCAAGATACTATCACAAATAAGGAATATCAAGTATATCAAAAAATGATTATGACAAGTGGACACCCAGTACTTTCAGGTGGTGCTTCGTGGGAAGAATTATTTTCAAACGAAAATAATTTTAAAAAAATGGGCGGTGTTGTTATTGACGGAGTTAAGTATATAACTTGTCCATCGGCAGAAGTTTCGGATATTGGTGAGTATTACGACTATTCTATGACTTCCAATGGCAAGATATCTCTGACACCTAACGATACATATACATTCAATGATTGTGGTTACATATTAAGTGATGTTGAAGTTGCGGCGGATAAAGAATCAATGAATGTAAAGGTTTTTCTAAATGATGGGTCTAGCGAAGAAATATTGTTAAATTTAATGTAATAAAATATTTTTAAAATTTTTTCAAAAATATAAAACCGAATTAAAACCTAAATCCCCTTTATAAGTGTAAGGACAAGAAAACAAGTCTAAAAACACTAATAAAGGGGATTTTTATTATGAAAAAACAAGTAGCAATCATTCTTTGTTTAGCAGCCCTGTTATCGCTTACCGCTTGTGGTAAAAGCGATACTGCAAATGGAAACACTGACACTACCGAACCTACCGTTTCGGCAGTAACATCAACAGTAAGTGGGTTTGACACAGATGACGAAAGTAATGAAACAGTATCATCCGACACCGCTATTCATTTTAGCGATGTATCCAGTTTTGATGATTTTGTAGAGAAGATGGACGAAAGCGGTTTTAAGACTAGTGAAACCAAAACGGAAGACGGTATTATTGTAAAACTCGAAACTCCTACAACCAATACCGAAGACAAAAATACAACACCCACACCTGCAATACCCACTATTGATGTTGTAAAACCTACCGAACCTACACCTACAAAGCCCGAAAAGGATACAACCTCTTCTGAAGAATCATCTACTCCTGAAAAAGAAGAAATAATCGAGCCTACCATTCCTTCCGAGCCAGAAACACCATTGCCCGAAGAAGTGAAGAAGCCTGAATATACTTATACAACAGGTCAAAAACACGAAAAACTCCATTATACAGGTCGTTATTTATATTCTACTCTTAATGCCGAGCAGAAGCAGTGGTATCAAAAGATTGATACTGCCGTTAACAATCTCGAAGAAAAAGTAATTTTAAATGCTACCAATTTGACCGAAAACAGAAATTATTATATTCTCTATCTATATTTGTTTGATAACCCCGAACATTTTTATCTTGTAAATCAAGTTATGGTGACAACTTCTGATGGCGGTGGACTATTACTTTATTATGCTGTCGGCAACAACAAAGGTGATTACTGCGGATACGGTTATGGTTCAATGACCAAAGAATTAAAGGACAAAATCATTGCAAAGAAGCAAACTTTTGAAAAAGAAGTCAACCGTATTTTAAGCACCATCCCTGCAAATGCACCTGATGTATGGAAAGAAAAACTTATTTATGACCGTATTTTAATAGATAGCCATTATAATCTTGGGGCTTGTTGGGACGGACTTGCACAGGATAACTGGACAGCATACGGTATTATCGTAAACAAAACTGGTGTTTGCGAATCATATTCAGAAGCATTTCAAACCCTTTGCCTTTATGCAGGTATCAACTGCACAGGTGTTAGAGGTACAGCAGGCGGCGGTCACAAGTGGAACTGTGTGGAACTCGATGGCGAATGGTATATGTGCGATATTACATTCGATGACCCCATCGGCGGAGAAGAAGGTGCATCATATCATTCCTACTTCAATCTTACCTCGGCAAAGATGACAGAGTATAACCACGATTGGACAAATTCCGATTTCTCTGTACCGAACTGCACAGGCACAAAGTATTCATATTTCAATTATTTCTTTGACTAACAAGAAAGGGGGAATAATATGTGCTTACTAACATAGAGAAAACAGGTCATTACAACCTGTATTTTATATTCAAAGAAGATAAAATACAAAATATGTTATCTCCAAATGAGATAAGCGATATTTGGCGCAGTATTATTAGGAATTACAGAGAAACTAAAAAGCAGTCAGCAAAAAACTGACTGCTTTTTTGAAAAATCAGGTTGCTGCCATCTTCATAACAAGGCGTGTGGGTAAAATTTTGGCAACCAAACGATAAAATTTATAAAAAATGTGGTCGGCATAAACTGTCTTTTTCTTTTTAGATGCTTTAAGTGAATTTTTAGCAACGCGTTTGGGGTTATCACGCGGGAGCACATCAAAGGTTCTGCTGTCGCCCTTGCCAATGTTTGCAAGGGGTAAAAATTCAGTTTCCATAGGTCCCGGGCAAACACTTAAAACATTGATTTTGCGCGACTTTAATTCGCTTCTTAAAGCGCGGGAAAAGCTCATAACAAACGCCTTTGTGGAGGAGTAAACCGCCATTCTTGAATTGGGTGCAAAGGATGCAATAGAGCAGGTGTTTATAATTTCGCCATGCTCCTTCATAAAGGGCAGGGAAACGCTTGTTATAACGGTTAATGCCTCACAATTAAGGCGAATCATACCTGCATTATCCCTGGTTGAAATGTCGTAAAACATACCCATTTTACCAAAGCCCGCATTGTTTATAAGCAGTTTAATTTCTGCATTTTCAGCATTTAAAAGATTTACATATTCTTTAATGCAAGAATCATCAGTAATATCGCATTTTAAAACACGGCATTTAGTTTTTAATGTTGCTGCAACCTCTTTAAGTTTGTCTTCGCGACGGGCTAAAAGCCAAATTTCATCAATATCACTTCTAAAATTGTCAACAGCCCACGCATACTCGCGACCAAGACCTGAAGACGCACCTGTAATAACCGCAATTTTCATAAATTAACACTTCCTTTGTGTCAATTATACCATCTAAAACAATTTTTTGCAAAACATATCTGCGAAATCATTAAGTTTTTCAAAATTCATTGCCTTTATATAATGGCTTTCAAGCTCATCGTGAACGGTTTTCGCCTCTTTTAATGTGAAATATGCACTTTCAAGCAGTTCTTTTGACGCTTTAAGGTTAAATTTAACACGGTTTTTGCTGAAATGAAGCAGTCGGTTATCAACAAAACGGCGGGAATGAATACGGCGACAGTCACTCTCAAACCTTATAAAGCGGTTTTCGGTAACTATTGCAAGTGATAATTCGGGCAAAATTATGTGGTCGATAAGGGTGGGGAACAGGGGATTTTTAAGGGTTAAAATTTTATAACCGTTTTCAAGCGAAAAGTCCCGCACAAGCTTTAAAACAAGTGAAGAAACGCTGTAAAATTCATCCTTAATGATAACTATATTTTCACAAGAATTTGTGATGGTTTCGGGGAAGGAAACCAAGCCCTTTGGGGTTATGCCACCTAAAAATCTAACTGTTTCTTCACCGCTTCCGCTTTTTTGAGGGATAAGCTTTTGGCAAAGATTTTTTGCAAAGCGCTCAACCTTTTTTGAGTCGGTACAGCTTTCGGCGGTTTTAAAATTATCCCAAAGCAAGCTGCCTGCCGCTGTAATGTAACAAGATGCTGTTTTGTGAAGCGTTTTGTTTAAATTTGTAACCCGTATAATCTCGTTTTTATCGGGAATTTTTTGGCTGTCCCAAAACTGACCAAAGTTTAAAATTTCCTGGCAAACTGCGGGGTAAATAGGGTCAACTGTATGGGGTGCGGTGCCGTCAAGAATAATGATTTTTTTATCCTCAAAAATTACGGCATCAAGACTGTCAGGGTCGGACGAGCAGGGGCAAAAAACAACCCTTTCACCGCTATTTTCTGCGGTTTTTGCCACTTTTTTCATAAATGAAGACTTGCCACAACCGGGTCCGCCTTTGATTATGTAGGTTTTATATTCGGTGGTGCAGTTGCTCGAAAATTCACTTATAAAGCCGCTTGCTGAATTCGCCGCCAAAAAATATTTAATATCACAGTTTTTCATTAAAAAATGCCTCCAATCAATACATATTATTCTTTTAAAAAAGTTTTGACACATTAAGGCATTTGTGGTAATATAATGGTTGAGTCGGTTAGACGGTTGCGGATAGAAATATCTGAGGAAAGTCCGAGCCCCGCAGGGCAGAATAGCGGCTAACGGCCGCCGAGGGTGACCTTAGGGAAAGTGCAACAGAGATATACCGCCG